>JAJRPE010000190.1 GCA_024280935.1 Candidatus Hydrogenedentota bacterium
ATGTAGCTGCTTTAGATTTGAGCGGAAAAACACTATACCCCGTCTTGGGAAATCAACGTATCACCACGAACACTACGTGCGTTTTCGACACCCACTGTGCGCGTTATGTCGGGCTGGAAAGCCCAACCCCCTTTGCCCGTGAATGCTTACTCCTTTTTTATGCTGTTCTCAGGTCGTTGATGGCCGTGGCGAAGCCTTCGATGGTGTTCTCCACCAGATCCATGGCACCGACTTCTTCGCCCAGCTTGATGCCGGTGCGTTCCGCCGGACCTCGGGTTTCTTTGATGGTGTTGCGGACTAAGCTGTTGTTGGCCGTAACGCCTTGGCTGTCCACCGCAATGCCTGTATCGCCGCCGCTATCGATGATTCGATTGTTTTCGATGCGATTGCCTTTGGCGGTGAAGCCTTCGCCGCGCTCGGGCCGAAAAACGAGACCGCTGATGTGGCTGTTCTGAATGTCGTTGTTGATGACCAGGTTCTCGTCGTCATGGTGGCCGATGGAAACACCGTAGTTGCATTCCGAAACCTGATTGCCTTCCGCCAGGCCATACTTGACGCCCCAGCAGAAAAAGATGCCGATGTTGGAGCCAGAAACACGGTTGTTGCGCAGGCGGGGACGCTGAGCGCCCGAACCGGGGTGCAGGCCGAGATCCGCGTTGTTGTGGACTTCGCATCCTTCCACCGTGACATCGTGGCAGATTTGGAAACTGATGCCGTCGCCATTGTAATTGCGCACGTCCAAGCCGCTCAGTGAGATATCGCTGCAATCCTGAAACCAAAGTCCACCAGCGTGGTTGCCGTTTATGTTCGCGTTGTTATTCCGGTTGCCGTCCAGTGCGATGTTTTCCACAGAAAAGCCCGACGTTTCTTCGGCTGTAATCATGGGGAAGCGCGACGAAATTGTGGGAGCCATCATGGTCCAGAAATTCTTGCGGAGGGCCTTGTCCAGCTTAAAGCGATTGCCGCTTCGTGCGACGAGGGTCCGGCGCAACACGTCCGTGCCGTTGGTATGAGGGTTCTTTGTTTCCAGGATAACGCCATCACCCACCTGGAAGCCATCGGCGCTATCCAGCGTCACCTCCTGGTCAAACCAATCCGAGTCGGCCGCCAACACGGTCTCGTGGGAGGGTTCCTTGAATAGCACGGAGTCCGTGCCGCTGCCAAGGAGGCGAACCCCTTTGCGCAGGAATATGGAATTGCGAAGTCGATAGGTGCCCGGAAGCACGTGGACCGTACCGCCGCCGAGGCGGACCACGTAATCAACGGCGGCCTGAATGGCCTTGTCTCCGCTTCCAACGATGTCGGCTTTGTTTGGACCCACGGTGAGTGTGAGGCGTTCGTCCCAGTTGGGTTCGTGGATGCTATCGCCGGCGGTCGACCGGGGTGCCTTCACCTCGGGCATGGCGGCGGCCCAGCTTGCTGGCCCAGCGAGCATCGTTGCGGCAACACCACCGGCGGAAACCAGGAGTTGTCTGCGACTGAGCGCGAATGGTTGTTTTGTGTTCATGCTGATGGCTCCGGTCCTGGGTGGGTTCCGTGGTCCTGTTCAAGAGGGTCATGGTAGGTGAGTCGGCCTTCCTATATCAACGAGCCGAACGTAAACCTGTCGGACGTATTGCGTGATTCCGAGATGCGAGGTACTTGCGGGAGACGGTTGATAAGGTGAACAATGGTACGGGGCAAGCCTTTGTTACGAAGAACCCACGAACGAGAAGGAGTTAATACGATGCTGCGACGATGCCGCAACACCCTCTGCACCTGGACGATGGCATGGATGTTCCTCGCGTGCCTTCCTGTTTCTGCGCAACTCGTGGACGGGGGAAGGAGCGACTATCAGATCTACTCCTCCCCATCGGCGACGAAGACGGAGCAGTTTGCGGCACGGGAATTGCAGACCTATATCGCACAAATCAGCGGGGCTACCCTGCCCATCGTGCATGAGGCCACGCCCGACGGAAAACTGATTTATGTGGGCTTTCAGAACGTGCCCCCCACGCTGCTGGGGGCGTTGAAACCGGCATCTTTCGGCAAGGAAGAGTACATCATCCAACGTGTGGGTGATGGACTGCTTATCGCGGGTGGGCAGCCCCGGGGCACTCTTTATGGGGTGATCGGATTACTCAAGGATCACTTCGGGTGTCGTTGGTATACGAAGGAGGTGACAAAAATCCCCAGGGCCGCCACCTTGCAACTGGGCAACCTCCCGGATCGCCAGGCCCCGGCCTTTGCGAGCCGTGAGCCGTGGTACAAGGAGGCCTACGACACCCACTTTGCCGTACACAATCGGCTAAATCCGTCCACGGTGCCCGTGCCGGAAAACATGGGGGGCAGCTTCATCATGTACCCCTTTGTCCACACCTTTAACCGCCTGGTGCCGGTGGAAAAATATTTTGGAGAGCACCCGGAATATTTTTCACTGGTGGATGGAAAACGGCAGAACAAGCACTTCGGTGCCCAACTGTGCCTGACCAACCCGGAGGTGGTGCGCATTGCGACGGCATCGGTGTTGCGCTGGATTGAGGAGCACCCGGAGGCCGATGTTTTTTCGATTGATCAGAATGACGGCTATGGCTTTTGCGAATGCGAGAACTGCGCAGCACTGGACGAAGCGGAGGGAAGTCAATCGGGTACGGTGCTGAACTTTGTAAATCAGATTGCCGATGTGGTCGCCGAGAAACACCCGGAGGTGCGCCTTCAGACCCTGGCCTATGTGTACTCCGAGGTGCCGCCGAAGACCATCAAGCCCCGCCCCAATGTCACGATTCGCATGTGTCATTACGCCTACTGCTCGGCCCATGCCATCGGGCAGTGCGACGACCATTTGCCTTTTGTGGAGCGCCTCGAAGGGTGGAGCAAGATCACCGACTCCATCACCATCTGGGACTACTTCACCGACTTTCGCCACTACCTCATTCCCTATCCCAATTTTGAATCCGTCATCAACCATCCGCGTTTCTATGCCGAACGTAACTGCACCGGACTCTTCGCGCAAGGAAGCAATGTGCGTGAGGCGGGCGGCGGTGAGTTTTCCGCCCTGCGTGCCTGGGTCTTCGCCCAGCTCATGTGGGATCCCTACCAGGATGGGTGGGCGCTCATTGATGAGTTTGTGGAGAACGTTTATGGCCCTGTGGCCCCCTTCATCGCCGAATATATCCAGCTTGCCCATGCCGCCGTGAAGCCTCAAGAGATAACGTTCAGTATCTTCACCAATCCCGACGAGCTGACCTATATTACGCCCGAGTTTATTGCGCAGTCAGAAGCCATTTTTCGCAAGGCCGAGGCTGCGGCGCAATCCGATCCGGCCTTACTCCGGCGCGTTGAACTCGCCCATCTGCCCATCCATTACGCACGGCTTTGCTTCTTCGCCATCGGTGGGCGGGCCTATCTCAGTGATGCCGAGATGCCTGCGGTCCTTGTCGAATTTCAGCGTATTGTCGCCGATCATAAGATTAAGCAACTGGGCGAAGGTTTCGGCGAAGAGGCGATTGTGGAATTTGTTGCCCGTGTGGAAAATGCCCCGGATTTTGTGACCGATTGGTGGATTATTGGTCCCTTCGATAATACCGACCGCCGGGGCTATGACACCATCTATCCGCCGGAAAAGGGCTTTGATGCTACCGGGAACTATGCTGGGGTTGGCGGAAAAATGCTCCCGTGGGCGGCCTATGAAAATAAACTCAACGCCTACATCGATTTTGCGAAGCTCATGAGTCCCGCCGACGAGGGCGTGGCGTACGCGTATCGGATATTTGAAGTCGCGCAAGACACCGATATGAGCGTGGGTCTTGGCAGCAACGATGGCATCAAGCTATGGTTGAATGGCGAACTGCTGTTTGAAAGCAAAGCCAGCCGGACGGCTGCACCGGGTCAGGAAATAGTGACGCTGTCCTTGAAGCAGGGGAAGAACACCGTGCTTGTCAAGGTTGATCAGCTTGGTGGGGGGTGGGGATTTTATTTTTCCAAGTAGGCATTCACGGCACGGGCAATGATAGTCGACAAGAAGACCGGCGGGTGCCACGGGTAGGCTCGGCAGGGTTTACCCGTGCAAGATGCGCTGTCTTTGAATCTGGTCTGCTCCCCTCATCGATAGAAACTACACGGGTAAGCACTGAGAGGCCTACCCGTGGCACCCGAAGGTTACTTTTTGAGGATAACGTTTACCATACTATTCCGCTACCGCGTTATCCGCAGTCGTAGTGGTGTTTTGCTATCGGTCTTCACTGGGATGCCATCGCGCAAGGTCCCTCCCGATACGGGCTTTCCGTCGAGGACGAAACTATCCTCCGCCTTTACCGTGAACCATTCCGGGAATTGGTTGAGACGCGGATAATCGTCGGGCATATTGAAGTACTCGTTGTGGCGGGGGACATCGAAGCGGATCTTGCCTTCCCAGGGCCATTCGGAGGTGATGGTGACATAGACCCCGCCTTCCCCGTCGGACACCGCGCCCAGGCGAAGATCATTGCGCCAAGTCTCCAGGTACATGCCCTGGGTTTTCCAGAGGGCGTACATGAGGGCGGTGCGGGCGAAGTTTCCGTCGCCGTGCCACCCGGCGATAACGCCCGTGTCACGCTGTTTGGCGAGGAGGCGCTTGCCCATGTGGTCGGCCCATTCGGCGGCGGCAGGTTCCGGCAAGCGATTCATGAGGTTGAGGCCGCCTTCGAGGGAGTCGGCGATGCCATCGGCGATATCGCCTTCCCACGGATAGTCTTTGTTGACCATGAGATTCTTGAGAGCAAAGGTGACGGCTTCGCTGAAGCGCGGGGCATCATCAAGTTGGGCGACCACGAGAAAGGCGTTGTAGTTGTAACCCCAGTTATCGGTCCGCTCCTCATCAAGGATTTTTCCATCACGGGGGTCGACCTTGTTGTAGAGGAGGCCGTTCTCGTCCCGTCCGACTTCGAGGACACGGTCCAGGATGCGGTGCATTTCGGGTTTCCAGCGTGCGTGGCGTTCGGGATCTTCCCGGGCCGCAATGTAGTAGGCCTCGGAAAGACCGCCGATGACCTCACAGCCATGGTCGTCGAGGCGGAGGGCTTCGGCTTCGATGGGGGAATGGTGTTCAAGAAAGTAGGCGGCGATCTGGTAGGCCCAGTCGCGGTATTTTTTGTTGCCAGTCATCCAATAGGCGCGCGACAGCCCTTGCATAAGTTCACCGCAGACCTCGTGGGAGATGGAGGGCAGCTTGCCGACTTCCGTGTCTATTTCGGCGTGCTCCCAGATCCCATCCAGGAGGCCGATCATGCGGTCGGTCCAGGGGCTGGGTCCGAGGAGTTCATTGAGGGGCAGGAGTCCGTCCTTCACATACTCGCTGGCCCCGAAGATGATGGCGCCCATGTCAGGTTTTTCCGTGCGGAAGGCCTGGGTGCTGAAAAGAAAATCATCGGGCAATTGCCCCACCCGGTTGCACAGGCGTTGCTCCGTTCGGAGCATGTCGTGCATGCGTCCTTCATAGAGCGGGCGGTTGGTGTAGAAGGCGGAGAGCACCATGAATGGGTAGTTGTCCGCTGCGGAATCGCGGGCATTCCAGTAGAAGTCGCGACTGAGATTCCGGGGGATTAGGCCCGAGATCGGGTCGGCGTGTTGCAGCCAGCCATCGACAAAGCGGGCGCAGGCGAGGAAGGAATCGCGTGCTTCTTCGCCATTGCGTTCGGCCTCCTGCCAGGGATCGGCAATGGCGGTGGTGGCAAGCAGGAGGGTGAGGCATAGCATCGCGGGCAATCGCATGGTGATATCCTTTCCGTGGGGAGGGAAGGTTGGTGTTCCCCCGAACAGGTTTATCCTGCCATAAGGCTGGCGGGGATGCAAGGGGCCGGATCGTCGCGTAGCAGGCTGCCATCCTAATGCTGAATCTACTTGGCATGACGGCTATGGGCGGGGGATAATGGGATGGAAAAGAGGACTCCCTTGGTCTCCACTGCGGATAAGCGCGGTGCCAGAAAATGTAAAACGACAGGATAAAACAATGAAATATTTTGTGCGGTATTCGTTCTTCATCACACCCGTCTTATTGTTTCTAACGCCTTCTTTGGTCGCCGCTGACAACGCGCTGGACTTCGCGGCCAGGCTCGCGCCCGTGCCGGCGACGGCGAAGCTTTCCGACGAAAACTCTTATGTGTGGGGCGGGAGCATGGTCCGTGATGAAGAGGAGCTGTGCCATCTTTTCTACAGTCGCTGGCCGCGCTCCTGAAAGCCCCCCCTTTGCACCGAAGAGGAATGTCCGGCTCCTCTACACAATCGCTCCGCCATCGACGGTCAAAATAGACCCCGTGGTAAAACTCGACGCATCCGACATGAGATACACTGCGGCGCCCACCATTTCCTCCGGCTGGGCGTGGCGGGCCAGGGGAGTCTTCCCCACTTGCTCGTCGCGAATCTCGGGCGTGTCGATGAGCACCTTCGCAAATTTCGTCTCGGTAAGTCCGGGGCAAATGCAGTTGCAGCGGATATTTGCGCCACCCATTTCTTTGGCGATGGCCTTGGTCAACATGATAACCGCCGACTTGCTCATGGAATAAATCGCCATCATGGGGGACGGACTGATCCCTTCGATGGAGGCAATATTGAGAATGGAACCCCCGCCCTCATTTTTCACCATCAACCGGGCGGCGCGTTGGGCCATCATGAAATAGCCCTTCACATTGACCTCGAAGGTCTTGTCGAAGGCCGATTCCGGGGCGTCGATAAAAGGTCCAAAATAAGGGTTCGTCGCGGCATTGTTTACCAAGCCATCGAGACGACCGTAGTCGGCCTCAATACGGTTGAACAGCGCGTCGATTTGCGCCGGATCACCCGTGTGGCACGCGATACCCACCGCCTTGCCGCCGTCCGCATTGATGGATGCGGCTACGGCATCCACGCCTTCCTGCTTGCGGGAAGCCACGATAACGGTGGCCCCGCGCCGTGCGAATTCACGGGCGAAGGCTTCGCCAATGCCCCGGCTGCCGCCGTTTACAAGAATTACCTTGTCGGTCAGTTGAAATGATGTCATGGGATACACTCCTGCCGCCAATAGCGGTTTCTATTATGGTAAGCGTTTACGGGATGGACGACCCCGGCGATAAGAAACAAGCTCCGGGTGCCACGGATAGGCCTCTCAGGGCTTACCCGTGTGGGAATATAGGAGCGATCGAAAACTTTCTCTTTGTCCTACGAACATGTTTTTCAAGCACGGGCAAGGGCTATCACCCCTTGTCCGTGGCACCCAAAGTTACCTGTGAACACGTACCTATTACGAGTAATGTGGGCTTTTTCATGAACTTTTATTCACCACAGAGACACAGAGGTCACAGAGAAAATAAACAATGGCCGCAAAAGAACGCAGAGAACTCAAAGAACAATTATTCTTTGCGCTCCTTGCGTTCTTTTGTGGCTGAAAAATTTGGTTGCGGGCGATGGCTGCTCAAATTCTTTGTGGTCAAAAAAGCCAACACTAGTCCATGCCATATTGGCGGCGCAGGGCCAGGCACTTATCCGGGAGGTCCCCGGCAAAACGCTTATTCGCAACACCGAGGAGGCCAATGGTCGTATGAATAAACTCCGCCTCCTTCATTCTGTTCTCGTCCAGATGGGCTTTCATCTTGCCCAGGCACATACGGTGAAAGGCAGCGGGGTCGGCCCAGCGCTGAATACTGGGCGCGACCCCAAATTCATTCTCCACCATGAAGTCAATGAATCGATCCAACGTCGGTCCATAGTCGGGCTTGAACTCCAGGGACCGGGCATAATTGCCGATGGCACCGGCAAGATCCTCTTCGGCTTCGGACAACAGGCCCAAATGATAGGCGCTCGCATAGCTGCCCGTGCCCGCCACATCTTCACGAATCGGCCCACATCGCATCGCCTCGGTGTACCCGGCCTTGGCCCGCTCCACATCGCCCAGCATAAGCGCGACATAGCCGCAGACATGATAAAAATCCGCCCATTGCGTGCCCATATGGGCCAGGCCAATATGGGCACCCAGCAGGGCCTCCGCATCGGCCAGGCGATTGCTGTTGGCGTAGGAATAGGCCAGGCTGACAATCGCGTTGGTGAGCACTTCACGGGATACGGGGCCTTTCGTACCGGTCGGCGCTTGATCCGTTTCAAATTGGATCAGCGCCAGGGCCTTTTCCAGTTCCACGATGGCTTCGGCGTAGTGTTGCACCGTGAAGTGGGCGCGCCCAAGCTGGTAGTGGTAGTACTCATCCTCAGGGTGGGATGCCACAGCCTTCACCAGCAGCGGAATATTCCGCAGGGCCTTGTGATTGGGATCCGCCCCAGACTGGTCATAGCCCGAGTGATCCACGATAACGCCCGTGGAAGCAATCGACTCAATGCCGTTGTCCGCCACCACTTGCTCGTGAATCAAACCTTGGAATTGGAAGCCCATTCGGGGGAAAAAGCGTTTTGCGTGTCCCGTGACAACGCTTCGTTCCGCGCCATGGCATGTCGGACTGACATGCTGAATCGTCCCCACCGTCCTCTGGGGCTGAAACTGGATAAAATCCAGCAACAGGCGACGGGCCTCGGTAGGTTCCCGGACCACTTCATCCGTGTCGATGGAGAGAACCCAGTCGCCCGTGGCAAAGGCGAGGGCTTCATTTCGCGCTTGGGCAAAGTCGTCGTGCCATTCAATACGATGAATATTTTCGGTGTAGGCCCGCGCCTTTTCCTGCGTATCGTCTTCGGAACCGGTGTCAACCACCACAATTTCATCCACCACCTGACGCAATGCGGCCAGACAGGCGTCGATATTCTGGGATTCGTTTCTTACGATAAGCACGGCGCTGATGGTAGGCATGGGCAACGGAATTCCTTAACGGGGTTGGCGCCGCATGGTAGTGGGCGACTCTGCCCGAGATCAACTTGGCGTAACACGTGTCCAGATGACCTGCGCTTCACAGCCGGGACGGCTATGCTACAAACCACCCTTAAACTCCCCCGCTTCGCTCCTCCGTGTAAGGGTGGCACCCGCAGGTTGTTTTTCAAGCTAAGGACCATGGTTGTGAACACTTACCGAAGGAAGGAGCGGCCCCCCTCCCAATAGAACGCCCCCGGCCAAGGCCGGGGGCATTGATATATCTCTTGCTGATGCTGGTCTACAGTAGCTCCGTGTCCAAGTCGAAGCTATAGGTGCCTTCGCCCTGCAGGTCGCACCGGGTAAGCCATTCGCCTTCGGGCGATACCACACCACTGGGCGCATTGATAGGGCCGTTGCTGCTGGCCGCATTCACGGTGACGATATAGCAACCGCTCTCCTTCGCACGCACCTTCAGGTTGGCCTCGTGATAATCGGCATAAAAGGGATCACAGCCCGAATTCACGCTGTGAAAGATAATGTTCACGCCCTTCTGGCCCAACTGATAACTCAGCCGACGATCCGGGTACGGCCCCGCACCTGGGGTAACCCAAAGGTCATTGCAGATAAGGCAACCAAAGTCGATGTCGCCGTGTCGAAAGGTCCGCAGCTCGTCACCGGGACGGCACCAGGTGCGATCTTCTTCTGTGGGAATGATTTTTTCCTGCGTACCCAACAACTCCCCCTCATCAGAGTAGACACGCGACTGAATATACGTGTGACCGTCCATCCGTGCGCCTGTGCCAATGATGGCGGTGACGTAGGAATGGCGGCATGCAGTAGCGATTTGTTGCCAGGCCTCCTCGGTTCGAGAATCGCTGAAATCGTTGTTATAGCCCGTGAGGCTCATCTCGGGAAAGATCAAGAAATCACAATCGCTCTTCTTGATGTGATCGAGAATTCTGGGAAGATTCTCTTTCTTGCTTGCCTCGACTGCCATTTGAACGCCGGTAACTCGAATAGTTGCCATAAGCCATTCTCCTGTTACTGCCTGTTGAAAACGGCGCGTGGGCGGCTTGCCTGACGCCGCTTCTCTGCAAGTGTTTGTACCCCTGATCCTACCACAACAAACACATTTTCACCATTAGAATTCCTGGCAGACGCGCTTCGGCCACAGAAACGGTGCTACGGGGTGAATAGAAGACCCAAAACCGTTGTATTGATTGGGGCGGCAGGAGGAAAACACACTGTGCTGTTGGGTAGAATGAAGCCCACACTCCTGAATCCACAACCAGACAAGGCGCGTTGCCATGAACGTTATCGTCGATCTGTGCATCATCCCCATGAATGGCAAAACCTCGCTCTCGCCGTATATCGCGGCCTGCCAGCGAATTCTCACCGATGCGGGCCTTTCGATTCGTCTGCACGCCTACGGCACCAATATCGAAGGAGAGTGGGATACCGTCATGGCCGCCATAAAGGCCTGCCACAATAAAGTTCATGCCATGGGCGCCCCCCGCATCAGCACCACCATCAAACTCGGAACACGGGTAGACAAGCCCCAGACCATGGATGAAAAAGTGCAACACGTCAACGCAATTTTGGATGAAGAAACGCCGGTCTGAGCTGAGCTTCGCCCACAACCCAAAACCGTCATCCCCGCGAACGCGGGGAACCAGTGAAGACTTGGTGCGATCCTGTCGCGTTCTGGATTCCCACGTGCGTGGGAATGACGTGGCGCTTTCTTCTTTTCTTCGCCTTCTTGAAGAATAAGGCGCTAATACATGTACACACTGGGCGTTATTTTCTCGAAAAGCTCACGAAACAACAAACAGGTGCGGCGCAAAACGCCCGCCGAAGGAGAATGAACATGGCACAAGACTCCGTCCCCCCATTACCCAAATCCAGCTCAAACGCGAAGGGCTGCATCATCGGTTGCCTGATCGTATTTGTCATCGGTGTGGCCGGTGTCGGCATCGCAACATACGCGGCCTACAACGCGGGCATGGGTGCCTTAAACGCCATAACGGAGACCGAGCCCCGGCCCCTGCCCGAGGTCGTGATGACCGAGGAAGAAACGACCGCAGCCAGTGAAAAATTTGAGCGCTTTACAGAAGCCGTCAAGTCCGGTGCGAGTGACGAAAAGGCCTTTTCCTTTAGCGGACAAGAAATTAATGTCATGCTCCGCTCCAATGACACGTCGCGCGTCTTGGGCGAATCCGTTTTCGTGACCGTGGAAGATGATGAGATTCGAGGCGAAGTGAGCTTCAGCCTGGGCGATTTAGTACCCTTGCCCTTCATGGAAGGCCGTTATGCCAACGGCTCCGCAACCTTCTCCGTATCGACCAACGACGGGCGACTTTTTGTCTTCATCGAAAATTTCCGCATGAAAGGCGAGGATGCCCCACCGGAAATATTGGAAGGGCTGCGTCAAGAGAACTTGGCCAAGGATATGATGTCCGATCCCGAATTCCAGGAAATGATGGAGAATATCGACTCCATCGCCGTGGAAGGCGACCAGCTCGTCGTCACGCTCAAATAGGACGAGGAGCCGCCAACGGTTCCAAGGATTTATCTGCCGAAAAACAGAAACCGTTGGGTGCCACGGGTAGGCCCGCAGGGTTTACCCGTGTAAACCCGGGGTCTTCCGGAACAAATAGGCCCCTCTTTATCGGCAGACACTTCCCGGGTAAGCCCTGCGGGCCTACCCGGGACAAATCCCATCGGCTATGGCATAGTCCGCGAAGCGGATGTCGGCTAAAGCCTGGGGTGTAGCGAGGTACGAGCGGAGTCCCAGGAAGCGAATAGCAATAACGAAAAAGAGTCCGCGTAGCGGGTGACGGACAATCGGGTTGGTCTGGTAAAACCCGGCACACAAGAGGCGCTGCCAAATGGGTTCAGCGTATTGCAATCTCATCTACCCCATGGTGTTTTCAACCAAGGGCCGTAAAAATGGATTGACAATACAATCTCAACGAGGAGGAACATCACAAGGAGATGACATTTCAGGAGGAATTCATCGGGCTGCTTGAAAAGCATAGTGTTGAATACGATGAACGGTATCTGTGGGACTGATGGGTTTCCGCCACCCGCTTCGCGGGCTTGGGGTTCAGGTACAACATTGGTCCTGGGGCTACGCTCGTACCTCGCTTCACCCCAGGCCTTAATCTGTCACCCGCTACGCGGGCTATTGGGAATCGCTTGGTAGCCAAGGAACCCAAGAAGACGGTCTCGATCCGACACCCCGCTTTCGAATGCCGTTTACAACGTTCCAAAAAAGTCAGTCGACAACTTCGGTTGCTGCGTGTTCACGGGCTGATAAAGAAACTTCCATCGTAAAGAAAGTACCAACTCACGCAAAAGGGGCGAGCGTTGAGCACCACATTGAACGCACTCTTAACCGCGTCAACACGACAACTTATGGATATGGCACCATGAAACTTCTAAGTCAAGGCAGGCGTACTGCAAAGAGAGAAACCTTTCCACTGCTGTAGACCGGCTCCATCCATGGAAGGGCGGCGAATTTTTCTATCGCAAGCTCCCGCTCAAAAGGTCCTACAAAAATATACGTCGTGCTTGTTTCTCGGCATAGCCATTGCTTGAAACCTTCATCCCCCGGTGACTGGAAAAAACGCAGAATGTGGCCGTTGCGTTCCGTATAGTTGTCCGTGAGCACATCCTGGCCCGTCACTACCCGCAGGTTGGCCAACCGGGGAATGAACTGGCTGGTGTCGTGGCTCGCCAGAACCACGTCGCCTTCGCTTCCATGTTGTGCCAACCAGTCGATGGCGGTGCGGGTTTCTTTGTAAAGGTAGTATTGCCACGGCGGATCGGGGTGGCGGAGGTCGTTGAAGAATTTCCCGTATATCAGGGCATTCCCGGGGACGGCGGCAATTACGATTGCGGCCACGGTGACGTAACGAAACCAATGGGGCCACCGCAAGATCCGCCGCCAGGCCTCTGCCCTCGGCCACACATACTGGACGAAGAGCACGGGCGGCGCGAAGACCCACACGAAGTAACTTTCCACCCCCCAACGAAAATAGGGGTGGCTGTGGAGCAAAAGGAAAGCGGTGATCAGCCAGATGCCCAACACAGGCATAGATAGGCGAAGGTGGCGGCCCTGGCTGAGTGAAACGACGACATGGGCCAGGACTGCCGCGAAGGGCACGCCCAGCCAAAATATCTGGGAAATCAGGAACAGGGAGTCCCACGAGGTGAAAGACCCCAGGCCGAGGGGGTTCTGGAGATAGACCACGACGTGCCACAGGATGAGCGGCGCATGACACGCGGCGGCGAGAAGTACCTGCATACCGAGTCTGCATGCATGGCCCGGCCTTTGCCAGGAGCGCAGGAGCCAATACAGCACGAGGAAAAGGCAGGCCTCCGGCACCTGGTACGGTCGAATCAAACTGTGGCCCGCCGCCGCCAGGCCCGACAAGCAGAAGAAGCGCGTTTGCCCCGTCTGATCGGCCCGAATGAACCAGGCATATTGGAGCGCGGCGAACGCCCCCGCACGGATGAAGTGGGGCTTGTTCATGAGATAGCCGAAAATACTCACACCCCGGGTATCGAGGGAAAGGGCCAGGTCCGTGCCAAAGAGGCCATTGATGCCATAGAGCACCCAGCCCAAGCCCGTACCACAGCAAATCAGGAGCAGGGCCGCACGACGGCTTCTGTATGTGCGAAGCGACACCGCGCACAAGTAGTACACCGCAAGCAC
>JAJRPE010000191.1 GCA_024280935.1 Candidatus Hydrogenedentota bacterium
AGTACTCATTCAGATTATTGACACGGGCCAGGGCATCGCCGCCGATATCATGGACAAAGTTTTTGAGCCCTTCTTCACCACGCAGAGCGGGACCGAAGGCACGGGCATGGGCCTGGCCGTTTGCCACGGCATTGTCGAGGCCCACCGAGGGACGATTACGCTTCACAGCCAGGAGGGTTCCGGCACCACCTGTACAGTGACGTTGCCGGTGTCGATGGAAAAGGGCGGGGCCTTGAGCCGGGATAAAACCGCTCAGGCTGAGGAGGCGCAAAGCGCTCCCTCCCCGGCACCCGCCCCGGCACCCGCCCCGGCACCCGCCCCGGCACCCGCCGCTGGACGGCACGATGATTCGCCCGCCCTGGCCCCCGAGGTTGCGGCTGCGCTGAAGGTTGATGTGGGAGCGGAGAGAGCGCTTCATCCCCCACCGGTCACAAGGCCCGTGAACGCACCAACACGGAATGCCCGTCCCGGGACGAAGACTGATGGGATGGACGGAACCGTGCGATTGGATGGAGCGAAAAGCCCGCTGAAAGACGCGGAACGCTCAGGAATGGAGCAGGAAAACCGACTGCTTCTTGTCGACAGCGACCCGGAGTTGCGTGATGTGCTGGCGGAGGCCCTTCGAAATCGAGGGTATGCCGTTCGGACGGCATCCGATGGCTTGGAGGCCTTGGCCGAGGTCATCGCCAACCCCGTGGACCTGATTCTGCTCGATGGTGCCATTCAGGGGGTGAACACGCCCCTGGCGCTCGTGGAAGAGATCCAGAAGCAGAAGCCCAACTTGTCCGTCATCATACTGTTGGGGCCGAACTCCAACGTAGACGTTAGCACGGGTTGGGGCACCAAATCACGCGATGTGCTGCGCAAGCCCTTCGATGTGGCCCAGCTCTTCCAGGTTGTCGAGGACGCACTAGCCAAACGAAGCGTCGCCTGAGTTAGAGTAAGGGTTCTGACCAGATTAGGCCTTACACTTTAACTCGACAGTCCCAAGTTTTTTTCATGCAGCATCGTCACGATACCACATTGGTGGATAGGCTATCTGTTTTTTTTGAATTATCTGCGTTATCGTATCTTTTCCTAAACCGCTCAGGTTTCTGTTGAGGAGATTTTCGAGTGCGATTCGCGTAACAAATTCCGATGGTGTCTTTGAGGAGAAGGTGCGCAGCCAACAGCGTGCTTTTTCTTTGGCCTCGTCCGGTTTCTTTATGGCCATTAGCTGCAGCACGCCTGTCACCAGCAAATGTATATTGACGAATTTTTCAATCGCGCCAAGGGTTTTTCGTGTGTTCTCGATGTTGGTGCTTTCGTTGGGTTGCTCGTCGTTCTTGAGCGGTCGTCGCGAGGCGGGTCTGAGGCTTTGGGACCAGAAGTGGTAGCCCATGGCTCCCTGGGTATTTTTGAGGGTGTCGAATAGGACTTCGATGGTGATGCGTCGGCTGTAGAGTTCCAGGGCGAGGAGGGGTTCCATTTCCAGATCAGAAGCCATCAGGATAATGCGCCCTCGGGAACTCTCAACGAGAACAAATCGAATCTCGCCTTTGACGGGTTTCCATAGGAGATTCAGGACGAGATAACGGATTTTCTCCCGCTTTCCGTAAAGCATGACCTCGGCGGTATTGAAGTGGTGCGGACGGGAATCGAAGAGCTTCATGAGCTGGAGCTTTTTGCCGTATTTTTTCTGCGGCCCTCGTTTGCCCTTCTTCTTCCTGGGGGCGTTCATATAGGCGACAATGTTCTTTTTTGCACGTGTCAGTATGTGGACGGGGTTGGATATTCCATTGAGCTCTTCTGAAGCCGTGTTGAAAACGGACCCCACGGAGAAGTAGGCATCAAGAACGAGATAGGCGCTTTGGCCCATATCCTTAACGACCTGCCTGGCCATTTGCACCATGCAAACCGTCTTGGCTGGCAGGGCATCCTGGGACTGCGCGAAGAGTTCCAATCCCTCGTGAATACGGGCTTCCAGGGGCACCGCGAAGCACTTATGGGCCGACTTCGCCAGTAGTGCGATGCACCCCCAATGATGTCCCCGGAAAAAGGTGGGCTTGGAGGCCGTTTCCGAATCCTGGTGCAGGGTGCTCACTGCCGGTATTTTTCTTCCGTCCTTGGGTGTTTTGGTGTGGTCGGCAAGTAACACCAGGCGCCCGTTGGCGCGGTACTCCACCTCTTGCTTCTTCAACCAGTCCCACCAGTGTTGCGTGAGGCCCTCAACCTGCCATGCCGAAGAGCGAAAAAAATTCAACAGGCTCTTGTAGCAGGTCGGCCCCAGTGCGAGCGCACGCACCAGGGAGGTGACTCCGAGGTTGTCTCTTCGGAGGACCAGCCCCACAAAAACGCAGACGAACCACGAAAACGTCGCCTCCCTCTTAAACGCCGGGCGCATGGCCGCCATGAAGCCATTCATGTATTCGATCACCTTCGCATCTCCTTTTACTTGACATTCAGCAATCATTAAGCTATGCTATATAGCATAGCTTAATCGACACAAAAACACAAGCAAAAAGGAGGTGTCATGGAAAAGAGAGAACTCGCCAAAAAGAAGAGAAGAGTGAAGGCTCTTCAAAAGGAACTGGGCGAGCTGGGGCCGGTTATGCGTGGAAGCGTGGTCGTCATCGGCACGAGAAACAAGCAGCCCTACCTCTCGCTCAACAAGAACAAAAAGACCCAGTTGATATACCTGGGAAAAAAGCGCGAAGATAGGGCCAGAGAATATTCCGACAACTACAAACGGCTGAGAGAAATCGTCGAAGAAATGACGCAGCTGAATATGACATTGCTCAAGGAAAAATACGGACTCTGAGTATCGTCAGCTAGCGTAGAACTTAGGACTGTCGAGCACTTTAATAAGGCCTATAAAAAAGAGGAGGTTTGTGGGAATCCCAGCAGGAATTCCTGTAACAGTCAATATTTCAGTTGGTTACGGATGTTGACATGAGCGCGAATACTGCAAGCAAGTTTTTGGATTGTGGGCGAAGCTCACCTTAGTATTACCAAGTTAGCAGTGACACTCGAAAAAACACAAGTCCATTTTTTTCCAACGGACGACCACGGGCATTGGCAATTCGGCCTGAAAGGCCCCAACA
>JAJRPE010000192.1 GCA_024280935.1 Candidatus Hydrogenedentota bacterium
CCGCGCGGATTCGGGTGCCGTGCGCATGGCGGTGGGCAACACCACACTGGATGGCTCCGTCACGGTGCCAAAGGAAGGCGTCTCGGTGGCGGTGCCGTAGTCAAAGTCCTGGGCCGCCGCGCGGTACACCCCCGTCACGGGTTGAGGACGCACCGGTGGTGCAGGTATCAGGCGTTTTAGTCCCGGCAGCGCATGGAACAATTTCCATATAGGGGCGAAAACCGTGGCAGGGGAGATCATGACGCGGCGAATGAAGATTTCCAGCAGAAGCAGGCAGGCCGCGAGGGCGGCGAGCCAGTGCCAGATGGGGAAAACATTCGCCGATGCCACAAGATCGTGTTCAAAGGGGTTGGTGGTGTCGTCCATAAGACGCCCCCCGCCGAGGAGGGCGTATTTTTCGAGGAGGGGCGTGTTGGTCGAGCTGAATTCATATTCCGCCGAGTAGTCCACGGCGAGTCCCGTGGGGATCATGCGTTGCGCGCCCCCTTCGTCGGCATACGTGAGGTTGACCATGTAGATGCCCGTCTCATCGATGGGAAAGGTGCCTTCGTAGATGCCGGGACCGGATTGGGTGAGCGCAATCTCCTGGGACGCAAAGCCCGGCGTGGTGACGACGCCTCGGGGCCGTAGAAAGTTGATGAAGTTGCCTTCGCCATCCACGGCGTCGATGCGAACGACACCGTGGCCGTTCTCGCGCCGCGTTTCTACACGAAATTCCGACGGCGTTAGCTCCCGAAGGCTCCAGCGTATGGTTTGCGCCCAGAAGCGGTCGTAGCCCTCCCAGCCGAGCCAGTTCACGCCCCAGCGATTCGTCGCGTCGGAGGTGAAGGCCACGGCTTTGCCCAGTCCATAGCGCCAGTGCGCCAACACGGGATCGCCTTCGTCGGAGACCAGCGGGACCGTCGCGGTCTCTTTGGGGAAGGTCACCACATATCCCTGGAGCGAGGGCATGTCGGTTGTGGCGAGGCCGTAGAGCAATTCGGAATTGTGCAAGGTCTGGGGCACGAACTCCACCTCGCGAAAGACCCCCATCTTCACGACAGCGGCTTCCTTGGTGAAGATCTGCGGCAGTTTCCGGGGATCATTCACGAAATAGTATTCGCCCCCCGTGGCGCGCGCCATGTTGCGGAGCATGTTCTGGTCACTCATGCTGTGGGGATTGATGCAAATGGTGCTGATGGAAATGCCCGCATCGCGGTAGGAGCGCAGGTAACTCGCGGGGGGCGCGGCAGGGTCGCCGTCGGAAATTAGAATGACCCGTTTAACGCCCGCGTCGGCTTTAAGCAGCGCTTGGTACGCCATCTTGATCGTGGCTGTCGTATCCGGCATGTCGCCAAGGTTTCGGCTCATCTTGTCGATGGTGGAGCGCATCATGGTCTTGTCGCCCACGGGCTGGAGTTCAAAGACCCAATTGTCGCCGGAGCTTTGCAAGCCTTTACCGCTCGGGTTATATAGGTAGCCCAGCACACCCATGAGGTCGCGGGAGGAAAGGACGTTGAGCGACGCTTTCGCGATTTCGGCGGCCCAGGCATTTCCATCGGCGAACTCGCAGGTATGGAGAATGGTGATAAGCGCGCCACGGGGCAGCACTTTCTTCTCTTTGATGTCCATGGAGACGGGCAGCACTTTTTCCACCGGTGTGTTCAGGTAGCCGCCCGCGCCAAAGCTGTTGGGTCCGCCGATCATGGTGAGGCCGATGCCGTGATCGCGCACCATGGCCTCCAGCATATTCAGTTGGGCGGGACTTAACTCGGTGGCGCTCACGTCGGCAAGGATGATGCCGTCGTAGTTTTGCACCTGGGCCAAATCGCTTGGCAGGTTGCCGGGGTGGGTCTGCTCCACCACGATGCCTTCCCGCTCCAGCGCTTCGCGGAGCTGGGCGGCGGTTTCGGTGTTGGCATCGATATAGAGGACGCGCGGCTGGCCGTGTACCGTGGTGAAGGAGCGCCCCACGTTGTTTTCACGCACCGTGTCGGCCTCGGCATCCACCCGCACTTCATACTCAAAAAATCCCGCGCTGGCTGCTTCCTGGGTGAGCACGAAGACGTTGTCGCCCGCCTTGAGCTGCACGGGCTGGGGCGCGAGCATTTGCCGGTCACTGCCCGTGCGACGCAGCACGTTGAGCGTAGCCGGGCCTGCCTCGTCCGCAGTGACCACGATTCGCAGTTGAAAGGGTTCTTCCGTGTTCGCCTGCTGGGGCGTGCTGACCTCCCGTACCCGCACCTCGCTGGGCCGCTCCATCTGCACGGGCACCACATCCACGGCGATGCCCTCGGCCTGGGCCAGCTTGATTTCCTCCAGGGCTGCGCCCTGCGTCTCGTTGCCATCGCTGAAAAGCACCATGCGCCGCATGTAGCCCTGGGGGAAGGCGGCCATGGCCAGCCGAATGGCGGCGGCCACGTCGGTCTGTTCTCCACTGACGTAGGATTGGATGTCGCCCAGATTCAGCGTCGTGTTGACGTCAAGCTCGATGCTCGCGTCTTCGCCAAATACGATGACGCCTGTTTCGTCTTTATCAGTCATGAAGGTGTCGCAGTAGTTGCGCACCCACTGGGTGGAGGCGAGACGCATTTCGTCGGGGATGCTGTTGGAGTGGTCGAGGATAAAAAACACGGCGAGCCGGTCCCGGCGGTGTACCCATTCGGCCCCGGCGAGGGCCGCGATGACCAGCAGGAGTATGAGGACGCGAAGGCTCACGGTTATTCCCTTGCGCACCGAGGCGAGGGAGCGAATGCGCAGGCCCATGAAAATGGCCCAGGGAATCAAGACGAGGAGCACCAGCATCATGGGTTCAGCGAATCGGAGACCGCCAATCACAGGGCCACCGTATTCGCTTCAAAAACCTGGATACGGTGGTTGTCCGTGTCGGCCACGTAGATCCGATTATCGGGGGAGACGGCAACGCCACGGGGCGCATTGAGTTGTCCAGGACCCCTTCCCGCGCTACCGAAGGTTTCGATGAAGGTGCCGTCGGGATGGAAGCGCGAAATTCGGTGGGCACCGTATTCCGCGAGATAGATGGTGTCGTCTGGCCCGATGGCCATGTCGTGGGGGTATTTCAGTTGGCCGGGCGCGGTACCCGGCTCCCCAATTGTGCGCAGCCAGGAGCCGTTCGCGTCGAAGACTTGAACACGATGGTTGGCCGTGTCGGCGACGATAACTTCGCCCCGCTGATTGCATCCAATCGCCATGGCGCGGTTGAATTCGCCCCTGGCCTCGCCATGACGGCCCCATTGCCGCAGGTAGCGACGTTCCGCGTCAAAGACATGGACCCGCTCGGCACCGGTGCCATATTCGGAGAGGAAAAATTCACCCGAGTCCCCAAGTGACAGGCCCGTGGGGTAAATGAACTCATCGGTTCCGGTGCCAAAGCTTCCCCATTGGGTGAGCAACGCGCCGTCCGTTGTGAATTCCAAGACCCGGCTGTTGTGCGTGTCGGGAATCAGAACACGGCTATCTTCATGAAAGACGATGTCCGTCGGCGTTCCGTTTTCGGTCTCGGGGATGGTCCAGCTACGGATAAAAACACCTTGCTCGTCGAAAACTTGCACGCGCCCGGTGGTGTCAATGACATAGACTTCGCCATTGTGGACGCCAATGGCACGGGGACGGAGGAATTCGCCGAAGCGCCGCCCCTGTTTGCCCCAGCCCGCAGCCGTGCGGTCGCCCACGCTATCCGAACAGCCGTAGAGCATACCCATGCCCGCAATCGCTAAGAGTTGCCGCCTACTCAGTTGCATTGGTGCTCCCTTGGGCGTGATCGGGACAGTATTCCCCGCATGGAGTAGTGCCTTGCCACGTTAGTGGAATCGTGTCTCCACGAGGGGGTGACTGTACCGAAGTTACGTGGAAAAAACGGTGCCGGATGTTCTTGAGATCTTGTTGGACTGAACG
>JAJRPE010000193.1 GCA_024280935.1 Candidatus Hydrogenedentota bacterium
AAGGTGCCTGGAAGAAAGCGGGACAGCGCTTCCGATTCCGCAATCGGGATGAGACGATACCATCCCTTGTCCAGCAAATTCTCCATAGCCGGTGCAAAGAGGCCATACACCGTAAAGGCGGCATCAATTTCGTCGTCCAGGAAAGCCTGCGCGAGGTCCAGGTTGTGATCTCGAATCAACGTGGTCTCTTCCCCAAATCGGAAAAAGCCCATCACCTTTTCCGCCAGCGATTCGAAACCGCTGTTTGACGGCCCGACACCCAGGCGCTTCCCTGCCAGGTCGCGAAACTCGCGAATCTGGGAATCCGCTGGCACCACAACATGAACATACTGCCGCCCCAGATTTGCCAGGGACACCAGCGCATCTGACTCGGACACCAGACCACCCCAGTCGCCGGAAGCGTCACCGCGTGCGGCGGCGGCCAGCCCCCCCTGAATCAAGGCGAGGTCGGCCCGGCCATCCTTCAGCATCAGAAGGTTTTCCATCGAGCCGGGGGTGGGCTGAACCGTGATCGAATAAGATTGGGAGGCCTCCAGATGAAGCCGCAGTTTTTCCCCCAAGGCATAATAGGCACCGTCCTCAGCGGCGGTCGCAAGAACCAGAGGAGCCTCCCCTCGCGCGTAGAATTTATTTGCCAGCCCGCCATAGACACGGCTTGCCTGGTAGGGTGCCAATACGAAAAAGATTCCGCCAGCAGCCACGGCAAGCACCAGGCCAATTGTTACTACCTTGAGAATGGTTTTCCGTTCAGGGATTCGTGACATACAACCCGTTAATTTCTTTTCGCGTAAGCGTTATGGAGCCGAAAAGGCTCCCCTCCTTGGAGAGGAACATGAAGACGTTGTAAGCGTTCACGGCCTGGCCTCTTGGGCGTTAAAAACAGCCGACGAGTGCCACGGGCAGGCCTCTCAGGGCTTACCCGTGTCGTTTCTACCGCTAAGAGAGATGACCCAAATTTAGAGACCACGGTCCTGCACGGGTAAACCCTACCGGGCCTACCCGTGGCACCCGCAGATCTTTTTGTCGACTATAGTGGCCCGTGTCGTGAACGTTTACGAAGATTTAATTTTTACTGCGGACCTGGAAAACACATCAGGGGGCCTGAACGCTTAGCATTCCGCGAAACACAGCCATGGTCTTTCCCAAGTACTCCTTTTCTAACAGGCTTGGTCCCCGCGATGCAAATCGGTGCGGAAAAATGTGTGGCCGATCAGGTCTACTCCTGCAACGTATCCGCGTGTTTTCGGTACAAGCCCCGAAATTGATGATAGGTCAACCCCAGCAATTCCGCCGCCTTTCGCTGGTTGAAGCGGCTCGCGGCAAGCCCCGCGCTCAACAGTTGCTGCTCAAAAAGATCCACCGACTCGCCGAAGGGCCGCTCAAAGGCCGACCCAATCAACCCGCCAGCCTCGGGTTCGGGTGCCGATGCGCTGGTGGTCTCATTCCCGGGCGAAGTTCTATCTATCGGCCCGGCAAGGGGCGCGTAGGGTGACACAAAGGGATCAAAGACAATGCGTTCGATTCGCGCTTCCGCCGCTTGATAGACCGCGCGCTCCACCACGTTCTTCAGTTCGCGCACATTGCCCCGCCAGGGGTGGCTCTCCAGGGCCGCCGCTACCGACTCGCTGAATTCAGGCAGGTCTTCCCGCCCCAACTCCGCCGACATGTGTGCCGCAAAATAGTTCGCCAGCACCAGAATATCCTCCTGCCGTTCCCGCAAGGGGGGCAGGTACAAAACCTCGAAGGAGAGGCGGTCCAGCAGATCCCGCATGAACAGGCCCTGCGCCGACAGGGCAATCAGGTCCGCGTTCGTCGCGCCCACAATGCGCACATCCACGGAGACCTGCTCGGTACCGCCCACCCGCTCAAAGCGCCCGTATTCCACCACCCGCAAAATTTTTTCCTGTACCGGCAGCGGTATATTCCCCAATTCATCCAAAAATAGCGTGCCCCCGTCGGCCATCTCAAAACGCCCCCGCCGCTGACGCTGCGCCCCCGTAAACGACCCTGCTTCATGGCCGAAAAGCTCCGATTCAATCAGCGTGGCCGAAAGGGCCGCGCAATTGAGTTCCACCAGGGGTTCCTGCCAGCGCTTGGAAAGAAAATGCACGCGACGGGCCGCCAATTCCTTGCCGGTGCCCCGTTCGCCAATGAGCAATACGGAGCGGTCCACCCCCGCCACCCGACTCAATCGGTCCTGAAAGTCGAGAAAGACATCCGACTCCCCCATCGCCTCCGGCATGGAGTCGGAATAGTCATCGCGTGTGTCGTACATGAGCGTTCCTTGGATGGCATCGGGTGTATCCCGGTCTTAAGGGACCAACGAGGGTCTATGGAAAGTACCAGTGGCCCTTTGGGGCCTGCTATGGGCAAAACAGCATGCGTTTTTTGGCCTGAAAGGCCTCAACAGGTTAGCCCAGGGCAACGCCCTGGGTCAGAATACAGAATTAATTCATAGCCCTGAAAGGGCGACACAGGAGGCCATGACGTGCTATATCGCCCTTTCAGGGCTTTGGAATGTAGCACCTGTTTCCCAGGGCGTTGCCCTGGGCTATCCTCTTGTGCCCCTTCGGGGCGATATCCAAATTTCCTGACCCCGGTGGAATTGGGTTTGGCACTTTTGGGGAAAGGCCCACGTCGGGTGCCACGGGTAGGCCTCTCAGGGCTTTACCCGTGAAGGACCTGCCGATAAAGAGGGGACTATCCAGTTCCGGGAGTCCCAAGGGACTTTGCAGGGCAAGCCCTGCGGGGATTGCTCACATAAAACACAGGCGGGACGCCTATGCTACATTTTCCGAAGGCATCTCTCGTGATCTCTGGGACCGTGACTCCACACAGTCCCTTTGGTCTCTGAAGTCTCTCAGGTCTCTTTCGAGTCTCTGCAAAACCACATCGTGGTTTATATTATCAATAAATGGCGTAATTAGCCAGACAAAATATAGCCGCGAACGACGAAAAGCGCCTTAACCCGTTGTTATGACTCAACTTACGCTGATTCACCATCTTGGCACAGGCATTGCGTTTATAGAGCCATGAACGATTTCATTCCAAAAACAATGCGAAAGAACGCGAATAGCGAGTACATTCGGGAACAGCGATGCACCCTTAGTGGTCCTGTTGCCTACACATCGGGCGGCGGCGAAGGGGGCCAAGCCACCTGGCTGAATATCAGCCGAACGGGTGCGGCCATATTATTGGGGCGTTACTTGCGCCCTGGCCGTCCGATCAACCTTGATCTGGCGGCGGGCGAGGGCGGCGCAGTAGTCGCCATCCCGGCGGGAATCGCCTGGTGCGTCCCCGTTGCCGACACACTCCATTTCAAGACGGGGCTGAAAATCCTTCGCAACGACCCCGAAATTGCACTGTACTTCGCAAGCTTGGGCTACACCGCCCGGGCAGAGAATAAAATCAACGCAGAAACAGTAATAGAAGCAGTGTGGCCGTCCCGCAACGTGACGACGACCACCCTGCCCAACGCCGACGTGATCAATCTCACGCACGCGGTATAAAAGGAGCCTGTCATGGGTATTTTCACACGAGTACGCGACATAATCAGTTCCAACATCAATTCCATGCTGGACAAGGCGGAAGATCCGGAAAAGCTGGTCAAAGTGATGATCCGCGAGATGGAAGACACGCTGATTGAAATCAAGGCCAACTGTGCCAGCGGCATGGCCACGAAGAAGAAGATCAAGCGCGACATCGAAATGGCCCTGGACCTGGCGAAGAACTGGGACACCAAAGCCCAGCTCGCCATCAACAAGGGCCGCGAAGACCTCGCCCGCGAAGCCCTGATGGAAAAGCGCCGCCACGTAGAGCGCGCCGAGCTTCAGGAAGACGAACTGGAACAGGCGAAAACCCTGGTAACCCAGTGCCAGAGTGATATCATGCAACTGGAGGATAAGCTGAGCGCCGCGCGCGAAAAGCAGCGGGTCCTGGTGCAGCGTCACACCAACGCCAACACCAAGAAAAAGGCCCAGCAGCAGATTCGTCGCTATGACACCTCCGACGCCCTCGAACGTTTCGACAATTTCCAGCAGCGCATCGACCGCATGGAAGCTGATGCCGAGTTGGTGAACTACGGTCGCAAAAGCACCCTGGCCGACCAGTTCAAAGAACTGGAAACGGACGATGAGATCGAGCAGGAACTTGAAGCCATGAAGGCAAAAAAGAATTCTTAGTCGTCTCGATGGTGATGTCGTCCTGCACCGCATTCACACGAACGTGGAGCAAAAAAGGGATTGACACAAGCGCAGCGAGGAACGAGCGCAGACGGGTCTGTCCCTTTTCTTGCGTAAAAAACGGAGAAGAACCCCGCTCATGCGGAGACGACGGAAATGGGAAAGTGGCACAGCCGTCTCGGCTGTGATAGAGGAGGCATGATGAAACGGTTGGTGATAGTAGTCTTAGCGGTGCTGGTGCTGCTTTTCGGCATGAGAACGATGTTCGCCACCGCAAGATTCGGCGGAGCGAATGTCATATACAGCCTTGAGAATTCCTTCATCGGACCGCTCAGCTTCACCACAGGCCTTCCTGGACCCGTCGTCTGGTTGGGCTCCATCCTTCTGGTGGCCTTGGTAATCCGCTGGATCTTCGGCGCACGCTGCCAGGCCGAAACGGGTCGGCATGAACGGAGGGATACCCCTTCGCCTGCGCCATCAGATAACACCGAGATAGTGGAGCTCGTTCGCGAGCTTCACCGCACCGCGCGCAACCTGGAAAAACGCCTGGAATCCCTGGAGACCATTCTCCTTGACCGCACGCGGACACCGCTGTAAATGGAAAGGCTGAACGAAAGATGAAAACCCTGACCTACCTACTCGCTGCGATCGGCCTCATGTTTATTGGCGCATTGGCGGGCGACCTGCTCAGCCACCCCAACAGGGGGATTGTTTCATGTGAGCCCATTCCGGTCGCGCCACTCGCTACGCAAGTCATCGGACACAATAGCGCCTACACGCCCGATGTGGTTCGCCTCCAACAAGCGAACGCTATCCAGACCTTTACTTCCGGGAACGCAGCTATGTCCTGGGCTGGCGTACTCAAGCTTTTGCTCCTCGCAGCAATTACGCTGCTGTCCTTCGCAGTCATCACAGGCATGCTCATCGGTTTGAAACGACTGCTCCGCAGCAACAAAGCCAATGACAACGTCAACAGCGGCACGGTCCAGGAACTCTACCACCTCGGCAAGAACCTGGATAAGCGAATGGAAGCCCTCGAAACCATCCTGCTCGAACGCAGTCGACCAATTTCCTAAGCACGGAGAACCACCATGAACCTGTCAATAATCGAACTGCTCATCCTCTTTGGCATCCTGTACTGGATTTACGACATGGTCAAGCTCGGCATGAAAAAGAGGGACCGCAAGTACAACGAAGCGGACACGGAGATCATCCAGGAATTGCATCGGGGCATGGAGAAAATGGCGACACGCATTGAGTCCCTGGAGACCATCCTGCTGGACCAGGGCGAGCACTATCGCCGAATGCCGCCGCCCATGCCCAGCCACGACCACGAAGAGGTGCGCTGATGTTGACGGGACACATAAAAGGGATGGCGCCTTGGCCCTCAAAAAATAACTGGCGGGTGCCACGGGTAGGCCTGTCAGGGCTTACCCGTGTGAAGACATGGAAACAAGCTCAGCCTCACGAGACCTCTGTCTTACGGGCAAGGGCTATATCAGGGGGTTGGGCTTTCC
>JAJRPE010000194.1 GCA_024280935.1 Candidatus Hydrogenedentota bacterium
CGACGTAATCTTGAAAAAATCGCCCGCCGAACTCCTGGACGAAATGAACTCGTCCAAGCTCCGGGGCCGGGGCGGGGCGGGCTTTCCCGCAGGCCTTAAATGGGAGGCGTGCAGGGCCGCACCGGGCGAAAAAAAGTATATCGTGTGCAATGCGGACGAGGGCGACCCCGGCGCCTATATTGATCGCTACCTTCTGGAAAAACAGCCCCACCTCGTTCTGTTTGGGATGATGGTGGCCGCAAAGATTGTCGGTTCGGAAGAGGGCGTGCTTTACATCCGGGCGGAATATCCCGAGTCTATCGCGGTTATTGACCGGACGATTGACGAATTAAGGGAGGCCGGTCTGTTGGGCGAATCCATCGGCGGCTCCGATTTCAATTTCAATCTGTATATCGTTCAAGGAGCCGGGGCCTATATCTGCGGCGAAGAAACCGCATTGCTGGCATCGATTGAAGGGCGAAGACCCGAAGTCAGCGTCAGGCCGCCCTATCCGACGACGGAGGGATTGTTCGGGAAGCCGACCGTGGTGAACAACGTCGAGTCCTTTGCGAATGTCCATCAAATTTTTGAACAAGGCGGAGCGCCTTTCGCCAGGGTGGGCACGAAGAACTCCACCGGTTCCAAGCTGCTGAGCCTGAACGGTGTCTTTAATCGTCCCGGCCTTTACGAAATAAAAATGGGCACGCCCCTCACCGTGGTTATCGAGGAACTGGGCCAGGGCTTTACGGAACCGGTGAAGGCGCTTCATATCGGCGGCCCCCTGGGCGGATTGGTGCCCACGGAAAAATACGCGGACCTGCGCATGGACTTTGAATCGTTTCGGGACAACGGATTTTTGTTGGGCCATGCCGGAATTATTGCTATCCCTGCGTCGTTTCCCATGATACGGTACCTGGAGCATCTTTTTGAGTTTTGTGCGTTTGAGTCCTGCGGGAAATGCTTTCCGTGCCGCATCGGAGCCAAACGCGGCCAGGAGATGATGGTCAACGCGGCAGCAGGAAAATGCAGCATGGATCGCGAACTGCTGGATGACCTGCTGGAAACGATGGAATTGGGCAGTTTGTGCGCCCATGGCGGTGGAATCCCGCTTCCCATAAAAAATGCGTTACAGTATTTTGAAGAAGAGCTTCACCCCTGTTTTAGCACCGGAGGCCTGTCATGAGTTCGTCCGCATTTTTAGACGGGGTCGCGCATGAAATCAAAGACGGCGAAAGCCTCTACGATTTTATTGAGCGAAACATCGGCAAAGGAACCGTTCCAACCCTTTGTTATGATTCCCGGCTGGAATCCTTCGGGTCGTGCCGCGTGTGTTCGGTCGAAATAGCCCTGGAAGAAGAGGGGCCGCGACGCGTGGTCGCTTCTTGCCACACGCCTGTCACGGAAAACTTGTATGTTTTTTCGACATCAGCTCGCATAAAGAAATTACGGAAAAATATCGTCGAACTCGTGTTGACCGATTATCCCCATGACCTGATTAAGGGAAACGGTAATGGGGACCGTGAACTTCATGAGGTTGTTAAGCAGGTGGGTCTTAGCGAGATTCGCTATGCCAAGGGTGAAACGCACAACGACATTAAAAAAGACATAAGCCATGCCTACATGCGGGCGAATTTATCCAAGTGCATCAATTGCTACCGGTGCGTGCGGGCCTGTGATGAAATCCAAGGGCAGTTTGTACTGAACATGCATGGCCGGGGGTTTGACAACAGAATCATCATGGGAAACGACCAGGGCTTCGCAGATTCCACCTGCGTATCCTGCGGCGCGTGCGCCCAAACCTGCCCGACGGGCGCGATTACCGATATTTTTGATTCCATGGCGGCTCCCAACGCCGTGCGCAAAGAAAGAACCGTTTGTTCCTATTGTGGCGTGGGCTGCAACTTGGAAGTCGCCGTAGATGCAGCGGACAATATCCTTTCGATTACCGCGCCAAGCGATGCCGTAGTAAATGAAGGGCACACCTGTCTAAAAGGGCGATATGCCTTTAAGTTTCAAAGCCATCCCGACCGATTAAAGACCCCGTTGATTAAACGCAACGGAAAATTTGAACCGGCCACATGGGATGAGGCCTATGGGTTTATTGCAGAACGATTAACCGCCATTAAAGAAAAACACGGCCCCGATTCCATTGCCGGCATTTCTTCCGCGCGATGCACCAACGAAGAAAATTACCTGTTGCAAAAATTTATTCGGGCCGTCATCGGTACCAATAACATCGATTGCTGCGCACGGGTATGCCACTCCCCCACCGCCTTGGGCATGCAAATGGTTTACGGAACAGGAGCGGCCACCAATTCGATTGACGACATTAAACAAGCCGACTTATTCCTGGTGGTGGGCGCAAATCCCACGGATGCCCATCCGGTGACTGGCGCAAAGATAAAGCAGGCCGTCATGAAGGGTGCCCCGCTCATTCTGATTGACCCCATGAAAATTGAATTGGCAAAATACGCCAAATACCATTTGGCCTTGCGTCCGGGTACCAACATCGCGCTGCTTAATATTTTCACCTACTACATCATTAGCGAGGGTCTGGTGGACGAAGATTTTGTCGAGCGCCGTTGTGAAGACTTTGAGGAATTCTCCGCGTCGATCCGCACTATCGATATCCATGCGTTGGAAGCAACGTGCGGCGTGGAACGTGCCCTGATACGAGAAGCCGCCATCGCCTATGCCACCGCAAACAACGCCATGGAGTTTCACGGCTTGGGGGTCACGGAGCATAGCCAGGGCACCCGAACGGTGACGATGCTGGCTGGTTTGGCGATGATGACCGGAAATATTGGCAGGCCCGGCGTCGGGGTAAATCCCCTTCGTGGTCAGAACAATGTCCAGGGCGCGGCAGACATGGGCGCACAGCCCCATCAGGGAGCCGGATACCTTGATGTGACCCAGCCTGCGGTTCAGCAGAAATACTCTGAGTTCTACGGAAGACCGGTTTCGTCGGAAGTTGGCTATAAAATCCCCGAGATGTTCGATGCGGCGTGTGGCGGCAAGCTAAAGGCATTGTGGCTCATGGGCGAAGATGTGGTTCAATCGGATCCCAACACGCAGCACGTCATCGATGCGTTGAGCAACCTGGAATTGCTGGTGGTGCAGGAGATCTTGCCGACGGAAACGGGGAAGTTGGCGGATGTCATTCTGCCGGCTACCACCTTCCTGGAGAAAAGCGGCACTTTCACCAACGGGGAGCGGAGAGTTCAACGGGTGAATGCCGTCGTACCGCCTGCGGAGGGAACAAAAACCGACGGACAAATCGTCGTCGATATCATGAATACGATGGGCTACAACCAGGCCGACTATGACCCGGACACCATGCTACGGGAAATAGCACAGATTGTTCCTTTTTTCGCCGGTATCAAGTGGGATGAATTGGGCGAAAATGGCAAGCAATGGCCGGTGACTCAGGACGGCAAGGACACTCAAATTTTACATACCGAAACATTCAAACGGGGCAAAGGAAAATTCTACTTCACGGAGTGGAAGGAAAGCGTAGAAATTAAAGACAATAGAGGCAAATTCCCTTACATCTTAACGACCGGTCGAAAATTGGAGCATTATAATTGCGGGACCATGACCCGGCGAACCAACAATGCCATGCTTCTCAAAGAAGACACCTTGGTCATCCACCCAAAAGACGCGAAGAAAAAAGGCATTAAGACCGGGGATATGGTTCGCCTGTTTTCGAGGCGGGGCGAGATAAAAATGAAGTCCCATGTGGAGAAATTGGTGAAGCCCGGAATTCTATACACGACCTTCCATTTCCCCGACCAAATGATAAATTATCTGACCAGTGATGTTTCAGACGGCGACTCCATGTGTCCAGAGTATAAAGTTGTTGCCGTCGATTTTGAGCCGGCTACTTCAACGCCAAATGAGCAAACAGACGAACCGAAAAAAATGTCCGCCACAAAACAGGCCAGCGAGTAGATCCCATGAAATTACGCATCGAAGACAATTCCATCCGCTTTCGCATTACGCCCGAAGAACTGGAACGCCTCAACAAGCGGGCCCGCGTCGAAGCCAGCACCAAGATCTACAGCGAAGACGGCAAGAGCGTCGAAGGCGAGTTTATCTACGCCATCACCGTAGACAGCGAAGACGGCCCCACCCGCTGCCTTATCGAACCCAGTTTTATCATGCTCATCCTCCATTCCGACGAACTGAACATCCTGAACGACCCGAAGCAGGAAGGCATCTACTACCAGCGCGAGAGCACCCTGCCCTCGGGCGAGACCCACCGCTTCATGGCCTACGTGGAAAAAGACAAGCCCGTGAAGAAGCGCAAGCGGCCGGAGAACTGGCTGGAGGAAAAATAGGAGGTAAAAATAAGGGTTCACAAGAAGATCCGGGTTCCACGGACAAAGGGCCAGGGCGTGAATGCTTGCCGGTAAAAGGGACGCCCACCTGACACGCAAAATCCTGTTGCGACATTTGCGGCCCTGTGGTAGAATCCACATAGCGCACATATATTTGGAGAATCCCCATGCCCCAGCTACATTGCTACGTGCAAGAAGACCTTGCCAGAAAATTGCAGGGAAAAGCACAGCAATCGCACCTATCCGTTTCCAAATATCTGGCCATGCTCGTCAAGAGAGAAGTCGAAATCCAGTGGCCGGAGGGCTATTTCGACCTCTTCGGCGCTTGGGAGGGCGAGGCGCTGGAGCGTCCCGTGCAGGGGAAATATGAGCAGCGGGCAGACTTCGTGTGATGTTCCTGCTGAACACGAACGTGTGCATTCGCCTACTGAATCAAAAACACGATGGTATCGCGAAGAACTTCCGGCAGCACCAGCCCACCGAGATCGCGCTGTGCAGCATCGTCAAGGCAGAGTTGCTCTACGGTGCCCGCCACAGCCAACATGTCGAAGCGAACCTTCAGCTACTCCACCGCTTTTTTGCCCCCCTTGCAAGCCTCTCCTTCGATGATCGCTGTGCCGAGGAAGCGGGCCTGATCCGCGCCGATCTGGTCGCCCAGGGAAAACCTATCGGTCCGAATGACTTGCTGATCGCCGCGACCGCCCGCGCCCGTGATGCCGTACTGGTCACGCACAATACCCGAGAGTTTACACGCGTGACTGGCCTGCGACTGGAGGATTGGGAAGAAGGATAAGAAAACCATCGTGATCGAAGCCTGGGCAAAAGGGTAGAAACTGTAACTGATTTAGCAAGCACCGGCAGAGCCGGGGGGGTATGTGGACCCTAAAAGGGGCCGGTGTCACAGCGGTAGAACCGAGTGCTCTTTTAATCCACGAAGTGGATGACGGAACTTAGCCTGGGGTGAAGCGAGGTACGAGCGCAACCCCAGGTATCTGTGCCCTGCACCTCCCAAACCCGCGTAGCGGGTGACGGAAACATCCCAACATTCCGTCGACCACTGGGCTAAGTTCCTGTGCCCCTCCGGGGCACCTTCGTAATTCCACACGTTGATGTATACCGGAAGCACGCTGAACTACGCTGGAACGGCAGAGCCTTATGAATTCTCACCGGAAAATCCGGTGGATTAACTGTGATTTAGCCCCGCTACGTCTTCCTGGTCGCGATTAGTTGCACCACAACGATTCGCTCATCCCCCATATTCTTCACGACATTTCGAAATTTTTCTGGCATACTCGGCCCCATCAATGCTTCGAGGCCAAGGGGCTGAGGCCCGTCCACTACAGCCGCCGCTTTTTGTCGAAAAAACGCTTGGGCAAATTCGGTTCTGTCTTCCACCTCCTCAACCTCAAAACCCGCGTCATTGAGTAGCGTGCGCATCTCGTCTACCGTAGTAAGATGGCTGGTATATTCCGATGGTGCCCAAGGCACCGGAAAGGTCAGCGCCTCCTCATTTTTCTTCATCACATCGTAAACACAAAATGTCGCGCCCGGCTTCATCACCCGTGCGATCTCGCGGTACAGCCCTTCGCGATCACGGATATTCATGGCCACATGAAAGGTGAACGCCGCGTCGAAGGTCTCATCCTCGAAAGGCATGGCAAGGGCGCTGGCCACTTCAAAGGCAGCCTTGTCGTCGAGGCCAACGCGGTGGGTTAAGGTCTGGGCAATCTGAATGTACGCCGGTGTCAAGTCGATGCCGGCGACACGACATGCGACCTCAGACGCTATATAACGGGCAGCCCCGCCGATTCCGCAACCCACATCCAGAACCTGCTGGTCTTCGGACAGGGACATACGCTTCACCGCATGAACGGTGGCTTCGTGCCCGCCCACATGAAACTCGTCGAAGGATGACAAATCCTCGGGCTGCAAATGCCTCACGTCAGCACCGGTCGCCTCAAGTCCGGCAAGGATACGCTCCAGAAGACCTTCTACCCCATAGTGCTGTGCAACTTCGGACTCCAATTTCATCGCATTCTGTCCTCCAATTTTCTGTAAGCGTTCACCGCCCGCTCCAAGTTCTGAGACAAAGGGGGTTAGGCATTCCTGCCTGACATAACGCGCCCGGCGGGTGTCGAAAACGCACGTCGTGTTTGTGGTGACACATTGATTGTCCGAGACGGCGGACGTATTTTGTCGCTCGAACGCAACGGAGCTACACGTGCCCGTGGTGGGCTTCATGTCCGGCACGCCCCTTGTGTCAGGCAAGAATGCCCACCCCCCTTTGCTGTGAACGCTTACAATTTTCTCAAGAACCCGCCCCCGGCAGCCTCAACGAAAAACACGCAAGTCCGACACCATCAACAGGTGAAACGTTGAAAAATTGCGTCATCCCGTTTGCGGGCGCTCCGATAACTCTTTGATGCGTACGTTGCGGTACCACACCAGCTTCGCCTCATCCTGGAAGCCGATGTGGCCTTCCACAGGTCGGTCCTTCATGGCGGATTCGTCGAGCTTCAGGTCAATAATATTTTCGCCATTCAACACGACGGTGAGATGATTCTCGAAGCAGGTGATGACATAGCGGTTCCATTCCCCTGCGGGCTTTGCCATATTCTTCGAGGGGGCGGCTGTTCCGATGACGCCACCACAATCGTGTTGCCCCGGATTCTCTAGGCCGTGCGTGTCCAGAATCTGCACTTCGATGCCCTGTTTCACGGGATCCAGCGGGTCGCCTACCCGAAAGAACACGCCGGAATTGCCTTCTTTGGCGATTTTGAACTCCAAGTCCAGGACGAAATATTTATACGTGCGTTCGGTCATGAGGTACGCAGCATAACGCTGCCATCCGTGTTCCCCCGGCCGTGGCTTGAGCGCGACAACGCCCCCTTCCCCGACAACCCAATTCCCCGTGGTCTTCCAGCCGTCAAGGGTCTTCCCGTCAAACATGGGCACGAAGCCGTCTTTGGTTTGGGGCTTGTCTTCACCTTGTGCCAATCCGGCCATGAGCACCAGCGCCAACAATACAATGCCTGTCTTGTTCGTGTGCATCATTAATTCTCCTTTTTTACTTCGAAAGGGTGACTTCATCTCTCCCGCCAACGACTCTAACCCATGCGTGTTCTCCGGCACAAACAGGGCACCGAAGGCGTACCCGACACCCCCTTCGCGGGCTAACCGTTCTCGCAAATCGCCGAAGAACCATTTTAGTAAGCATTCATGACCGTGGCATCTTGCTCCTTAAAAAAACAACCTGCGGGTGCCACGGGTAGGCCTCTCAGGGCTTACCCGTGTCGTCCCTACCGATGAGAAAGACGATGTAAAACCAAAGACAGTGCATCTGCACGGGTAAACCCTACCGGGCCTACCCGTGGCACCCGACGGTCTTTTTGTTGACTATAAGGCGTCCGTGTCGTGAACGGGTACCATTTTATAAACTGGCAAGGTTTCTGTCGGAGTCTTATAATACGCGAAGCCACATTCGCCAACGACTCGAAGAAAATATGAACACGCGCCCCCACTACCGATTCCTGGTTTTACTTGTCACCGCCTGTGTGCTCGGCCTGGCAATCCCGCTCCACGCCGAAGAGAAATCCACCGCCCAAATCGAGTGGGAAAAACTGATGGGAGAAAAGCGGATCAACTCACCCGCATGGGCCTTTGTGGAGGACGATCCAACCCTTCCCCGTGTATTGATTATTGGCGACTCCATATCCATCGGCTACACGCCTTCGGTGCGACAACGTCTCAAAGGCAAGGCCAACATACACCGCATCCCCGAGAATGGCGGCAACACCAATCGCGGGCTGAAAAGTCTGGAACGATGGCTCGGCGATAAACCTTGGGATGCCATCCACTTCAATTGGGGCCTTCACGACCTGATTCACGGTGCCAAGGGACAGGCCGTTCCTCCTGAAATATACGAGGAAAATCTGGGCGCACTGGTCGGGAAACTCAAGCAGACAGGCGCAAAACTCGTCTGGGCAACAACCACGCCCGTGCCCGAAGGCGCAAAGGCCCGCGTGGCGGACGATGCCGCGAAATACAACAAGATTGCCACAACTATCATGAAAGAAGCGGGCATACGCATCAACGACCTCCATGGCTATATAAGGCCCACCCTCGCCACGCACCAACGGGAAGCGAATGTTCATTTTACACCCGACGGCTCAGCCCACCTCGGAAAACAGGTCACGTCGGTTATTCTGGAAACCCTCGCAACAAATCCGCAAGCAAGAGAAGGAGCTACCCGCTAATGCCGTTCAAATACCGCACCGATATTATTATGACCTTGGCCATGCTCGTCGCACTATGCGCTGCGGCGGGTGTCCACGCCGCCGAGGTTGATGTCTTCGAGTCCCCCGAGTCCGCAGCCAAGGGCATTGTACTCGACCCCCGTGTCGAAGCCATGCCACACCTTCCCCACGGTCCTTTTATTCGTTTGGGTGACGGACGCATTATGGGTGTGGACAAGCGGGATGCCATTGCCAGCAGCGATGACGGGAAAACGTGGGAGCGCTATCCCATTTTCGCGGTCGGCCAGAACTTCGAGATTCGGCCCGAACGCGCCCTTTTCAGAACACGCAGTGGCGTCATCATTCTCCTTTTTATCAACGATGCCGTTCGCCACTATTCCTGGGACAAAGAAAAGAACGTGCCCAATCCAGACATGCTGCTGCCCTCCTATTCCATCCGCAGCTTGGACGAGGGCAAGACGTGGACCGACCTGAACCTCCTCCACGGCGGCTGGTGCGGATGCCTCCAGGACATCATCCAGACCAAGAGCGGAAACATCGTCGTGCCCGGCCAGGAAATGCTATTCAAGGAGGGCCGTCACGCCACCATGCCCTACGTATCAACGGACGAGGGCAAGACGTGGCAACGCACCCGCTACCTCGACATCGGCGGACAGGGCGATCACGCGGGGGCTATCGAGGGCACGGTGGAGCAATTGCGGGATGGCCGTCTCTGGATGCTCATCCGCAGCTACCACGGTTTCTTCTATGAGTCCTTTTCCAGCGACGATGGGTTGACCTGGAGCGACATCAAGCCTTCCGCCATCCGGTCCACCGGCTCCCCCGGCAAGCTACAGCGCCTCGCGAGTGGCCGCCTCGCCCTCCTCTGGAACGCTATTCCCAACGAAGGCTATGTCCGCCGGGAGGAGTTGTCCATCAGTTTTTCGGACGACGATGGTGCCTCTTGGATGCCCGCCCAGGTAATCGCGCGCAACAAGGGGGGGCGTGTTTCCTACGTCCATGTTTTTGAGCACAGCCCCGGTGAGCTGTGGATCACGACCATGCAGGGCGACCTGCGTGTGCGGCTCCGGGAATCGGATTTCCTGAAGGACTGGACGCGGGTCGTGGCTTTTGGCGATTCGACCACCGCGACACGGGGCAAACTCCGAATTTACGCGGATATTCTGGAGCGGGAATTGCCGGGGGCCGGTGTGGAGGCCTGGGTCGTCAATGCGGGCATCGGCGGCAACAATACGGACGATACCCGAAAGCGCTTCAAGGCGGATGTGCTCGACCAAAAGCCCAAAATCGTAATCATCCAGTTCGGAATCAACGACGCGGCGGTCGATGTGTGGAA
>JAJRPE010000195.1 GCA_024280935.1 Candidatus Hydrogenedentota bacterium
CGATAATGACCTTGGCAATCTCGCCACGGGTGCGGTTGAGTACATCCTGAAGCTGTTCAATACTATAGTTCACCGAAGTCTTCCTTTTCTGTTCCAGGCGCTTGCTCCATCGCATTGCCCACGGCGCGATGCAGCAACACCGTTCTATGCCATCCCTTCGGGATTATTTTTGGGGTGGTGCCCGTGATCCCAGGGTTTCGCTCGTACCTCGCTACACCCTGGGCTACGATATGCCGTCCCTTCGGGACTATGTTCAGGCCGAGGTGCTCGGCAGGCCTACCGGCCAACCATCCGTGTTATCCGTGCCATCGGTGGTCAACATTTTCTTTGGTTGCGGCTATGCAGCGATAGGCTACGATATGTCGTCCTTTGGGACTGTTTCTGGGGTGTTCTCACGTTGCCCCTCTCCATCGTGGCGGGTATCAAAGCCCGCCCCGAAGGGGCATAAGAGGTTAGCCCAGGGCAACGCCCTGGGTTAGGGTTTATACCCTCGTCTTGCGCCCTGAAAGGGCATAATAGCATGCTGATACGTTCCTATTGTGCCCTTTCAGGGCGTTTTGTTTTATCATGCCAACGAACCCAAGGCGTTGCCTTGGGCTAACCTATTCAGGCCTTTCAGGCCGAACAACCATACATTTCAAGAAAAAAAACCCTCAACCGAACATCGCCCTCGCGTCACGAATCGGTTATTCCTATGCCTACTCGGAAAAGTTATGGGTAATAGCCTCAAGCGCCTAAGGTGAACTTTGCCCACAACCCAAGACCGTCATCCCCGCGAACGCGGGGATCCAGTGGTGCTACGATGTGCTCCTGCCGCGCTCTGGATTCCCACTTTCGTGGGAATGACGTGGGCCTTTCTTGTTTTTTATAGCGGTTTTCGCAGAGTAAGGCACTAATCTCCTGGGGCGCTAATCGTTGTCTGGTCACGGTGTCCGCCTCTGGACCTTTTGGACGATCTCGTTGTACATGGTCACGATGTCATCCTTGTCGTTCGTCGTTTTTCCGGTTTCGCGGGTTGCCTGATAGAGGGCTTCCACCGCTTCGGTGCCTGGTTTTTTCGTAACGTGTTGGCGCCACTCTTGCACGCACGTCGCCAGTAGTGATGGGGGGGAAACAAAGCGGGTCAGCAGATTGTCCAAGCCCACCTGTTGGCTTCGTTCCTCGGTAGCGCGTGCGGCGAGCATACGCTCACGGCGGGGCAACAGGGTCGTTGCATTCTTCCAGATGAACAAAAAGCCGATCAGCACGAGGCCACCAAGGACACCATGGAGGCGGTACCGGCGGACCAGTGTCATGATGCGGTCCTGCTGCCCGTTGCCGAGGTGTACTTCGCTGAAGAGGAGGGTACGGTTCTTGCCCATAGCCCATTGGATAAGCTGAGGGACCCGGTCCTTGCGGAGCGCCTCGTTACTCATGAAATAGGCGTCGCTGCACACCACAATGGTGCCCAATCCCAGTTTTTTTTCTATGACGGTTGCGTAGGGCGAAGATTCCTCATCCCCATCGGGGCGAACGTAGATGGGGGTCCAGGAGTCGTCCAGGTCCTTGAAGTAGAGTGCGGACCGCAGACGAAGTTGCTCCTCCACCGGGAGCGTGTCATCGCTCCGCGTGGTGATGGCATCGCTCAAGGGCATCTCAAATCCATAGTCGAAGCCCCAGCGTTCAGAAATATCCTCGTCATCCGGGTCCACGGGCATCAACGCATCCAGCGCTTCCTCGTCCTCTTCCGCCTTCTCTTCTTTCGCTTCATTGTCGGCAGATGCCGCGTCCACGTCGCCCTCGGCGCTTCCTTCTTCACCAGGCTCGGCAGCAGTATCGTCGTCAGCGGGATCTTCGTCCTCACTTTCGGAGACTGGCGTATCCAAGTCTTCTTTGCCATCGTTCTGGTCAGAAGATTTGCGTGCTTCCTTGCGTTCTCTGGCCCGATCCCTGGCGCGGATACTGCGCCGAAATTCTCTTAGCATGTAGTCGTTGTCCAGCGGATGGAAGGCCACAACCGCACGGCCCCCCGTGGCAATGAATCCCTCAAGGGATTCCAGAATGGGCAGGGGGTCCATACCGAGGCCCGCGCCCGCGATGACCAAGGTCGTATCGCGGCCATTGGGCAATTCCTCGAAGGGACGCACATACTGGAGGGTATCGTACTGAGGCAATGCGTCCAGCGCGTTGTAGAGCGCCATCATGCCCATGGGATCGGCGCGCAGCGTTGAATAGTCCGCAAACATGTCGCCCGTCTCGATTCGACTGCCGAGCATGGACACGCACTGTGCGACCGCCAGAACAAGGGCTGCCCCGCCCAGTGCGATGGTGAGTTGTCGCTTATTGAAGCCCATGGCGCAGCTCCGTTTGACAGGCTTGCATGGCCTGCAGGGTCTGGAGGGTGGCCTCGTGCTCGCCATACCATACGGATTCGTAGAGGAAGGCGCTTTTCGAGAAGATTCGCGGAACATCGCCGATGGAGGACGCCCGCCGCATTAACTCGTGGTCGTAGTCCATGTTGGACTTGAAGCGTGCTATCTGGATGACTTCGCGCTGGGCCAATGTCACGAGGATGGAAAAGAACAGTGCTCGGGAGGCCAGCCGGAAGTCGCCCTTGGCCGCAAGTTCCCGGGCGAGTTTGTACCACTCATCTTCGGGCAAGTCCGCCGCCGTAGTTGCTTCATCGTCCAGGTCGGGTGTTTCCCCGCCCAGCGTCGTGACAGGCGCGAGCGGCTTCGGGGCTCGGTCCTTGTAGGCCCGCCACAGGAGATATAGCGTGACTCCAATCAGCAGGGCAGCCAGAATTCCGATAAGCACACGGATAGACTGGCTGAAATTCCGGGTGCCACCACCGCTTACGGTGTCTCTGTCAGATCCTCCAAAAAACCAGTCCCAGATTTCTCCGATGACGTCCCAGACGAAGTTGAAGACCGCCTTGATCCCGCTGCGTATGCTCTCGCCAAAATCAGCAATGAGTTGGAGGAGCCAGGGCAATTCCACGTCGACCCGTATTTCGCGGGGCATGCGCCACGTGTAGCGTCGTTCCGCCAGTTCGTCGTCAATCGCTTGATTCAGCGGGGCGACCTGCACCTCCGACGAGGTCGGCTCTGCCACGCAGGGCAGGGCAAGGGCTGCCGTAGCGAGCACCAGCGCGCACGCGGCTGCCTTGCGGATGCGACGGAGCGCCACCTTGAGGTCGGCACCCGTTTCCAGGGAATCGCCTTCGTGACACCGAATCGCGTAGGCCGCTTTCAGGATAGGATCCAGGAGCATGTAGGTAATTCCGCACGCGATAGCGATAAAGAGGTCATTTCCGAATAGCACGCTGGGGTTCCTGGCGTAGAGGGTGTCCGCGCCCGTGAAGATATGAAAAAGTTCGATGGAGAGAAAAAGCGCCGATGCCACGTTGACCACCGTGATTACCGCGAAGGGGGCGGTAGGTAGCGCGAGCAGCAACAATATGGAGGCATAAAACCCGCCCAGCGAAACTAGAAAAGCGTCTTCCAAGCTTTCCAAGAGGGGACAGGTGCCCAGAGAGAGGGCGGCGCCCACGCAGACCATGAGCGGGCTGCAAAGCCAGAGTAGCAGATGATTCTGTTTCGGCCAGAGCCGGGCTTGTGTCAATGCCTTGCCAAACAAGCCCCGTGCGGACATCCTACTGCCGTCATCCAGGACCGAGGCGTTCTGATAGAGGGCGGCGGCAAATCCCATGGGGAGCATCGTTATGAAGGCGACGGGATAGACGATGACGACGCTCGCGTGGATGAGACTCTGGCGGCAAAGGGTGGCAAAGAATGCGCTGAGGGTCCAGGGGGACACCTCTTCGTCACGAAGCCGCGCCCGCAGGTGCTGGGCGAATCGCGCTTGAAAGACCTTCATCCACATAAATAACAGGGCCAGGCCCAACGCGCCCGCCCCGTGATACGCGTGGGCAAATCCGCTGTGAATCATGGTCCCCACATAGGCAATCAAGCCCAGGACGAAAGGGAGTGTCCCAATCGCGTAGACACTTGCGGGCGCAAGACCGGAACGAATCAGGAGTTGCACCCCTTCCTCGGCAAGCAGGAAGGCCGAGGCCCCAACATTTTTTCCGTGATGGCCTTTGCTCACAATGACTGGCCCCCGGTGCGCAGGATTTCGCTTGCGGCCTCATCTTCACCTTCACTAGCGGTGTCATCTTCCCGGTCTATGGTTTGGAGTTGCTCCCAAAAGGTCTCCTGGCTGTCGTGGTAGGTCGAGGGGATGAGCATCAGGGCTTGTCCCATGACGTAGAAGGAGACCCATAGAAGGATCAGGGCGCTTGAGAATTGGATCAGCCCGCGAAAGGGGAGGCGATGCCGCGCCGCAAGCATCTCTGATTCCAGCGAGGCGATGCAGGAGGCACACAGGAGCCGGTGTTCATGCTCCGTAACACATTCCCGGCAATAGTGGCGTTCGCACTCCGGGCACCGTGCTACAGCCTCCCGATGGCCGTGGTTAAAACACTTGGTATGTGTAAGCGAAGTCAATGTCGCTCTTTCCCTGACCCGTCGGGCCCCTGCTGCCTTTGTCCAGACGATATACCACGACCGCACCACGTTTATTCGCAGTGGACACGGCTATACAGTAACGATTCAAGGTAAGCATTCACAACCATGCTGCCTTGACCTTGTAAAACAACCTCCGGGTGCCACCCTTACACGGAGGAGCGGAGCGGGGGAGTTTAAGGGTGTGGGTCATCTGGGCAAGCGTTATGCCAACAAGAAAGACGGCGTGTCGCTCCTTTCCTCTGAAATCCTGCCCATGGATGAGGATCCTCTCTTGGAACCCTGCACCCCGAGGCGTTTTGGAGAGAGAAAAGTCCAACATCGGGAACGGTGGGCCGTGAACACGTACGTTTCAAGGCGTCTTACGGTAAGTTTTACAGTTGACAGTTGATGGTTAAGAGCTGTCAACCATCAACTCTCAACTCTCAACTATTTACAGCCCTTGTCAACCGAGCAGCTATCGCCCCGCTTTTTCCGTACCAGCAGCCCTGAGATCGCCAGCCTATTGCGGGCAACCAGCTGGTAGGCCAGCCCCACGCCCGGAAGATAAAACGTCCAAGCAACAAATCGGCCATAGCGTGTCAGGCGAAGAATATGGGGAAAGGCCCGTTCTCCCGAGAAGACCTTGCCATCGGGTAAGACCAACTGCATGGCCGTCATGCAGTCGTCGGTGGAGACCGTGGGAGCGAGGGTGGGACGTTGCTCATCCTGGCAGGGAAGGGTACGCAGCGATTCCGGGGGGACATGCTGTTCAATCCAGACGCGGGCACGTTGGCACAGCGGGCAGTCTCCATCATAAATCAGTAGACTCGGTTCGTTTGGGAGGCTCACCGGCAGCCTTTCCAAGAGTGAAGGCAAAAAACAACATACGACCGAGGTATGGAAAATAAAAACCAAAGAACCTTGGTGGCAGACGGGCCAATCATTTGCGCTTCCTGCCCAATCGCTCTTGGACAACCATACGCCGTCCAAGGGCTGGGCTTTTCGATGGCGCGGGAATTTCGGTGTCTGCTCGCTGCGCCCTTTTTGACGCGCGCTTCTTGGAGATCGCCGCACGAACATCGTGCATGTCACTTTCTTCCTTGCTCCGTATTCGCTGGCGCATTTCCAGCATGGCGTGGGCACACTCACGATCCAGTTCAACCAGGCATTGATTGCAAAGCCGCTTGGTAAGGCTGATCGCCGGTGCCCCGCAACGACCACACTTGGCGGGGTCCTCACTTTCCACATGGTCGATACGTCCTTCCCGCAACATGCGAAGGACACATTCGATGGCGACTTCCGCTTCCTCGGCGACCTGTTGCGCCTTCAAACCACGGGTGCGGGAAATGACGTTGTGAATACGACTGAAATCGGTGTCTTCCTCGGGTTGGCAAGTGTCACAAACTTCCGATACGATCTTGTTGAATATTTTATCGCACCGGGCACATTTTGCCAATTTGAAGTCCAAGACGCTTCTCCTGCTCTCTTGTAAACAGTATACCATCAATGCAAGCGTTCACCACACGGGCAACTCATAATCATCAAAAAAACCCATGGGTGCCACGGGTAGGCCTGTCAGGGCTTTACCCGTGTAGTAACCTGCCGACAAAGAGGGGCTATCCAGTTCCATGAGACCTCGGTCTTACACGGGTAAACCCTTCGGGCCTACCCGTGGCACCCGTCGGCTTTTTTTTGAAGGGTCCAACCCCCTTTGCCCGTGAATGCTTACCCACCGATGTTGATGTAGCCGAGGCCCCTCAACGCCGCCCGCAGTCGATAACTTTTCGCACCGCCGTAGCAACCTCATGGACGTTTTTGTCGGTAAGCTGGGGGTGCAGCGGCAGGGAAAGGATGCGTTCGGAGGCTTTCGTGGCCACAGGAAAGTCCTCGGCACGATAGCCCAGTGTATTTCGGTAGTATTCATGAAGGTGCAGGCCGTAAAAATGAACCCCCGTGCCGATGTTTTCCTGGCGGAGGGCGTAGGCAAATTCATCACGGGAACAGCGCAAAGCTTCCAGGTTCAGGCGAATCATGTAGAGGTGCCATCCATGGGTGATGTCGGGGCGCAGTCTCGGAAGCGCGATCTCCGGGATGTCGCCGAGCACCTCGTTGTACATGCGTGCAAGTCGGTGTCGCGTCGCGCTGAAATGAGTGAACTTCTTTAACTGCTCCACGCCCATGGCTGCACTTACATTGCCAATCAGGTATTTGAAGCCCGGTTCGCACACCTCCAGGGGCGTTGCGAGGGCACTCCGTCCGTATCGGTCCCAAGCCGTCTGCCGCATGCCGTTCGTGGCCAGGGCACGAATGTGGGCGGCCTTGTCGGGATCCTTGAGGGCGACCATGCCGCCCTCGATGGTCGTAATGTTCTTGATAGAGTAGAAACTGAAGCAGGCGTAGTCGCTGTCGCCGCCGATGGGTGTACCGTTGTATTGAGCGCCGAGAGCGTGGGCGGCGTCTTCGATCAGCGGGATTTGGTGGCGCTTCGCAATGGCGCGCAAGGCCTTCAGGTCGCAGGGATGTCCGGCCAGGTGTACGGGAATAATCGCTTTGGTGCGTTCGGTGATGGCGGCCTCCACCTGCGCGGGATCCAGATTCAGGGTGTCGGATTCCACATCGACAAAGACGATTTTGGCCCCCATGTGGAGCAGCGTATTCCCTGTCGAAGCCCAGGTGATGGGGGTGGAGATGACCTCGTCACCGGGCTGAACGCCAATGTCGGCCAGGCAAAGATGGATGGCGGCGGTGCATGAGTTGACGGCCACCGTATGGGCCGCGCCCACCGTCTGGGAGAAGGCCTGCTCGAAGGCCGCAATCTGGTGCCCCGAAGTGAGCCAGCCACTACGCAGCGTTTCGAGCACGGCCATTTCCTCTTCGGGACCCAGGCTGGGGCGGCTCAGCGCGACGAAACGTGCCGCCACGGGGTCGCCACCCTCGGCGACGGGTGTCTGACGAAGCCGCCGCATTCGTTCGGCATTGAAATAGGCTTCCGAGAAGGGTGGCGATTCCAGCGTGTCCACATAGGCGGACAACTCGGCGATACCGCTTTCGAGATCCTGTTGGCAGACAAAGCCGAGACTGTCCTTGATGCGGTCAAAATTGACACGGAAATCGCGGAGGTCATTGTCATCGGTTGCCCGGTCCACCGTGATGCCTCCGATTTGTGCCGCGATGGCATCCGCCAGCGTGCCGATCTGGAGATTTAAGGCGTTGGAACCCAGATTGTAAATGCTTTCCGTGCGTTTGCTTGCGGGGGCTTCCAGCAGATCGGCATAGGCTCGGGCGGCATCCCGCACATGGACGAAGGGTCGCCATTGCTGACCGCCACCCCGCACTTCAATCCGCCCATCGCGTCGCGCCGTGGCGACCATTTGATTGATGGCTAGATCGAAGCGCATTCGTGGCGAAACCCCGAAAAGGGTTCCCGCGCGCACGACAATGGGCTGGAATGTCGCCGAGGCCATGGCAAGGAGGCCTTCTTCCGACGCCCGCTTCGTTCGGCCAAAGGTGGACACGGGGTTGGCCGGGCTGGCTTCATCCAGCCGCGCGAAGACGCCCTGTCCATAGACGGCGCAGGATGAGGCGAACAGGAATCGCGGGATGCCCGCCTCCATGGCTTGCCGGGCCAATTCCAGGGAGCTTTCCACGTTGACATCCCACGCCATTTCCCTATCCAGGTCGCACGAGGGGTCGTTGGCCAAGCCCGCCAGGTGGATTACGGTCTCTATCCCATCGAGGAGGTCAGGGTGCTCCTGGAGGCGGCGAATATCGCCCTGCACGACTTCGCAATCGTCTGGCAGCCCCGCCAAGCCGAAGCAGCCCCGGTCAAATACGCACACGGAATGGCCCCGTTGCAGTAGCTCGGGCACCAGACAGCAACCGAGATAGCCCGCGCCACCCGTTAGCAATATGTGCATGTTTTATAACTCCCTGCGAATCAACGATCTGGGACATAGCATAGCGTGGGTTTCCCCCATAACCCAAATAAGCGCGATGTTGCCCGAAAAAGGGGGGCTGCTCCAGCGGCGAGCCGGTGCTCAGGGACCAAAGGGGCCGATCAATAGCGCGGTTGATCATCCTGTGGGTTGCGAGGTTGATCGTGGTCGAAACACAACCTTTGCGTCTTTGCGCCTTTGCGTGTCAAACAAAAAAGGTAAGCATTCACGACCTGTTTCTTGTTGGCGGAGCCAACGGTTTATGTTCCCCTCCGAGGAGGGAAACCTTTTTCGTGTCGTGAAGGCTTACCAAGAAAGATCTCACGCAAAGGCGCGAAGACGCAAAGAAAAGAAACATTTCACCACGAAGACATGAAAAGATATCGGTCGAAGGATGCCAATTGGGGTATGGGCGAAGTCCACGTTTGTCCCTTGCGTCCCTCTTTGCGCCAATTACCCTTGGGAACCAACGCCCTAATCTGCTATCTTTCGGGACATAGCAATGCGGCTGGGTTGGCTAACCGGCCTCCCCAGCCCTACAGGAAACGATGAGGCTTAACGTGGATGACAAGCAATTAGAGCTGCCATTTGGCGGTGATACCGCGGGCAGCACAGCTATTCCGTTGAATGCTGCCGAAGCGCCTCCACAACCTCTTCCTTGCCGCTCCCAGTCTATGCCTCAGTCCATTGAAGTGAGCACAACACAGCAGCGGGCCGATGCGTTGCACCGCGTACTGAGCGACACCACCGGTGTCAAGATTCGTCTCCGAATTACGAACAACAGCTCCACCATGATGAGTCTTCGCTACGAACATGTCGGCGGCACGGCGCTTGTGGGTCTTCACCATATGTTCCTCGATGCGCCCGATTCTATTCGCAAGGCGTTGGGTTCGTGGATTGTGCGGCCTCGCGCCAAAGTCGCGGGGAAAAAAATCGATGCCTTTATCGCGGAGCAGCGCCACCTTATCGCGGCTCGGACGCCACGGAAAATCGTGCTGCGGACTGCGGGCCGCTATATAGACTTAGTGGATCTTTATACCGCCGTTAATGCCGAGGAATTTGAGGGTTCCGTGACCACACCCATTACCTGGGGGCGTATGCCCACACGGCGGCGGCGGCGCTCCATTCGATTCGGCAGTTTTGCGCCCGGTGACGACGTAATACGAATTCATCCCTATCTCGATCAGAAATTCGTGCCAGAGTTTTTTATTCGCTACATCGTCTTCCATGAGATGCTTCACGCCCATATGGGCATAGAAGAGGGGCCAACC
>JAJRPE010000196.1 GCA_024280935.1 Candidatus Hydrogenedentota bacterium
GCTTCACCGCTGGGCTACGATATGTCGTCCCTACGGGACTAACTGCTTCGGCTTCGTACCTGAGTTTGACGAATCGGCCCCTTTTAGGGGCCTTCCTCATACCCCCGGCTCTGCCGGTGGTTACTGATTGGTGATGGCGCTGATGGGACCTATAGGACGGGTACGACGAATGGGATGTTAGGTGGCGTATACGGTGTTTTTTTGTTCCCCTCCGAGGAGGGGAGCCGTTTCGGTCCATCGAGGATGCCCAGGCGCAAGCCTGTCTCTTTGGTCTCTGAGGTCCCTTTCGTCCCTGAAAAATTCATGGGTGTCGCTTTGAGAGACACGGCAGCCGTTACTTAACCAGGAAGCTAACCAGGACGACCTATGGCGGTCTACGAATATAAAGCGATAACCAAGGCGACGGGCAAGAACTCGAAGGGTGTCATTGATGCCGAGAGTCCAGCCCAGGCGCGGCAGAAGCTCCGTGACCAGGGCCTCTTCCCCACCGATATCGGGGAAAGCAAGGTGTCGTCGAGTGCCGGTTCCGGCGCCGATGGCCCCAAGCGTGGTGGTGGCCGGGTATCCGCACGCGACTTGGCCATGCTCACGCGGCAGTTCGCCGTGTTGCTTCGGGCGGGCATGCCCTTGGTGGATTCCCTCGGTGCCCTCCAAGAGCAGACGAGCAAACCGCGTCTTCAGACAGCCCTCTTCGACATTCGCGACAACGTGAACGGCGGCATGACCCTGGGCGACGCTTTGGCGAAGCACCCCCGGCTTTTTTCCAACCTCTATGTGAACATGGTGCGGGCGGGCGAAGTGAGCGGCACGCTGGAAGCGGTGCTCTTTCGCTTGGCCGACATGCAGGAGCACCAATACAAGCTCAAGGCCCAGCTTATGTCGAGCTTGGCCTACCCGGTGTTCATGGGCTTTTTTGCCATCGCCGTGGTGGTTTTTCTCATGATGTTTATCGTGCCCCGAATTACCCAGATTTTCGAGAAACAGGATGCCGTGCTGCCCAAGCCGACGCAGATCCTGATTGGCGCAAGCAATTTTCTTGGCAGCTACTGGTGGCTTATTATTGGCATTATTTTTGGTTGTGTATCCCTGTGGCGCTGGTGGATTTCCCGGCCTGAGGGCCGCCTCAAATGGGACCGGATGAAACTGCGTTTTCCCCTCTACGGCGGGCTGCACCTGAAGCTCGTGTGTGCGCGCTTTGCCCGGACCATGGGTACCATGCTCCAAAGTGGACTGACCATGCTCCCTGCGTTGGAGGTGGTGAATTCGGTGCTCGACAACACCTATTTCAAAGAGCACATGGACGAAGTGAAGGCGGGGGTGCGCCGTGGCCGTGATTTGGCCCAGCCTTTGCGCGAAACGGGTCTGTTTCCCTCCATGTTGATTCACATGGTGGAGTTGGGCCAGAAAAGTGGCGAGATCGAGGATATGCTGATTAAGGTGGCCGATACCTACGATGACGATGTGCGCCTGACCATTGATGCCGTTGTGGGTCTCATAGAGCCTGTTATAATTATTGTGATGGGAGTCTTTGTTGGCTTCCTGGTTATTTCTATCCTGCTGCCCATATTGAATATGAGCCAGAATCTCTAGTGGCAGGGCCACAACCGATATTTATGGTGCTTGGCCTTCGCTATCGGATGATGCCCTTGTTTTTATAGTAGTTTTATCAGTGTAAGGCACTACGCTTTGTCCGGGGCGTTGCCCGTAAGAAGTGGCACCTGCGGTGCAGCGAGCGAATCCGGATACAATCGGTACGCCATGTCGTGCGAGTGACCGCCCCGAAGGGGCCCAACAGGTTAGCCCAGGGCAACGCCCTGGGTCAGAATTAGAAATAATTAGTAGCCCTGAAAGGGCGACACAGTGGCCGTGATGTACTTCTATTGCGCCCTTTCAGGGCTTTGGTTTTCTAGTTCCTTTTTTCCCAGGGCGTTGCCCTGGGCTAACCTGTTGAGGCCTTTCAGGCCGAAAACGACATGGCAAACTCATAATTTATTGTCGATAATAGGCGCAAAAGCGCCTAGGCTACCAAATAGAGGATTAGCAACATGAACGTAAAAAAAGCGCGTCGCGGAAGCGGCGGAAACAGCGGCTTTACCTTGGTGGAGTTGATGGTGGTGATCTCCATCATCGCCGTCCTGGCGGCCATCGTGGGCGTTAACGTGATGAGTTCGGTGGACGATGGCAACGTGGCGGCGGCCAAGGCCCAGATTAAGAATTTCGACACGGCGCTTGTTGCCTACAAGATCAAGTTTAAGAAGTTTCCCGACAGCCTGGATGCCCTGATTAGTCCGCCCTCGGGCGACCCCATCTTGACGGCCAAATCCGTTCCCCTTGATCCTTGGGACACGCCCTACCAGTACCAACTGGAAAGCTCGCGGAAGTATGTGATCATTTGCCTGGGCGCCGATAGCGCACCCGGTGGTGAAGACGTGGATGCCGATATGCGCAGCGACGATATGCAATAGCCGGTGGGCGCGGATTAGGCAGATGCATTGCGTGTTTTAGTGGACTTGGGTGGACGATGTGGACCCAGTGGACAAGGTTCGCTTGTCCACGCCGTCCGCAGGTTTTTCCGGCCTGAAAGGCCAAAACAGGAAAGCCCAGGGCAACGCCCTGGGTCAGGATGTTTTTGTTTCCGATAGCCCTGAAAGGGCGCAATAGTGAGAGGCCAAGACGGACGGTGTCGCCCTTTCAGGGCTGGATGACGTTATGTACATAAACCCAGGGCGTTGCCCTGGGCTATTCTGTGGTTGCCCCTTCGGGGCGCTAGCTCGCTCCTTGCGGAGCTTTTGTGGACATAGTGGACCGTGTGGACGAGGTGGACAGTAGGTGCTAGTCCACTACGTCCACAATGTCTGCCGCGTTGCCGGAAAGAACGATAGTAGAGTGCAGCCCCGTAGGGGCGACGTAACTTAGCCCAGGGTGGAGCGTAGCGGAACCCTGGGAATGAAGGACGAAGGACCAAAGAAGCCCGCGAAGCGGCCGACGGATATTTTGCTCGAACATTCCGTCACCCCTTCGGGGTTTGATTGTGTGAAAGAACCTATACCCAGGGTTTCGCTCGTACCTCGCTACACCCTGGGCTAAGTTCCGATGCCCCTCCGGGGCATATCGATTATTATTGCAGCGCTTCGAAGCGAAAGAAAACGACAACCGTTCACGGCTCGTTGTTGTTGGCGGAGCCAACGCCTTTTGTTCCCCTCCTTGGAGAGGTTAGGGGTGGGTTGGAGCGCGTGGGTGAGAATTGACCCACCCCCAGGCCCCTCCGATGAGGGGAGCCTTGTTGGCCCTGTGAACGGTTACAGATATCGTAAGGCACAAAGAAAAGAATCATGCCCACTCCTGATCGACATAGGCCACCGCGCCCCACGCACAACGCGGGTTTCACGCTCATTGAGCTGGGCATCGTGGTGTTTCTGCTGGGTCTTGTGGCGGCTATTGCGGTGCCCCGTCTCTTGCCGATTATCGCGTACAGCGAGTTGGAGGGGAGCGCACGTCGTCTTGCCGGATTCGGGCAGGGTGCCATGGGTTATTCGGCGCTGCTTCGGGAGCGGGTGGTGGTACGCATCGATTTGAAGGCGCAAGAAATCTACGCGGTTCACTGGATTTTCCCCGAGCAGGAAGAGGCCGATGCCCTGGCGGCAGAGGCGGAGCCGGACCAGTTGGCGAAGCTGGCTGCCGTGTTACAAGAGAAGGGAATCCGGTCCCCGGCGGACCTGGAAAAAGAGTTCATGGGCGGCGATACATCGGATTTCCTGAGCGGTGATGATGGGGCTTTCGATGCCGAGTTGGCGGGCTACCAGATGGACGACAAGTTCAATGCTTTCGCACGGGAGGCGTTGGAGGTACGGGCGAAAAACGTGAAGCATGACGAGAGTTTTTTGGGTGACGTGGGCAATATTTTTGGTGAGGAGGAGGTCTTTGACCTCGACGCGGAAGAACCGGTGGAGGAGGAGTTGGCCGACCCCATTTTGCGGCGGACGGCCCTGCGTGGCGATGTCCTTATTGTGGGGGTGGAGTTGGATGGTGAATATGAATCCGGGGGCGTGGTTGAAGTGGAGTTTTCGGTGCTGGGCCTGACGCAGAAGGTGGTGATCTTCATCGAGAACGAAGACGGCGAAGCCTTTACTATCTTGTGGGATCCCGTTGCGAATCGCAGCTCGCTCCATATGGGCAGGGAGACGGATCTGTGAGCATGGCGCGTGAAATAAGTGCCCCCTCAAAGGGAATGTGGCACAGCCGTCTCGGCTGTGTGAATCACAGGCGGGACGCCTGTGCCACTTTCTTGCACCGGTTGGTCTCACAGGCCCGCGTGCGTTCTACTGCGGAGCGTGCGTCTTGTGTCGGACAGGAATGTCCGACCTCTTCTGCTGCCGGTTTTACGCTGGTGGAAGTGTTGGCTGCGGTGGCTATTATGGGCGGAGCGTTGTTTATTCTGCTGAACACCCACCATGGTGCCTTGCGGCTCTATGCGGATATGAATGAATCCGTGGTGAAGCGGCAATTGCTGGAGCGCGTGGTGGGCGAGGCGGAATTCGGTGTGCTCACGGGGGAACTTACGGGTTCGGGCGAGTTCAAGGGGCGCTACGCGGAATATTCCTGGAGCTATCAGGGTACACCAGCAGCCGGGGAGGACACAGAGACCCCCATGCCCTTCTACCAGGTGGAAGCTACCCTGCGCACGCCCGATGGCGAGGACGAGACCCTCACCTTTTACGTGTTTAACATCGGCAGCAACGAAGTGCTTGAGGGCAAGCGATGATGTCCGCGCGCCGCACGTATCCGACCGCTGGGTTCACCATGATCGAAATGATGGTGGCCATGGTCATTCTTGTGGTGCTGGTGGGGGCCCTGTACACCTGCTTTGTGTCGGTGGCCAATACGGCGGAGATAGCCCGGTCGTCTACGGAGGAACTGCGGATTCAGCGCTACCTTCGGGAGCACATCGGCAACCATTTGAGCGCAGTCCATGCCAGTGTTTCGGGGGAGTATGCCCTTGTTGGCGAGGACGATTCGGGGGCTTATGGCCCCGCCGATTCTCTGACGTTTACGACGACCCTGCCCACGAGCGGGGCCAAGTCCCTGCCGGGTATTGTGAAGACGGTGGAATACCTTATTGACGACCCCAGTTTTTCGGAGGAGGGCGGTTTTCAGACCTTTGATCTTGATGCGGATGTGGCGGAGGAGAAGGCATCGGTGATGCTCTTTATTACGGAGCGTCCGTTGGCCCTTGCGGGGCTTAGTGGAAGCGACGAGGAGTTCTTTGAAGACGACGAAGAGGGACTTTGGCGGCGGGAGATTCCCATTCGCTCGTTGAACTTTGAGTACTACGACGGCGTGAAGGAGGAGTGGGTGGAGGAGTGGAATTCGGGGGAAATGGGGATGCTTCCCTGGGCTGTGCGTGTGGGGGTGAACCTGGCGAAGACGGAGGGGCAATTGCGGGGCGACCTGGCGGATGGCGTGGGCACGGAGGAAGACCCGGATCTGAGCCTGGTGGTGGTGTTGCCGACGGGCGCGGGGGTGATTTCTCCGGACTTTATAGACCCCAATCACTATCGGCTCACGGAGACGGTGGATGGCGGGCCGAGTATTCTTGATAAAGAAAGATGATGGATTATAGAGGCACGGAGAACATAGAGCGTATGTGGCTTCGGTGGTGAAAATTAAGAGAAATTTGGACCGCGAATAGAGAAAATATTTAACCACAAAGAAACGTAATACCTATTGACCACGGAAAACACGGAAAACAAAACATAGAGAATCACGGATTCTATGGAGTGGGTGTCGATGTAACGATGCGCGGAATCCGAAAAGCCCAAAAAGAGACGTCATGTACACCATTGACATAGTCCCGAAGGGACGACATATCGTAGCCCAGGGTAAAGCGAGGCACGAGCGAAACCCTGGGATCACGGGCACCATCCCAGAAACAATCCCGAAGGGATGGCATAGATGTTAAGGAGAGCATGGAATGTCCAATGCCTTTCTATTTCGCCCTTTCAGGACTTTTCCCCGAGCTACGCTCGAAACCCAGGGCGTTGCCCTGGGCTAACCTGTTGAGGCCTTTCAGGCCGAAAGATGCTTAATAATTTGTCGATAGCAGCCCCCAAAGGGCCGATGAAATTTTCCATACACCCTCTAAGAAAACACGGAGTCCGCAAAGCCCACCGGGACAGGCCCGCGCATTCGGGCATATCGGCCTGTGCGTCGATGCTTTGTTCGCCAAGAAGTGTTTGGCGTAAGGCCAAGGTCATGGGCGCGGGTCCGTCCCTGAACGGTTGATAAACATGAAACGTAGAAGAAGAAAAAAGAACGAAGGCGTGGCGCTTATTTTGACGCTGCTCTTTGTGGTGCTGCTTACCGTGCTGGTGGTGGAGTTTGCCTACGAGGCGCAGGTGGAGGCCTCTTATGCTCTGAACAGCGGCAACGAATACCAGGCGCGGCTGGCGGCGCGTTCGGCGGTCTACAACGGCATCGCCATCCTGGAGACGGACCGCCTGCAAAATCAATTGGCGAATACGGGTAATGGTGCTCCTCCCTCTGATAGCCGTCAGAGTGCGTGGGCGCAGCCGGGGACCTTTGAGCCGCTGAATGATGCCCTCATGCGCACGACGATTTCGGATGAGTTCGGTAAGATAAATTTGAA
>JAJRPE010000197.1 GCA_024280935.1 Candidatus Hydrogenedentota bacterium
ACTGAAGACGAACGTCGAGGCGAGTGCTATAGTGATCCAAGTCAACTTTGGCTCACCATATAGCCATGAGATAATGGGGGCTAAGCCGGCGACAATAAGAGCAACAAGAACGGAAAGCACAACATTAATCCAGAACAGCGCCGAAATCTGCTCATGTGTAACATTCTCACGTTGGACGGTAGCCATGGATAAGCCAGCATCCTTAAACATCTCAACGAAGCCAGTAACAGCGGTGACCATGGCAACCAATCCGAAGTCCTGGGGCGCAAGCAGACGAGCGAGTACCACTGTTGAACCCATACGCAGAATGATCTTAGCGCCCTGAGCGGCCATAGTAAGAGCACCGCCGCGTACGGATCGTCCTTTGAGATCTCCGGAAAGGTGGTCTGTCCGGAAAGGATTGTTTTGCATAAACATACTTGACGGTGACTTCAAATTAATAGGCCTATCATCTATCGCTTTCTAGTTTCGAAGTGGGGCGTCGGGTATATTAACAGCCTCATGCAGTATCCTTGATGCATCTATAAAAACTCTGCCTATTGGGTTGGAGGTGGGATATAGCTGATGCCTTCAACTTCCAAAGGTGTCGGTAACTCTAATGGATTACTTATGAAGGCACTATTCTTGACAACAACGTTATGAGCGGTAAAACGAAAGTCTATTCTCCATTTTGCCGCACCGACAAAAACGCATTCACGAACATAGAGGTGCTCTGTGGGTCCTCCAAATTGAAAGACGGCCGCCACCGTCCCTTCCCCCTCTTGATTACTCACATCACAGTCAATAAATGCAATGTCCTTTATTGGAATATTGTCGCCCGCAAAAAAGCCCTGGCCGCTTTGCGAACGGGCCAAAACATTGTAAGCAATAATATTTTCTACGGTAGGACCGTTGCTAAATATTTGTAGTACATCGGCGTGAAAGGGAGTTCCAGTTGGGTCTATCCCCACGGCAGTGGAGTTAACTACAAGCTTACTATCAGTAAACGCGTCCGATCCTATATCCGCAACACTCAGGTTGCGAACCAGCTTTCCGCTCGGCGCGTCACGACATGCCGAAACCTGACAGTCTGTAATGTAGATGCCACTGAGACTGCTCAGCGACCATGCGCCATTCTCAGTGCGCCCAGGACCCAATAGTTCACATCCATCAACCCAGTAGTAGTCCTCAAGCGGACCGTTCGAATTGAGTATGTTCTGGGTACTCCCTGAAACTGGTGCCAGAGTGAGCAAATGAAGCCGGACGAGTCGGGTTCTTAACCCGCTGGAATCCGTTCCGGTAATTAGTACATCTTCCTTTGCGATCCCGGCCATAGGCTCTATCGTTAGCCAACGATTTTCGGTAAATGTAAGAAACGAGGGGCTGTAGGTTCCAATCCGGTATTCACCTGCGGCAAGTAGGATTCTGCCCCCGTCTGCATTTGGATCAGGCGATGCGTCCTGGATGGCTCTTGCCGCCCTCATGATGGTGAGAAATGGGAAACCCTGCGACCCGTCGTTGGCGTCATCCCCGGTATTCGACACATACATTTCAATTTTGGGAAGGGTGCCTCCTGCATTGGTGTTCAAGAACAACGCATGTTCACCTTTGTCGATGCTTTCCGCCGCAGTCATGGCCGAACCGAACACCCGCGGGATCCCCACCTTCGGATACGCCACCGCCCGCACCTCTATCGGCCCGTCCGCAGACAAGCTCGCATCCAGATTGACCCAATACTCCACCACGCCGGTTCGCTCATTCAGCGTCATGGCGGGTGGTGCTGCGACCCAGGGGCCGTCGTCGACGGAGAATTCTACACGGTCGATGCCGTTGATGTGAAAGGCGACCACGCCTATCTGGAAGATGCCGTCGAAGGTCTGGTAGGGGACGACGTCCCAGCGGGCGATGGCTTTGGCGTCGATGCCGAATGCGCCTGGTGTGCCGACCGTGGCGGGCTGGGGGGTGGCTTCGGTGAAGCCGGTGCCGGGTACGAGCGTGGGGGCGGGACCCCATACCTGGACGGTGTCACTGGGGTCCGAGGCGGGCGCGGGGGTTCCCCCGACGCTGGTTGCGGTGCCTTCCGCGATGGTTATTCCCAAGGGTCCGGTGCCGCCGGTGATATCGTCGATGGTTACAACGACCGTCCCGGTGACGGCATCATAGACGGATAGGAAGACGGTTCCGGTTATGGCATCGCCTGCGGAATTCAACTGCACGTTTTCGGGCACCAGGGTGACCGCGTCGGCCAAGGTATAGGTAAGGGTAAATGCGACAGGCCCGGTGTTGGTGTCGGTGGCCGAAGGTGGCCCGACAACCACCCTGGGGATGGTGCTGTCCACGATGAATGTCGTGCTGGGTCCGACGGCGGCAGTGGAGTTGCCCAGGGTATCCGCAGCGGTGTCAGCGGCAACACTGATGGCGAGGGTACCGTCGCCCGCGATGTCCGAAATGGTGACCGTGCGGGCAGTTGTCCCAGAGCCGGACAGGGCTACGGTGCCCGTTGCATCGCCGGTGGCGTTCAGGGTTACATCCGCATCAGCCAGAGTCACCGAATCGGCACCCGCGTAGGTGAGGGCGTAGGTAACGGGGCCAACACCCGTGGCTGTGACCGAGGGAGGGCCAATAGCGAGCGTAGGCGCCGTGTTGTCCGCGACGAAGGTTGCGCTCGGGCCGAATCCCGCCGCCAGATTGCCAAGGGCATCGGAAGCGGTTCCGGGCGCGATTGAAATACCCAGGTTGCCATCGCCCGTAATAGCGGATATGGTCACGGTCCGGTCATCAATCCCCGAACCGGTGACGGCCACGTTGCCGGTGGCTGTTCCCGTGCTGTCCAGCGTAATGTCACCGGCGGATAAGGCTGCAAGCGTTGCGCCGGTGAATCCGACGGAATAATCAATTGGTCCCATGCGGGTAAGCGTTGCGGAAGGCCCACTAACCACCAAGTCCGGCGCGGTATTGTCGATCAATACCGTGGCGCTCGGACCCGCCTCCGCCGCCTGGTTGCCCGCCACATCCGAAGCCGTACCCGCCACAATCGAGATGCCCAGCGTACCGTCGCCCTCCACGCTGGAAAACGTGATGGTCCGCTCCGAATCGCCCGTCACCGTTACGTCGGCCAAGGTCACCGCTGCGGTTCCGGTACCGTTCACCAGCACACTGGCTTTGGACAGGGTAATCGTGTCGGCGCGGTCATAGGTCACCGTGTATTCAACGGGACCGGCGCTCGTAAGGGCCGCAGTAGGCCCGCCGATAAACACGCCGGGCGCGCTATTGTCGACCACCACCGTGGTGCTTGGACCCGCCTCCGCCGCTTGATTTCCTGCCACATCCGAAGCCGTGCCCGCCACAATCGATATGCCCAGGGTGCCATCGCCCGTCACGTTGGAAAGGGTAATAAGCCGTTCCCCATCGCCCGTCACCGCCACGTCATCTACCGTCGCGGTGGCGTCGCCGGTCTCGTTTACCAGCACATCGGCTTTCGACAGTGCAATCGAATCCGCCCCCGCATACGTCACCATGTATTCAATTGGCCCGGTGCGCGTAACCGTCGCGTTGGGTTCACCAATGACCAAGGTAGGTGCGGTGCCGTCGACCACCACCATGACGCTATCTTCCGCACCACTGTTGCTACCGGTCGCTGTTATCGACACCGTACCGGCCGACACCCCTGTCACGACACCCGAGCTACTTACCGTAGCCACCAAGTCGTTTGTCGATGACCAGGTAAAACTCTCCTCCGTATCCGTCGAAACCGCCGTTAACGCGACTTCTCCAGCGAAGGTAATCGTGGCCGTATTTGGCGTGACCGTAACGAGCACGGCATCAACCTGAAGCGCCGTGACCGTAATCAGGGAACTGCCTATCGCGCCACTACTCGTTCCGATCGCGACGATGCTTACCAAGCCTTCGGCAACGCCCGTCACAACGCCCGCGTCATCCACTGTCGCAATGGATACATCCGCCGAACTCCACGTGAAGGTATCGGACGGGTCGGAAGAGGAGGCCGTGAGGGTGATAGTCGACTCCGCTTCGATACTGGCACCCAGTGGGCTAACGGTGGCTACATGCACCACCGGTGCCAACACCGTAATAGAGGCGGTCGCACGTTCATCTGGATTTGTGCCTTGGACAGTAATCGTGGCCGTGCCCGCGACTATACCCGTCACCAGCCCAGAGGAATCCACCGTTGCCGTGGCCTCGTCATCGGATGACCAGCTAAGTACATCATCGGTTCTTGTGGTCTCCCCCGCAAACTGGAACGTGTCTCCTTCAAAAATCGCAGCCGATGCGGGCAACAGGAATACACTATGCACAACGACTTCGGTCACCGTGACCGTCGTGCTTCCAAGCGCACCGCTGTTGCTTCCCTCGGCGGATATAATCACCGTACCCGGTGCCACCCCCGTCACAACGCCAAAGGCATTGACGGTGGCAATAGCCCCGTCCTCCGTTGACCAAAGGAAACTGTCGGTGGCATCTGTCGAGGTCGCCGTAAGGGCAATGGTCGAATCCACCGAAATATCAGCACCCAATGGAAGCACCGTGGCAGTGGGGACAGGAACCTCGGCCACCGTAATCGTCGCCAAGGCTTCCTCGCCAGCTTCGGTTCCCCGCACAGCTACTACCGCCGTTCCTGCGCCAATACCGGTCACGAGGCCGTTCTGGTCGACGGTCACCACCGATTCGTCGCCGCTTGACCACGTGAGCAACCCGCCCACCCGTGACGTGCTTCCCAATAACGGGATCGTGTCGCCCACGAAAATCTGCGCGGTATCGGGTGTCACTTGCACCTGATACACCACGGCAGCCAATACCGTTATGGTGGACACGTCCGCAGCGCCACTGTTTGTACCTGTTACGGTAATTTGTGTCGTGCCGGGGGCAACCCCCGTTACCACACCGGCATCAGAGACCGTTGCCGCAGAGGGACTGCTTGAGGTCCAGCTAAAACTGTCCGCGACATCTGTCGACGTCGCAGAAAGGGAAACTTGCTCCCCGATGTCCACACTCGTCGCCAAGGGACTCACGGTAACATCGGTAACGGGGGGTTCTACCACCGTAATATCAGCACTCGCCCCCTCGTCAGGGTGGGTGCTTTGGGCCGAAATAATGACTGTTCCTGCGGCTATACCCGTGACCAGACCATTTTCATCCACCGTCGCCACGGTTTCGTTCGCTGAGGACCACGTCAGGATATCTCCCGCACGGGTCGTGCTCGCGGCGAGAGCCACCGTATCGGCAACGGTAATTGTTGTCGTCGACGGAATCACGTTAACCTCATGCACAACGAGTTCGGTAACCGAAATCATCGCGCCGCCCGTGGCACCCGTGTTCACGCCTACGACCGTAATCGATACATCGCCCGGCCCGGTACCGGTCACCACGCCAGCGCTATCCACCGTCGCCACCGTTTCATCCACCGACAACCAATCAAAAGCTTCGGAACTATCTTCCGAGAAGGCCGCCAATGCTATCGTCTCGCTCACCGAAATACTCACCGCAAGGGGCCGTACTAGCGCCACTGGCGTAAGGGGAGCCACCACAGTAATCACGGCACTGCTGCGTTCACCCGCCCCGGCACCTTGCGCCGTAATCGTGCTTGTTCCGGGACTCACCCCCGTAATAACCCCATTCTGGTCAACCGTCGCTACAGCGGGATCGGCAGACGACCACACAAGCGTATCGCCGATTCGCGTGGTGACACCTGTCAGTGCCACAGAATCACCGACGGTCACGATGGCAGCGTTCGGTGAAACGGTAACTTGCTCGAATTCAGGTGCCTCCACCGCAATCACGGCGTTACCCACCGCGCCACTGACCGAGCCAATGGCCGTTACCAGAACCGTGCCAGGTGCCACGGCAGTAACCACACCAGTCCCGTCCACGGATGCGATCAGTGCATCCTGCGTTGACCAGGTAAATGTGTCGTCTGGATTCAGGGACGTGGCCGACAACGCCACAGTCTCACCGACCGCCAAGCCCACACCCGCTGGCCGTACTGTGGCAATCTGCGCCAGAGGCTCCTCTACGCTGATTGAGGCCGTATCCACTTCATCCGCACCCAAACCCTGAGCGGTGATAATGGCGGTTCCAGCGCTAACGCCCGTCACCAGGCCACTGGCGTCTACGGTAGCCACCGCCTCATCCCCAGATGACCAGACAAGCCCCCCCTCCTCTCTGGTACTGACACCGGTCAGTTCAATCGAGTCTCCGATGGCAATGGTCACGGCCGACGGGAATACGGTAACTTGCCGTGGGTCTTCATCCGCCCCAGGCACCGTAATAGCAGCGCTGACCACCCGGTTCGTCACCCCACTCGTTACCCAAATACGTGCCGTCCCTACGCCGACCGCCGTAACCCGCCCATCTTGCGTTACCGTCGCCACGCTGGTGTCCCCGCTGGACCAAGTGAAGGTGTCTCCACTAACAGAAGAAATCGCCGTCACCGTAGTACTCTGGCCTAGATTCAGCCGAATGGATGAGGGACTCACGCTCAGCGTGACTACGGTCGGGCAGCCGACCATCAAAAAGGTAAGGGTCAGCGCGGGCAAAATGCGGGATAGCACCTTCATCATAATCGCCTCTTCGCCATGGTTACGGTCCAACGCGCCTGCTGAGCGAAGCCCACTCCGTCTAAAACGGGACGTGGAGCCATGCCACCGCCTTTTCTATAAATGCAGACACCGGGACGCAAATTGACACAAAATTTGATCTAAAAAAACGAGTGCGCTTGTCAACAGTATACCATACTCTGTTGCAAACAGTACCACAAAAAACGCACCCAACGGGAAGTGGCCTGAAATCACTTTTTGTGAATGCAAAATTCTGGCCTTCCACCGTCACCCGCTTGGGGCGGGACGGCCCCATTGCGTCCAGGCACACGCAACAACACGCTGACCAGAAGTGGGCAAGGCACTCAGCCCTATAGAATCATCCGGTCGTGCGTCGTTCATCCGAAGCACCCTCGTACAGGAACCTGCTAAGCCTGTATTTAGTCGACTGCAATGCAACACATCAGCAACGAGAAAAAAGCGGTCCCGGGGACAGCCTGTCTCCAGAACCGCGCTGAATATTCAATTCGACTTTATTTTGCCCCAGATTACATGAGCGGGTCCTCGGCTGACACCTGGAACGCCCCAGACACTCCCCGCACTCCGCAAAACCGTATAAATTCACACCCGCAGCGTGTAAGCACCACAAGAATCCGCGCATCCCGATTATTTAATATCAAGCCTCAGGATCCCGAGTCCGAGCGGGTATCGAGGTGATTTTCAGGAAATGGCGTTGGCACCTTCGGCATTTGAAAAGCCCCCCCCTAAAAGGAAAAGCGACGGGTGCCACCTACACAAACACGAGGTACGAGAAGCTTTGTGGGTGTGGGCCATCAGAATATGCTGTGGGGGCAGAGGCGCACAAGGGCAGGCGGGCTTTGGGGTGTCAAACCAGACACGAGTCACCCTGCGCGTACCCGCACCCACAAGCTTAGCCGCACGTGTAGGTGGCACCCCGAAGCTTTTTCTCAGCCTGAAGGCTGCCACGCTGGAGTCAAAAAAGTCCCAAACCCAATTCCGCCGGACTCAGGAAGGCTGAACCTGCGTCATCCCATCGCAACACGGGGACCACTGTGTAGACATCGAGCCAGAGCGACTACCTTCCAAGCCGGATGAGGTGAAGGAATTCATCCGATTGGCTTTCTGCTGGCGCTTCGGGATCAATCCCAAGCCGCATTTCGTGGCGGGTTCTCCCGGCGCAGGTGCTTTGGCGATTCGGTTGAGCCGATGTGATACACTACCGCAATTAATTCGCCGACACTGGATGTCCTCTGGTGCAACCAGGATTAATGCCTGATCGTGGCTTGGAAAACAAATCTAGTGCTTGGTCCAAAAATCGGCAGGCAAAGAACAGGGCGTTCAAAGGCCTGCATCGTATCATGCATAAAACGTCGCAGCATAACTCTTCGGAGCGCTCCCGTATCACAGATACTAAACCGGTAACTTATCGGCAATTCTGTGTCATCGATGACATATATTGTGCTCGTTTTTAGCCCCATTTCATATGATCCTTGAGTCAGGATACATTGTAACACGTTTATTTGCAATGACTTAATCGTTCAATAACATATTGGCGCGATTGTTGCGTGCAGTTGTTAGCGCATGACGGGTCAGGATTTGTGAAGTTCCACGTGTAAAGTTTGACAGTGCTCCGGTGTTTGAAGCGGCTGGAGACGCAAAGGAGGGCAGCTTCGGTAGGTAGGTAGTGAGTAAATACAAGTAGGTTTAATCAGTCTTGGATCGGGTCTGGATCGGCTGGCCGGTGAGTCAACGAGTTCGGAAGTTGTAGGGGTTGGTTGGTGTGTCGGAGTTGGTTTCGACGCAATATAGTGGGTTATGGCGTAACAACCCAAGAACCTTTGAAAGGGTTTACAATGAGAACGAAAGGAATGTGGTTGAAACCGGGAACTGCGAGGGCGGTCTGCGGGCTGGGTCTTGCAGCTTTCGCGATCGCAGGGATTTGCTCGAACGTCGCTGCTGAAGCGGTCACGGGTATTGCAGTGGATGGAGTGCTGGGTGATTGGGGTGTGCTCGCTCCGACGACTGTCGATGGTAACACTTGGGCTCCAAGTCAAGGAGCTTGGGAATCCGAAGACTCGACAAATGTAGATGGCGTTTCTGGCAAGGTCGGCCCCCTGTTTGGCGGCCAGAACTTTGATATCGAGGCTTTGTACACGGGATTTGACATAGCAACCAACATGCTGTACGTTGCATTCGTGACGGGCTTCGATATCGAGGGTGAAACCGCTGGCGGAAATGGTTATTTTGTCGGCGATGTCTTCATTGATTTCGGATTCCAAGATACCTCACCACTGGTAGGGGAGGTTGGCCAGCCTTGGGACTTGGCCTTCGACCTTAGTAGTCGGAGTGGCACTGCTGCCGGTAGCACCGTTGACGCAATCGGTGATGCTGGTGTGGCGCAGGGGGACGTTGTTTATGATGAGACCCCGCTTACTCCGCCCGGTGGGTTTGCATCCGGAGCATATATAGCGACTGGCGGAACCGTAGACACGGGTGGAGCTTCATTTGCGTACACGGACAACTGGGGTGGTGGTGATCACAATGTCTACGAGTTTGGCTACCAGGTAACCAACGCGGATTGGCTTGACGAGTTGATCCTCGGTGGTGTAAACAGTGGTGGGTGGACCGCACGCTGGACGATGAGCTGCGGAAACGACGTCCTAGAAGTTGCTGCAAATCCGGTTCCTGTGCCTGCGGCTGCCCCGATGGTGCTGCTCGGCATGGGCATGGTGGGTTTTGCACGGCGTCGCCGTCGTGGGTCCAAGTGCTAAGCGAGAAATAACGGTTGGCACCCTAATTATCTAGCTTCGAATATACGGGTGACAGACCTCCGGGTCCGTCACCCGTTCGTTTTTTGTTCAGCAGTGCGGGCTTTTAGCCAGACGAGCGGGTATCCGCATTTGCACGACGACCGCGTGTTTCATGCGTAGTGACCGGCAGGGCCGCCTCAGGGTCAGTTGAGGGTTCATACTTCCTGCTCCCGACTGATTTTTGGAGTTGTCTTCAGGAAACGAATCCGCCAACCGGTAGCACCATAGTTTCGCGCTTTCGGGCCTGTCGATTTAGTGCATAAGGGGCAAACAAGTCCTACATTTCTGTCCTGTTAGGGGATGGTCTCATTCCCGCGAACGCGGAAATCCAGTGAGTTTCGGCTGTGTGCTCGCCTTCCTGAATCCCCACGTTCGCGAGGATGACGAATGCGGGCGTGCCTTCCACGCAAAAAAATGCTATAAGCATTCACGCCGGGCCAGGAATGCGGACTTTCCAGTCCGCAACAAAGGCAGCGTGATGGCAGCATAGGCCATCCGTTCTTTCTCCATGGGACGCAGGGCACTGGCTGGCACGACGTGTGCCTTGTGGCGGGTAAGAAAACCCGCCCTCCTGTCTTCGGGTGAACACTTTCAAAATGCCACCCCGATTCCGCGCCGGGAGCAGTGAGTCTGATGTTGGCGGTTATGGAGCTGATCATGGTACCATGAATCCGTTGGGCGTTCTACAAGGGGAGCGAGCTAGACTCAGGCGGTGTCCACAACCAGTTTTAATCTGTGGGATTAAGCAATTGTTGGATTCTAGGTGTTTGCACGAAAAATTCGAGCGGCAGGCGGCAGCGACTCCCGGGGCACCGGCGGTGACTTTCGCAGGGGAAACCCTCCGCTATGGGGCGTTGAATCAGCGTGCCAATCGCTTGGCCCATCACCTGCAATCGTTGGGGGTGGGGCACGAGACTCTCGTCGGCCTTTGTCTTGACCGAAGCATCGACACCGTGGTGGCAATTCTTGCGGTGCTCAAGGCGGGCGGTGCCTATGTGCCCATGGACCCACAGTATCCCGCAGAACGGGTGCGCATGATTGTGGACGATGCCCAGTGTCCTGTGGTGCTCGTTCACCGGGCACAGCAGCAGCGCTTCGCCGATGATGGGGCCGCGACGCTTGTTGTGATGGATGGCGATAACCAGCCATGGGAATCTTGTTCCGCAGAGAACCCCGAGAATGCCGTCACCGAGACGAGCTTGGCCTACGTAATTTATACCTCTGGTTCTACGGGCAAACCCAAGGGCGCTTTGATTAACCACCACAACGTGGTGCGCCTATTCACCGAGATGGAACCATGGTTTGGCTTCGACGAAACCGACGTGTGGACCCTGTTTCACTCCTATGCCTTCGACTTCTCGGTTTGGGAATTATGGGGAGCGTTCTTTTACGGTGGGCGCTTGGTCGTAGTGCCCCACATGGTAAGCCGGTCACCGGAGGCGTTTTATCAACTGCTTATCGACGAGGGTGTTACGGTATTGAACCAGACACCGTCGGCCTTCAAGCAGATTCAGCACCACGACGAAACGCTACCCCTGAGCACGTCCAAACAGATTTCGCTACGCTATGTTATTTTTGGCGGCGAGGTCCTCGATTTACCTGGACTGCTTGGCTGGTTCGAGCGACATGGTGACGAGAAGCCGAGTCTTATCAATATGTATGGTATTACCGAGACAACGGTGTTTTTGACGTACCGCCCCGTTTCCATGGCGGATACCAAGCCGGGCACACCCAACTTTATAGGTATTCCCATTCCCGATCTCACATTGCATGTGCTGGACGAGTCGGGCAATCCAGTTTCCGTCGGAGAGGAGGGTGAACTCTTCGTTGGCGGGGATGGCGTGGGCTTGGGCTATCTGCGTCGCCCCGAACTTACGGCCAAGCGCTTTATTCGGGATCCCTTTGCCCCCGAAGGGGAGCCGCGAACACTTTACAAGACGGGAGATCTGGTCCGCCTTTGGGACGGCGATCTGGAATTTCTCGGGCGCAATGATCTGCAAATACAATTGCGTGGATTTCGGGTTGAGCTCGGGGAAGTGGAGTCGGAACTCAACGCACATGAGTCGGTGCGTGGCGCCGTGGTGCGTCTGCGGGAAGATGTGCCCGGCGACCCGAGTCTGGTGGGGTACTATCTTGCCCAGACCCCCGTGGAAACGGTTGAGCTTCGGACCCACCTTCTGAAGACGCTTCCGCCCTACATGGTGCCTTCCTGGTTCGTCCATATGAACGCCATGCCGCTGAACAACAACGGCAAAATCGATATGGCTGCGCTACCCGCCCCTGAATTTGAGCGTACATCCGGGGTTTACGTCGCGCCCCGCACGAACCGCGAGAAAACCCTGGTGGCCATTTGGGAAGAAATACTGCGTGTGGACCGCATTGGGGTGGAAGACCGCTTTTTCGACTTGGGCGGACATTCCCTGCTCGCCACCCAGTTGATCGTTCGGATGGAGCAGGAATTCTTCGTGCGGTTACCGCTGCGGGTCTTCCTGGATACGCAGACAATCGCGGGCCACATTGCGGCCATCGCGGAGGCGGAGACAGCGGGTGCCGTTGTTTCCGCGCACGGGCTTTTTCCGAAAGCCGATACTTCCCAGCCGATTCCACTTTCATTTTCCCAACAGGGCCTCTTCATTCTTGAACAGTTCTCTCCGGGCCTTGCTACGTACAATATTCCGTTGGCGTTCGAGCTTACCGGACCGCTTGATGTAGATATCCTTCGGGATAGCCTGGACGGTGTAATAGAGCGCCACCACATCCTCCGCTCCCGGTTTGTCATTGCCAAGGGAACTGCCCATCAAACCATTGACGACTCCTCGCCGGGTTTGTTGCAGTTGGTTGATCTTCGTAGTGTTTCCGAAGAAGGCAAAGGAGAGCGCGCACGTGAACTTGCCAACCAGCAGGCCCGTCGTGCGTTCGATTTTACCAATGGCCCGATGCTCAGTGCGTGTCTATATCGCATGACTGAAACCCACAACCTATTCGTCGTTGTCATCCATCACATTGCCTTTGACGGCTGGTCGGTGGGTATATTCCTGAACGAACTTGCCACCTTTTATAACGCCTTAGCAAAAAATGAGCAGCCATGCCTGAATCCGCTCCCTATTCAATACTTAGACTATGCGGCTTGGCAACACGCCCAGGCCAAAGACGGTGCATTTCAATGTGATTTGGAATACTGGCAAACCCGGCTGCATGACGAACCGCCTCAAATCGAGTTCTTGTGTGGACATACTGCCAAGCACGACGTAAAGCACGCGGGCGCTCTCGTCGATTCCCGCCTTTCTCCAGTGACCAGCCACCGCCTTAAGGAATTTTGCCGTACTCAGAATACGACATTATTCACCGCTCTACTCGCCGTGTGGAAAACGGTGCTGTACCGTTATTCCGGCATTGAAGATATCGCCGTCGGTTCTGCGGTCGCTGGGAGAAGTCGTCTGGAATTGGAGTCTCTGATTGGCTATTTCGTAAACATGATCGTTTTGCGGACGAAGATTTCCGGTGATCTAACTTTTATTCAGCTACTTGATTGTGTTCAAGTGGCAAGCATCGAAGCTCAGGAACACCAAGAACTTCCATTCGAAACACTTGTGCAGGAATTGATGCCAAGCCGGGCTGCGGACCAAGTCCCATTCGTCCAGACAGTTTTTCTCGTCCAGAATACACCAAAAACTAATACCAGCATCGTCGGTATAGAAATGTCGCAAATTGACATTCATACGGGCACAGCCAAGTTTCCCCTCACGCTACTGGTAACCGAAGAAGAGGACGCGCTTCGGCTGGCATTAGAATTCAGAACCAGTATATTGGACATAGATGGTGCGCAAAGAATACTCGAACATTTTGAGCACATTCTGGAGCAAGTCCTGACTACTCCCCATACGGCGCTTGACGCGCTTACCCTATTGGCTCCACAGGAACAAGAGCGAATCCTTGTGGAATGGAACAATACCAGCGCTGACTACCCGCGCCATAGGTGCGTCCACCATCTGTTCGAGGAACAGGTCGCGATACATCCTCGCGAAATAGCACTTAAATTTCAAGGCAGCTCCGTGACGTATCAGGAGTTGAACGGACGCGCCAACCAACTTGCGCGTTTCCTACAATCGAAGGGTGTCGGAGTAGAATCCCTCGTCGTAACCTATCTGGAAAGATCGGTGACGCAGATCGTTGTGCTGCTGGCCATTCTAAAAGCTGGGGCAGCATACGTCCCGCTGGATCGTGCCGCACCCAAGGAACGATTGAAACTGATGTTGAACGACACGGGTTCACGGTTTCTCTTTACCAGTGCGTCGCTGGTGGGCCAGCTGCCAGAGGACTGCGAAGGGATTACACGAATCGACGAAATCTTGCCGGAGGTCAATGAGCTCCCTACGGACAATCTCGACAACGTCGAGGTTGGTGCCGAAAACCTGGCCTACGTAATGTATACGTCGGGATCCACAGGCATTCCGAAGGGTGTGTGTGTCGAGCACCGGAATATTGTACGCCTCGTACGCAATACCGACTATGTCGACTTTAGCCAAGACCAAGTCTTCCTTCAGTTTGCACCGGTCTCATTCGACGCTTCCACATTCGAAATATGGGGTACCCTGCTCAATGGGGCAAAGCTGGTTATTTATCCGCCCGAGTTTGCGTCGCTGGAAGAATTCGGTTGTTTCTTGCGGAGTGAACGGGTAACCACGCTCTGGTTGACCGCCGGGTTATTTCATAAAATGGTGGAAAGACATCTCAAAGCACTCTCTGGCTTGCGTCAACTGCTTGCCGGAGGAGATGTGCTGTCGCCGAACTGTGTACGCAAAGTCCTTGTCTCGTGCCCAGATTGTGACGTGATTAACGGATATGGGCCGACCGAATCAACCACGTTTGCGTGCTGTCACACTGTCCGCGCGGGAGCGTTCGGAAACGTTGTTCCCATAGGGCGGCCAATTGCCAATACGACCGTCTATGTGCTGGACACGCGGGGCAATCCCGTGCCACAGGGAATTGTCGGTGAGTTGTATATTGGTGGGGACGGCGTGGCCAGAGGCTACCTGAATAGCCCTGAGTTGACCCGAGAGCGATTCCTTTCTGACCCCTTTAGCTCAAATGAAGGCGCGAGAATGTACCGCACGGGTGATCTTGTCAAATGGCTTCCAGATGGGATTCTTGAATTCCTGGGGCGAAAGGACAGCCAGATCAAACTGCGTGGATTCAGGGTCGAACTAGGAGAAATCGAATCCGTTCTGAAACAGCATCCGGGGATAGCCGAGACGATAGTATTGGCATCCGACGTTTCCTCTGGTGAAAAACGCTTAATAGCCTACGTAGTAGCACCGCCTGATAGCAAAATCGCTCAGGACGATTTGCGGCGGCGCGTTCGGGAAGTTCTTCCCCATTATATGCTCCCTTCCGCCTTTGTCGTTGTTGAAGAGATGCCCCTCAACGCCAACGGTAAAATCAACCGCGATGCGCTGGCTGAATACGGCGTTCACGATGTCGATGACGAGACTCCGCATACCGAAATCAGCCCTCAAGAGCTGCCACTGGTTACGCTGTGGAAACGGCTGCTGCCCGTCGAACGGGTGGGCATAGATGACAACTTTTTCGATCTGGGCGGGCATTCGCTTCTCGCGCTGGAAATGGTGGATGCATTACAAGAAACGTTTGGCGTTCGCTTGTCCCTGCGCAATTTTCTCGAACATCCGACGATTTCTCAATTGTCAACGCTTATCCTAAAAGAGAGTACAAAAAAACGTCCGCTTGATGCTGAAGAGGCAAGTCCTGCCAATGGTAGCGACAAAAAACCATTGGCTGTTTCCTTGCGTTCACGAGGCTCCAAGATACCTTTTTTCTGCATTTGCGGTGCGGCGGATGTAGCTGAGGCGTATGGTTGCCTGGCTTCCCACATGAGTTCCGAACAGCCATTCTACGGGATTCAGGAGAGCATGGCATCGCTGGAATCGGGTACCATCTACTCCGTAGAGGAGTTGGCGGATCAATTCATCGAATCCATGCGGGAGGTCCAGCCAAACGGACCGTACTGCCTTGGAGGTTGGTCCTTTGGCGGTGTTGTCGCCTTTCAAATGGCACAACGATTACACGAGTCGGGGGAGCGAGTTTCCTGTCTGATCCTTGTGGATTGCGAGGCGCGCCCCCCGAAAGAGAAATGGCGTCGGCGTTCAGCGAAAGAAAAGATGGGCTTGCTGTTTCGGGCTACGCACGGGCTGATGCGCAAGCTAAGACGACGTTTCAGAGTCCTTTGGTGGAGTCTCCCGTTACTGCCGGGTTACGGTAAGGAAGTACTGCAAATAATCGGAAGCAAATTCATCCATGTCGGCAAGATTCATCAGAACGACTTGCTGATTCGCGAGTACTTGGAATGGACCCGTGGGGACATGTTGGAGAATTACGAATTCAGGCTGGCGGTGGCGAACGGAAAGACGACTCATCGTTCGCGTCTGACCTATATGCAGGACCCGTATATTCGGACACTGCATCGTGTAATGAAGCACCGTGGGTCTGTAATGAAGTCGTATTCCATGGAAATGTATCCTGGACGGATCGTGCTTGTTCGCGCAAGCCAGACCCCCTTGGAATGGTCGTTTTCCGATAAAGCCCTTGGGTGGGACAAAGTGGCGAAGGGAGGATTGAAGGTGCATGTAATTCCCGGCGATCACATGTCCATAATTAGGGAACCCGATGTGCGCGAAATGGCAAAAGTTTTTCAAGACCGGCTGGATGAGGCCGCGATACCATAGGTTATGAGGTCGGCCCCGAAGGAAGCGCACGATGGAAATTGACGACGACCAGACTACGGACTTGGCTGGGCCGAAGAGCGCCCCGTCCAATTCTTCCAACAAGTCCGGGAAAAACTTCGATCTTACCGTTTTGATCTGCACCAAAAACCGTGCGGAATCACTGCGCCAAGTGCTCGATTGCTTTGTCAGGGAACGTTGCGACGATATTCGATTCGAAGTTGTTGTCGTGGACAATGGGAGTTCCGATAACACTCAGTCGGTTGTGTCTTCTTATGAAGGCATCATAAATATTCGGTATCTTACCGAAGAGCGGCCGGGCAAGTGCCACGCCTTAAATCGCGGACTCAAAGAGGCCAAATTGGGCGAAATTGTTGCCATTCTGGATGACGATCTGACACTGGAGCCGGGCTGGCTGCGTGCTGTGGTCGATGGTTGCAGCCGTTGGCCGGAGCACGACCTATTCAGTGGTAGATCCCATGCTATTCTGCCGGAGGGCGAGTCCATTCCCGCCTGGGCACACCGTATAGAATTCGCGGGGTGGGCATTCTCTGTGAACGATGCGGGCACAAAAGACCACGAGATGCGACGGGGTTTCTTTCCTTCTGGGAATCATTTTTGGGTGCGTTCCAGAGTTCTTGATTCTCAACGACGGTTTCCGCACTTGGAAATCCTTTGTGAGGCCGGATTTAATCTGGGATTATACGAAGACGGATACAAGGGAATGTGGATTGGCAATGTTGTTGTCGGCCATCGAGTTCAGCCACACCTGCTTGACCCGAATATCGTTTTTCGCCGCATGGTCCAGTTCGGGGTGGAGTCTCCCTATATACGGATGCCCAATCTCGATCTGTTTTGGCACGCACGGGTATTTCGGGACTATCCCTATGTGTGGGTTGTCCTATGTTCGTTCAATGCGATTAGGTGGTATGCCAAGTATTGGTGCGCCTTTTTGAAGAGAGATTCCAACGAGCGATTCCTGCACCAGATAAAGAGCACAGTTCAGCTTTATAACAATCTGGAAACAGTTCGTCACTGGCGGCGTATTCGTCAGTTCGTGGAAGATGGCCTGCTCCGGCATCCAGATCAGCAAACTCAAGAAATCGGACAGGGCACGCACCCTCCCCCAAGTTGAGTTGCGAAATCGCTCCACGCCGGCTTAGGCTGCTACCACATGTCACGATTCAGGCTATTGAGCTACCGCGAGATGCACGCCATCCGTCTGTCAGGGCTGTGAAAAAGACTTTCAGCGATTCTCAGCGTTTGGTTTTTAGCAGATCGCGGAGGTAGTTTCCGTACATGCTCTTGCCCATGTGTTCCTGCGCTTGCTCAACCATCTCTTGGGTAATCCAGCCCTGGTTCCAGGCGATCTCTTCGAGGCAGGCAATCTTGAGTCCCTGCCGTTCTTCCACGGCCTGGACGAAATGGCTGGCTTCGAGCAGACTCTGATTCGTCCCCGTGTCCAGCCAGGCAATACCCCGACCGAGGACAGATACGGAAAGACGGTTCTGTTCCAGATAGATCCGGTTCAGGTCTGTGATCTCCAGCTCTCCCCGTGTACCGGGCTTCAGATCGCGGGCGTACTGTACCACGTCTGCCGAATAGGCGTAGAGCCCGGGTACCGCGAAACTGCTCTTTGGTTTAGCGGGCTTTTCCTCGAGGCTGACCGCTTTGTCCTGGGCATCGAACTCCACCACGCCGTACCGCTCAGGGTCGCGAACGTGGTAGGCGAAGATGATACCACCGTCTTCCAATTGGCGTAGCGAGGCGAGCGTCTCCGTTAGTCCGTGGCCATAGAAGACGTTGTCACCCAGGATAAGACAGATCGGCGATTCGCCGATGAATTCGGCGCCGATGGTAAATGCCTGGGCCAGCCCCTTGGCTCGGGCTGGACGGCATACTCAATATGCATTCCCAGCTGGCTCCCGCCCCCGAGGAGTTCGCGGAACATAGGCACGTCGCGGGGCGTCGAAATAAGGAGTACTTCACGGATGTCCGCCAGCATCAAGCAAGGTGCTCAGGGGGGTAGTAAATCATGGGCTTATCGTAAATAGGCAGCAGTTGCTTGCTCACCACCTGAGTTAGTGGGTGAAGCCGCGTACCTGCGCCACCGGCGAGTATGATCCCTTTCATGCCGTGCCTCTTCTAGCGGTTTTCGTACTGCTTGCGGTAATACTCTTTGAATTCGCCCGACTTGATGGGCCGCCACCACGCCTCGTTTTCGCGATACCAGGTTGCCGTCTTCGCGACACCCGTCTCCCAGTCCATGGTAGGCATCCAGCCAAGGGCTTTGAGCTTCGACGCGTCAATCGAATAGCGAAAGTCATGTCCGGGGCGGTCTTTCACCAGCCGGATGGAAGACTCATCTTTGCCACAGAGTTCAAGGAGTTTTCGGGTGAGCACGATATTTTCCCGTTCGTGCCCTCCCGCCACGTTGTAAATCTGCCCTGGTTCGCCCTGGCGAAGGGCCGTGTCGATACCGGAAGCATGGTCGTAGACCCACAACCAGTCACGCACATTGTGCTCGCCACCCTGATACAAGGGCACTTGCTCTCCATCCAGGAGATTGGTAATAAACAGCGGCATTACCTTTTCCGGGTATTGATAGGGTCCGTAGGTGTTGGACCCCCGCGTGATAATGATGGGTGTACCGAAGGTCTCGAAATGAGCCAGAGCGATAAGTTCGCCACCGGCCTTGCTGGCAGAATAGGGGTTGCGGGGACCAGGGGCGTCTTTCTCGGTAAAGGAACCTTCACGGATGCTGCCGTAGACCTCGTCGGTGGACACCAGCAGCACATGGGATGTGCCGAGTTCTCTCGCGGCCTCGCAGATGTTGTAAACGCCAGTGCAGTTGGTTTCGATGAAATCGGTAGCACCCATAATGCTGCGGTCCACATGAGTGTCGGCTGCAAAATTGACGATAGCGTCACAGCCTTCCATGGCCGCCTGAATGGCCTTCCGATCCGCGATGTCCCCTTGAATGAAGGTGTGCCGCTCTGGATCGCAATCCTTTATATTTTCGAGGTTACCCGCATAGGTCAGTTTGTCAAAGTTTACGATATGGACTTCGGGGTAGCTTTCCAACTGATACCGAACGAAGGCGGAACCAATAAACCCGGCTCCACCGGTAACGATCATTTTTTTCACGGTTGTAATCCTTTTCTAAGTAGCGTATCTCGAAAAAACATCGGCGAAGCCTTCGACAGGGCTATTGACTTCGATTTTACGTGCTCTTGGAAATTTCCGACGACCGCCAAATTGGGACAGTAAGGGCCGTCATGCGGGCATGGTGAATCAGCGACGTTCCACCTTGAGGGACTCCGACTTTTTTCGTCCCGTCTCCTCAAGATATTCATTCAGGGCATCGCGCCAGTGGGGCATAATGTCAAGCCCTTGCTCCTGAGCGTGGCTGTTCTCCAACACGGAATACTCCGGCCGCTGCACTGCGGATTTGAATTCCGCCACCGTTGACGCTACCAGCTGCACCTTGGTGTCGGTCGCCTCGAAAATCGCCTTCGCGAATTCGTGCCACGAGCAAGAGCCGCCGCAGGTCGCGTGGTAGATTCCAGGTTCGCCTTTTTCCGTTAGCAGGCGCAGCTGCTGTGCCAGCGCCCAAGTGTAGGTTGGTGTGGTTATCTCATCGGTGACCACCCGCACCTCTGGCTGGGTAGCCGCCAAGTGAAGCATGAGTTCGACGAAGTTCTGCCCGTCTTTCGCCCGGCACGGGGCCGCGCCATAGATAGCGGCTGTTCGGACAATGATATAGTCCGTACAGTGGGCCGCGATCAGGTGTTCTCCGGCCAGCTTGCTCGCCCCGTAGGCGCTCAAGGGGGCCGTTGGACTGGTTTCTATTATGGGCTTTGTTGCCCCGTGCCCGAAAACGTAATCCGTGCTAATCTGAACAAGGCGCGCCCCGACTTCCTTGCAGGCGCGGGCCAAGTGCATGGCAGCCGTCGTATTTACCGCGAATGCCACCGCTTGTCGTTCTTCGCACTGCGGCACATTGCACGCTGCTGCGGCGTTGATGACGACATCGGGCTTCAATTCCTCGACGATAAGCCGATGAACCGCTGGGGTATCGCAGATGTCCAGCGAAAAGTCTCCCCCGTCCAAGTCGGCGGTGTGAAGCTTTGTCTTCGCAAAAGCTCGGCAAAGGTCGGTGCCCAACTGCCCACGCGCTCCAATGATCAATACAGTCAAAAGACTCTCCCTGCTCCGCCCTCCCCAGGCCGTACCAGCACCGTTCTTAACTAGCTGGGAAAGTATAAGTGTTTCAGCGCGACGATTTCCAACTTTCGAATCGCTCCATGGGAATTCCTCCACCTCCAGGGTCTGCGTCGCGCTTGTAAAAGCAGGGAAGGATTGCTATCCTTGCAACGTTGCATGTGCATCTCGGTTTGGGGCCGCCCAGGGCGAAGGATGTGCTGCCTAATTTTGGGGTTAGCCAGAGTGATTGATTTTAATTGCCAGTACTGCGGTAAGCTGCTGCGGCTTGAAGACTCTTTTGCGGGCTGTGACGGGTGGTGTCGTGCGTGCAAACGCATGATAATCGTTCCCGATGGTGGCCCCGTTGTTCAAATAGAAGACCTGCCCGCCGAGCAGGCCGTCGCACGGTTGCAGAAGTTACTCCAGTATGCCGCGACCAAGGCCGATGAATATAAGATTCTTCGTGTCCGCAAGGGCAAGGAAGAAAAGCGCAAGGCGAATATGGAAGCAACCGCCAGTGATGCGCTCGGGGAGCAATTAATTCGCTACACCGCGTTGCGGGCGGATTTCGAGGCTGCAGAAGAGGCCCGCCACCAAGCAGAGGCACGCCAAGAGGAATTGGAATCGGCGCTTAGGTTGGCGGACGGGGCGGACACCGAGTCTGTAAAGGAAGAGATCGCCGTATTGGAGGCGAAATTGGCCGCCGAGCGGGCAACCCGAGATTCTCTTGAACAGCGGGCAAATTCGCAGGATGATGAACTTCAGGAGCTTCGAGACGCCCAAGAGCGACACCAGGACGCGGAGCAAGCCGCCCTTGATCGGTCCACCAATCTCGAATCCGATCTGGAATCGGTCCGCGAGGAGTGCGAAAATCTGAAATCGGAGTTGACGGCTGTTCAACTTTCCCTGAAGAGCATTGAGGGGGAGCGCGATCGCTTGCAAGAATCGGGAGATTCGGCCCGCGAAGCATATAAAAAATTGGAATCCGAACTGGCCTCTGTTCGGCTTTCCCTGAAAGATACTGAGAGCGAGCGTGATCGCTTGCAAGAATCTGGGGATTCGATCCGTGAGAAGCATGAGCACTTGGAATCGGAGTTGGCGGCTGTTCGGCTTTCCCTGAAGGACACCGAGGGAGCGCGCGATGGCTTGCAAAAATCCGGCGACTCGGCCCGCGAAGCGTATGAAAAGCTGGAATCCGAACTGGCCTCTGTTCGGCTTCGCCTGAAGGATATCGAGAAAGAGCGTGATCGTGTACAGGTATTCGGGGACTCGGCCCGTGAGGAGTATGAGAATCTGGAATCGGAGTTGGCCTCTGTTCAGGCGCGTCTGAAGGAAACCGAGGAAGAGCGTGATCGCCTGAATTCTACGCTGGAAGAAATATCGTCGAACGGTCAGGCCGTCACGCACGTGCTGGAGGAGAAGGAAAACGAGATTGTCGGCCTTCGCGAAGAACTCTCCCTGCGGAAGTCCGAAGGAGACTCAGAAGCACCTCATCCTGACGAGCGCATTCAGACGCTCGAAGCGCAGTGTGCTCAGTCCATCGAGACGGAAACAGGTATGCCAACGCCG
>JAJRPE010000198.1 GCA_024280935.1 Candidatus Hydrogenedentota bacterium
AAACAAATCTCCCATGTTGGGACAGGTTCTTGTGGAATACGAGCATGCCCAAGCCACATTGGTCTTTGACGCGGCGACCATGCAGGGCGCGGCGGACCATAGCCGAATAATTGGGACCAAAGGCTCGCTTGCCAGTGAGGGTCCCGATCTGAGTCACCAGACCGTCACGCTCTACACCGAGGCTGGCATCGCGCACCCCGTGCTGAAAGGCGAGTGGTTTACGAACGGATTCCAGGGACCCATGGCGGAACTGCTCTGTGCCATAGAAGAAGACCGCTCCCCCAGCCACAACGCCCGAAATAATCTCGAAAGCCTGGCCCTGTGCTTTGCCGCCATCAAGAGTGCGGAAAACCACGAACCGCAAGCGCCTGGCACAATTCGCTGCTTGCCCTGAAGCCCAATAGAATGATTCAAAGCACAGATGAACGAAGGCAGCCATTGGCCGCAACCAAATTTTTCAGCCACAAAAGAACGCAAGGAGCACAAAGAAAAACAGCTCTTTGAGTTCTCTGCGTTCTTTTGCTGCTAATATTTCCTGTACGGAATACATCCCGATAGCAAAAAAATTTCGGTGTCATTATTCGTGTTAATTTGTGTCCATTCGTGGTTAGTATTTTCTTGACCTTTTGCCGTCCACGCTGCAAGTAAATTCAGATCCGGAGTTGCCCATGATTCAGGTTGGTATCCTTAACGCTTACTTCCCCTACACCCTCGAAGAGAGCGCTCGGTGTATTCGCGAACACGGCTTCAATACCGTCCAGTTGGATCTCGTCTTCAAGGACATGGAACTCGGTGTGGACGACATCAACGCCACCAAGTGCAAGCAGATTCGGGACACCTTCCGCCGCCACAACCTGCCCCTGTGCTGTATTTCTGGCTACACCAATCTGGTCCATCCCGACCCTGATAAGCGGAAGGCCAATCTGGACATGCTCAAGCAGATTATCCGCCACGCCGGCGAATTTGGCACACCCTATGTCATCAGCGAGACGGGCACCTTCGACCCCGACAGCGACTGGGTCCATCACCCGAAAAACAAGACCGAAGAGGGCTACGAAGAATGCCGCGACGTTGTCGCCGACCTCGTTCAGTGCGCACGGGAACATGGCGCGACCTTCCTCATCGAAACCTACGTCAACAATGTGGTTGGCTCGATTGAAGAGACCCTGCGCCTCTTTGCCGACATCAACGACCCCTGCCTGGGGCTATTGATGGACCCCACCAATTATTTCGAGACCCACAATATCGACAACATGGACAGCCAACTCCACGCCATCTTCGACGCCCTCTCGGATCGCATTAAGATTGCCCACGCCAAAGACGTGAAGAAAGTGGCGCAGGATCAGGGCGTGGTCCTTTCCGACATCGACGCGGGCGAAGGCCATGCACTCCGGGGCGTCGGCATGATCGAACTCCCCCCGCCAGGACTCGGCAGCCTGAACTACGACATCTACCTCCAACGCCTGGCAAAAGACCACCCCAACATCCCCATCATCATCGAGCACCTGGCGGAATCGGACGTGCCACGTGCCAAGGCGTTTATCGACGGCAAGCTGATGGCGCAGGGCTTGTAGAGAAAGGCGTGTGGACATCTATCTCCAGCTTCTATCTGCCAAGGCTCCTACGCGGAGCGCAGACACACGCATTCCCAAGCGGAGCGTGGGAACGAGTTAAGAAAGGACATTGAGCTTTCACTTCACATTCCGACGGTGCACCTCCTCACCGCTCTGGCAACGATGTCCGGTATTCGTCCGTGTAGAGGCCGATTTTGTCAAAGGGGATGGGTTCAAAACCGATGTCTCGGGCGAGAGAATCGTCCTTGAATCGGAAATCGCCGGATTCGGGGTCCACCAGGCCGGGGCCGCCTTTGGAGATGATGTTGCCCGACTTTTCAAGTATCACGCGAATCTCTTCGTTGCCATTCTCGAAGGTGCGGCCATTGCCGTCGCCCGTGGGTGAGCCGATAAACACGACCGGATCACAGATCAGGTTTTGTTCCACCTTGACCTCGTTAAAACCGGCCTTTGCACCCACGTTAAGAAAATATCCCTCACCCCAACTCACGTTGCGCCGGACAATGTTGTCTTTGGGCAGGGCACGTTCGATTAGATGGTCGTCGCCCATGGCAAAATCCTCGGCGAGCCGCGCGAGCGCCGGGTAACGGGTGCTGTAGGGTGGCTGGTCGTAGTTCAGCTCCTGGATTCGCTCGACCATGCGCCAATTGCCGCCCACCTGAAACTTCTTCGGATCCCCCCAGACGTTAAAGCGCAATCCGTTTCGAGCACGCAGGAAAAGGTTGTTTTCGATCAACATGCCGCGACCGCTGTTGGTCAGAAAAATGAGATCGACATCGTAGAACACGTTTCCATAGAGATGGATGCCCCCGGCGGGGAGATCAGGATACACCGTGAAGCAGCCCAGTTTTCCCGGTGCATGAATGCGATGAAAATAGTTGTAGCGAAACACATGGCCCATGCTGGCCCAGTCCATCGCGGTATAGAAGCCCCCCACGTCGCCCGTCTCTGTGGCGATGCGCGTAAACTCGGAATACTCGATCACATGATCATTCCCGGCGTATTCGATGCCTTCATGGGGAGAATCGTGGAGAAAGCAATGGGACACCCGATTGCCCACGCCCTTCAGACGGATGCCCGGTTTGTAGGTTTTCTGCACCCGGGCGAAGTCATAGATATGGCAATTCTCCACCACGTGATCGCCCCGCGCCAGCGTCTTGCGGTCACCCCCTTCAACAGCAATGCCTGTCGCCGCGACTTCGTAGACATCGCAACTGCGAACCGTGTGCCGAACACCGCCGACAACATCGATAGCCGTTCCACCCACATTGCGAACGACACACCCGGCGATCTCGTTGTCACTTCCACCCTTGATCTGCACGGCACCCACACGGGAACATTCGAAGGTAATGCCGCGAATGCGAATGTGGTGTGCGTTCTCAAGAAGGAGCATGGGCTGCTCCAATTCAGGAAAGCTAACCTCCGCCTTGTCGGTTGGTGAAGGTGGCCAAAAATAGAGAATACCGCTCGTCCGATCCAGGTACCACTCGCCGGGCTGATCCAGTTCTTCCAGAATATTGAGAAAATAGTAACGCTGCCCTTCCTTGTAACCATAGCCATGATAAGGCAGCTCGGGCCAGATGGCCTTTTCGACGGTATCAAGTTTCGCGATCCGGTGGTATTGATCCGACCAGTCGTGAAACCAGTATCCGTGAACCCAGATGTCATCACTGGCAGCCCACTGCTCCGGGCGGTTTCCACCGTAGATGAAGGGTCCCTCGTGACGATTCAGATCCGGGCGCTTGGGATTGCTGATGGGGCGCTTTGTCGCGGCCCCCTCGGGAATGGCCGCGATGCGCTCAAACCCTGCGTTGGGATAGCGCACCAAGGTCATATAGCGATTATCGAAAAAGACCTCCGCCCGCGTTGGACCCGGCTTTACCGTCCCATAATTCTTTATCCCAAGTACGCCGAGATCCAATTGCACCACGGCATCAAGCGCCGCCTCCGGCAGCCGTTCCAGAATGGCCAAATCTGTGACCTCTTCCCATTTCGTCAGCGACACCCCGCCAGTCAGCCGGACTTCTTCACCGGGAGCCGCCTGCCAAACCACCGGCGACTCTTCCGTACCCGAGTCCTCCGCCGTGAGCACCAGGGTACTGGAAACTCGGTAACGCCCAGCCCGGATGTTGACCGTAACCGGTCCGCCCTCATAGGCGGGCGACGTACGCCATTCCCGGATGGCATCCCGCGCCTGGAGCAACGTCGCGAAGGGTGCCGCTTCCGTTCCTGAATTCGTGTCACTGCCCGATGGCCCAACGTAGAATGTCTGCGACCCATCTGCTGCACCGACGACGATTGCGAACAGTACGAGGCAGACGGAAAGATACCAATTTCTATACATGCACATCGGTCAATCCTTTATGTAGCAGCGTTTTTCCTGAGCCTTCAGGAGTGTGGGCGTTCCTGTTCACGACAAGGGCAACGTGATGTTGTAAAAACGACTATGGATTCCCGTGAGAAGCCCGGTAGGACTTTCGGGGTTTTCTCACGGGCAAGGCGCTATCGCTCCTTGTCCGTGGTACCCGGCACGAAGACATCATACGCCAATACCTTCCCCGATGCCCATAGCACAGTTCCTAAATTGACCAGGGACCAAAAAGGACGAAAGAGACCGAAGGGACTTTGCCCGCAGCCAAAGGAGCGTTCGATGCGAAGGGTGTGTATGTAGGACATCCGTCCCGGTTGTCACAGGCCGTTTACGGCCTCTACGGAAAATTCGCACGCACTTGGAATCTTGACCGACGTACCGTCGGTCGTGACAGCCGAGACGGCTATCCTACATTATTGTGGTACGAATACCTGACCGCGAGCAGATTTCCCGGGGGCAATCGCCGGTTTGCTTTGGCGCGTCCGGATCGTGTGTAGTATAGGTCGGCTTAGGTTGGCGCAGTGCTCCCCCTTGTTTCCCACGGTGTGTGCTGTTCCGTGTTGCCACGATCACATTGAAAAAGGCCGCAAGAAAAGGGACAGACCCGTCTGCGCTCGTACCTCGCTACGCTTGCGTCAGTCCCTTTTTTTGCTAGAACCCAGTGAGTAATAACAATGCAGTATCTTAGTGCATTATTATCTAGGAAGGCCAATAAAAAACAAGAAAGCGGCACGTCATTCCCACGCACGTGGGAATCCAGAACGCGGCGGTTTTTTGCCAAGTCACCACTGGTTCCCCGCGTTCGCGGGGATGACGGTCTTGGGTTGCTTGCGACCCTGGCCGTCCTTTGTCTGGGCAGCGTGGCGGGTGCGGCTGAAATCGCGACCAAGGCTTCCCCCGAAGACATCGCCTTCTTTGAATCCAAGGTCCGGCCTGTTTTGAGCGAATATTGCTACGGGTGCCATGGCGCGGAAAAGCAGAAGGGCGGCCTCAGGCTTGACCATATTCAGACCATCCTCTCTGGCGGCGACACGGGTCCGGCGCTCGTTCCGGGCAATCTGTCCGAAAGCCTGATGGGCATTGCGATTTCCTATGAGAACGTGGACCTCGAAATGCCGCCCAAGGGCCGTCTACCCGAGGAAGCGAAAGCGGCCCTGTCCGAATGGATTACACGGGGTGCCCCCTGGCCCGACGAAGCCCTGCCAAAAGCCGGAGGTGCGGTAGAAGCCTTCGACTTGGAAAAACGCCGTGCGGAGCATTGGGCCTGGCAACCGGTGTCGAATTCCGCGCCACCCGCCGTTAAGGAGGCCCGCTTTCAGGGGAATCCGATTGACCAGTTTCTGCAAGCCCCCCGCGAAGAACAGGGTTTGGTCATGGCACCCGAGGCCGACAAGCGCACCCTCGCTCGCCGCGCCTGCTTTGCGCTGACGGGCCTCCCGCCCGCGCCGGAAGCTGTCGAGGATTTTGTGAAGGACACCCGCCCCGATGCCTATGATCGGCTGGTGGACGGCTTGCTGGCCGATACGGCCTTTGGCGAGCGCTGGGCACGGCACTGGTTTGATCTGGTTCGTTTCGCGGAGACCCACGGGCACGAAGGGGACTACCCCATTCGCCATGCGTGGATGTACCGCGACTACGTGATTCGGGCACTGAATGACGACGTGCCTTACAACCAGTTTGTTCGGGAACATATCGCGGGGGACCAGCTGGAATCGCCCCGTCGCCACCCGGAAGAGGGCTACAACGAGTCCATACTCGCAACCGGATTCTGGTTTATGTACCAAGCCACCCACGCGCCGGTGGATGTCAAAAAGGACCAAGCGGACCGCATCGACAACCAGGTTGATGTCATGTCGAAGGCCTTTCTTGGCATGACGGTTTCTTGCGCCCGGTGCCACGACCACAAATTCGACGCTATCTCGGCGCGGGATTATTACGCCATGACGGGCCACCTTTACAGTTCCCGCCAATCGGTCGCCTTCCTCGATCCTGGCCGCCGGATTCATTCTGCTGCTGTTACGCGCCGCGCCCTTCTTCGTAAACAACAGCGTGAGATTCGTGCCTTGATTGAAGGCGTGCCCGATCTCGATGCCCAACCCATTGCACCCTATCTGGAGGCTGCGGCGAAGGTGCTCTTTGATCCGCCGAAGCCTGCCGATGGCGTTCCCGCATCAGAAGAAAAGAAGATAGGTCGTCCGATTGACAAGGTCGCCGAAGAACTTGGACTGGACGCGAACATCCTCGCCCGGTGGCGCGCCGCCCTCGCCGAACCCGGCGTGTCTAAACCCGGCCATCCGCTCTTCGTCTGGAGCCAACTGTCCCAGGAGGCCCGCAAGGCAAACACGCGGGAGTTTCTCGCGTGCACGAAGACCCTTGGCACCGAGGCGACGAACCCCACGCCCCCCGCTCCCGACCCGAGCAACGTCACCTACGCCACCTTCGACGGCGGCACTTTTGAAGGTTGGTTCCCCTCGGGCGACGCCTTTGGGAAGGCCCCCACGGATGAGACCTCGTGGCACGCCGTCCTGGACGAGCTTGTGCCTGTCAAGGCCGGTGTGGCCCACAGCGGGTTGCTTTCTGGAAAACTCCAGGGCATCCTCCGCTCCCCCACCTTCACCATTGACTGCGATTACATGCACTTTCGTGTTGCGGGTCGAGATAGTCGTATGCGTCTCGTCATTGATGGCTACCAGCTCACGCCCGACAATGGGTTGCTCTTTGCGGACACACTCTTCGATACGGGCGATACCCAGGGAGCCTTTGTCTGGCGCAGCATGGGCAAACAAGTAGGCAAGTACCGTGGTCAACGGGCCTACATTGAACTCATGGACGAATCCGATGGCTACATTGCCGTTGACCAGATTTTGTTCAGCGACAATCCTGCGCCCCCTGAAGATCCATCGGCACCGTTGGGACCTGTCGTCAACAACGACATGACCATCAAATCCATGCTCCTCTCCGACCTGGCTCTCCGCTATGAAGAGGCCTTTCGCGAAGCTTGGCAGCGCAGTCCCGGAGATATAAACGATCCGCTGACGGCACTACTGCTGCGCCGGGGCCTTTGGTGGACCGCTGAATCACGGCCAAAACGCGACAACCTGCGCACTGCGCTAAATGAATCGGACAAGTCCATCGCCGCGCCCCTCAAGGCACTGGTGGTGGCTTCGGGCAGCCCGGAGGAAGCGCAGTTTTTCATTCGTGGCGACCACCGCAACCCCGACGGAGCCGTGCCCCGCGCCTTTCTGACCGCCTTGGCCCCAGAGCGTTTGAGCGATGCCGATGACCGCCTGACCCTTGCAAAGAAGATGGTCGCCCCCGCCAATCCCTTGGCCGCACGGGTTTATGCAAATCGAATCTGGCACCACCTCTTTGGACGGGGCATTGTGCCCTCCGTGGACAACTTCGGTGTCCTGGGGCAGCCTCCCTCCCACCCGGAACTTCTTGATTATCTCGCCATGCGATTTATGGCCGAAGGCTGGTCCACGAAGAAACTCATCAAGGCCCTCATGCTTACCGCGACCTATCGGATGAGCAGCGTGCCCCTCTCGCCCGAGACGGAGACCAAAGACCCGGCGAACCTCCTGCTCCATCGCATGCCCATTCAACGGCTTGAGGGCGAGGTAATTCGGGACAGCCTCCTGGCCTTGGGCGGCAATCTCGATGCCACCATGTACGGTCCCTCGGTGCCCGCTTACATCCCGCCCTTCCAACGAAATCGGCGCAGCCCGAAACACTCCGGCCCCATGGATGGCAACCGCCGTCGCACGGTCTACCTCGAAGTGCGGCGCAACCATTTGCTGTCCATCGCGACGGCCTTCGACATGCCCCTCCCCGACACCACCATTGGGAAACGCACCGTTTCCAATCTGCCGGCCCAAGCCCTTATCATGATGAACGACCCCTTCGTGGTGGACCAGGCCCGCGTCTGGAGTGAACGCCTCCTCGACGGCGAACCCGCGACCTTCGAAGCACTCACGGAGTCCCTCTATCAACATGCCCTGGCCCGTTCGCCCCGTTCGGAAGAGCGGGAAACCCTGTTGGCCTTCGTTACTGCCCAGGCCAAGCTCTACAATGTGCCTGTGGAAGGCGCGTGGCAGGACAGCCGGGTTTTGGCCGATTTATGCCACACGGTATTTATGCTGAAAGAATTTATTTATGTGGGGTGATGAGCAAAAAGAAAACTGTGCTATGTAGGATAGCCGTCTCGGCTGTCACGACAGGCGGTATGCCTGTCCCAAGCTCAACGTATCAATAAAGGCCGTGAACGGCCTGTGACAACCGGGACGGATGTCCTACATTCTTCGTGGTTCAAATCTTGAAATACGCTTTGAATTACCCGATGTAAAGGGAGAAATCCTGATGAAGAATACACACCAACCCGGTTGCGGCTGCGACCAGTTTTCCCCCGCCCCCCTCAGCCGACGGGATATGCTCCTTCGTTGCGCCAATGGATTCGGTGCGGTAGCGCTCACCGCCCTGTTGGGTGATAGTGCCTATGGTGCCCCCGGCAGCGCTAAGCAGCCTCACCATCACGCCAAGGCCAAGAACATCATCTTCCTCTACATGGACGGTGGTGTCTCCCAGGTGGACAGCTTTGATCCCAAACCCCGCCTTACGAAGGAAAACGGCCTGCCCTTCTCCATGACCATGGAACCAACCCAGTTCGACAACAACGGCTCCACACTGGGCAGCCCGTGGGAATTCAAGAACTACGGCGAAAGCGGCACCCCCGTCTCAGAGCTTTTCCCCTACGTGGGCGAGTGCGCGGATGATCTTGTGGTCATTCGCTCCATGGTCTCGAAATTCTCCGAACACAACCAGGCCAATTACTTTCTTCACACGGGTCACGGCTTGGCGGGCCGCCCCTCCATGGGTTCCTGGACCCAATACGGCCTGGGCAGCGAGAACCAGAATCTCCCCGGCTTCGTCGTGCTCAATGGCGGTCTTATTCCTTCGGGGGGTGTCGAAAACTTTGGCAACGGCTTCCTCCCCGCCGCCTACCAGGCCTCCCTCCTGAAAGCCCAAGAATACCCCCTGGCCAACATCGCGCCTGCGGAGTCCGTTCCCGGTGCGCAACAATCCCAGTTGGATTTGCTAAGCCGCCTCGATGCCGACGCCATGAAATACCGGGGCCAGCACGATGCGCTGGAAGCCGCCATTTCCAATTATGAACTCGCCTACCGTATGCAGGTGGCTGTGCCCGAACTGGTGGATATCAAGGGGGAGTCCGATGCCACCCGAAAACTCTATGGTATGGAGGCGGACTACGAGCACACCCGCGCCTATGGCATGCAATGCCTCCTCGCCCGGCGGCTGGTTGAACGGGGCGTGCGCTTCATCGAATTGACCTGTCCTCCCATCGATGGGCAGGACCGGTGGGACGCCCACGGCGACCTGGTCAGCAACCACGAGCTTAATTCCAAAGCCGTGGACCAGCCTATTGCGGGGCTGTTGAAAGATCTCAAATCGCGGGGCCTGCTGGACGAAACCCTCGTGATCTGGGCAGGGGAGTTCGGGCGAACGCCCTTTGCCCAAGGCACATGGGCCGGGATCACAACCCCTTTGGCTTCACCATCTGGATGGCGGGTGGTGGCGTAAAACCGGGCATCATCTATGGCGCTACCGATGAGTTTGGCTACAAGGCAGTCGAAAACAAGGTTGAAATCCACGACCTGCACGCTACCATGCTGCACCTCCTCGGCTTTGACCACACCAAATTGAGCTACCGCTACAGCGGCCGGGATATGCGCCTCACCGACGTGCATGGACATGTCCTGCACGATATACTTGCGTAGGATTTGCCGTCAATAACCGATAGAATTTTCAACACATACGTGCAGAATGTAGGACATCCGTCCCGGTTGTCACAGGCCGTTCACGGCCCCTACCGAAGGCTCCGCACACTTGTTTTATGACAGACGTGCCGTCTGTCGTGACAGCCGAGACGGTCGTCCTACATAATTTGGCCCTTTGGCCCTTTGGCCCAAGGGAGAAAAACAGGTCGACTCTGCCTAACCTATTCGGACCATTCAGGCCAACAAACAATACGGAGAATCAATATGACCACCAACGGACGACCATCCTTTTCACTGGCGGGCAAAGTTGCCTGGATCACCGGCAGCAGCACGGGCCTCGGCAAAGTCATGGCCATGCAAATGGGCGCGGCGGGCGCGAAGGTTGCCCTGAACTACGCCAACAACGAGGTCCGCGCCAACGAGACCTTTCAGCAATTCCAGGACGGGGGCCACGAGGGCATCCTGACACGGGGCAGCGTGATTGTGGAAGAAGACATCAACCGGATGAACCAGGAAATAACCGATGCCCTCGGCCCGGTCGATATCGTGGTCATCAACGCCACCCCCGACCAGCCGATGAAGCCTATCGAGGAATACACCTGGGAGTTTTACCAGTCCATGTTGGACTTCTTTATCAAGAGTCCCTTCCTCATTTCCCGTGCGGTGCTCCCCCACATGAAAAAACAGAAATGGGGCCGCATCATTAATATCGGTTCGGAGGTCTATACCCGTGGCGTACCGAATTTTACCGCCTACTGCGCGGCCAAGGGCGGACAGAATGGATTCAACCGAAGCCTCGCGGGCGAAGTCGCGTCCCACGGCATCACGGTCAACATGATTTCCCCCGGCTGGATCCCCGTGGAACGCCACGAAAAAGACCCCCAAGAGCTGAAGGACGAATACCTCGCGGGCGTCCCCGCCGGACGCTGGGGCATCCCGAAGGAAATTGCGGATACGGCGGTTTTCCTGGCCAGCGAAGAGGCGGGCTACGTCGCTGGTCAGAACATCCACGTGAATGGTGCCCACACGGTCGCGTAGATTTGGAGTGAATTTGTGAATACCATCAGATCGTTTTATATCCTGATTGCCTTGTTGAGCTGCGCCAATGCCACCGTTGCTCAATTGCCAAAACCCGATTCCTTCCCGGTTGTTACGCAGTTTTCTCCCGTTCCCTCCGGTGAGGGCTGGAAGGGCGAGGAAGGGCCGTTGAGCGAGGACGTGCTGCGGGCCACCATCGACAATATTCTCGCCCATGGCTTCACGGGCATCGAAGCGCCCACCCACCGTCCGCCTGACGAAAACACCTTTATCCTCGACTATGCCCAATCCAAGGGCATGCTCATCACCTACCACGCGGGTGCCCTGGAAGGCTTTGGGCGGGACAAGCCTCCCGCGATCAGCGTGTACTCGCCGGAATACGCCGAAGCGGTCCGTGCGCGGGCGGAGAAGGCCCTGGCCCCCCTCAAGGAGATCAAGAACCTCTACAACGTGTTCACCTATCAGGATGAACCTTTCCATTGGGGACCGAAGTCCTTCGGCTACAGTGAGGCTGTCAAAACGGAATTCCAGAAGCGCTACGGATACGACCTCCCGCCCGACCTCGCGTCTATCAAAGAAGATCCCAAGAAATGGCTGGATGTGATTAATTTTCGCACCGCCAACTTTCCCGATGGCTGGAATCAGGTTTACCCCATCATCAAGGCGGTCAATCCCGATTTCAAGGTGACCATGACCCACGACAGTCACAACACCTTTGGCGCGGGCTATGGATCCCACGCCGAGATCGCCATTGACGATGTCTTTCATTGGGGCGGTGATTTCGCCGACCTCTTCGCCTTTGATCTCTACCCCTATATGGATATGGATTACCGCTTTGGCGAGCCATCGGTCCTGCGAAAGCCACGCATCAGCCAGACGCACTACACCTTTGCCCAAATGCGGGCGCTTACGATGGCCTTTGACAAAGACCTGGGCTTCTGGGTAGGCACCTACAACCCGGCTTGGTTCAAAAACTACATTGGACCGGAGTTGGCGGCCATGCACTGGAGTGAGCAGGAGATGGCCATGACCGCCATTGCCCATGGGGCCGATTATCTGCTTACGGGATACAAGATTCCTATTGAAGTCAAACACTGGGACACGCTGGGAAAAGGCATGCGGCTTGTCCAGAAGGCGGGTGCCCGTCTGCTGGACGCGCCACGGGTCAAGGCAAAGGCCTGTATGCTTTTCCCCCGGACACAGTACGTCCAGTTGCAGCAGGAATATTTTAATGTGGGCCTGTCCTTCGAGCTGTTTCTGCGGGCCTTTGGCGAACTCGACATCATCCATGAGGAGCAGATTCTCCAAGGCGAGCTGGACGACTACGAAATATTGACCCTGTTTGATGTAGCGATGCTGCCCGAAGCAGTGGCCGTGCGCATCGCAGACTTTACGCGGAAGGGCGGCACCGTCATTGCCGACTGCCTCCCCCAATCGGATGCCTACAAAGCCCCCCTGTCGGTCATGGCGGAACTATTCGGGGCGAAGGATGCCACCACGGACCGCATTCTGCGCACTGGCCATTGGATTCCCAGGGTGACATCGGCACCGGGCTGGGCCTACCGGCCAGAGAATGCTCCAGAGGAAACAGCGCCTACCGACACGCTGTCCACGAACCTGTTGGGCCGTGAATTCAAAATCAACCTGACCAGTTTGCGCCCCTTCACCCTCACCACGGGGACCCTGCTGGCGAAAACGGCATCGGGTACGCCCGCCCTGAGCCACCGCAAGGTGGGCGAAGGAAACGCGTATCTACTGGGCTTCTGTCTGCAAGATACCTATTTCAAGACCTGGCAAGAGGACGATATCCCATCCCGTACCCAATTGCGCGACTTGCTCCGTTCCATAACGCACGAAGCAGAGATTCAAGCTCATGTGTACTCCAGCAACCCGGACATTGAGGCCTCTATTCGCGCCAACGCGGACGAGGGCTTTCTCTTCGTCATTAACCACGAAAGTCCGAGTGATTCCACCACCGTGACCCTGCGGGATCTTGCCTTTGATATTGGGCGCATCCTTTCCCTGGAAACCGGCGAGGCCATCCCCTTCGAGAAAAAAGGCGGTGCCGTAACCCTGAACGTCACCGCGCCCAGAGACGGCGCGTTGTTGCTTCACGTGCTGCCCGCCGAGAAGGCGAAAAAAGGACCCGCTGAAGACAATCAGTTTACGCTGTGGCAACTTCCCAACCAGACGCCGACCCAGATAATGTCCTACGTCATGCAGACGCAACGCGGCAAACTCATCGTGCTCGATGGGGGTATGCCCGGTGATGCACCCTACCTCGCCAATTTTCTAAAAGAACGCGGCAACGAAGTGGAAGCCTGGTTTATCAGCCATCCCCACCAGGATCATTTTAACGCACTCCGCGAGATACTCAAGAAGCCCGGCGACCTGAAGATCAAGACCATTTACGGCTCCCTCCCCGACCCGGCATGGATTGGTGCCCATTCTTCGGAGGATGAACAGCACCACTACAACGAATTTCTTCAAACGGCAGAGAATGCAGGCCATCGCGTCGAAGCCTTGGAACAAGGCCAGAAAATGACCGTTGACGGGGTTAACATCGAAGTGCTGGCCGTGAAGAACCCGGAAATTTTCCCGAATGGTATCAACAACTCCAGTCTTGTATTCAAGGTTTCCGATGGCTCGAAATCAGTCCTCTTCACCGGCGATCTCGGGGTTGAGGGCGGCGAAAAAGTATTGCATGGTCCGATGGCGGATAAACTCCATGCAGACTACATCCAAATGGCCCACCACGGCCAGGCAGGATGCAACGAGGCCTTCTACCAGCATGTGGGAGCCAGCTATTGCCTGTGGCCCACGCCCCTGTGGCTTTGGGACAATGACAACGGCGGCGGCAAGGGTTCCGGCCCCTGGCAAACACTGAAGGTTCGTGCGTGGATGGAAAAACTCCCCATCAAACGGCACTACGTCATGCACGAAGGTTTGCATCGAATTGAGTAGATTCTTGGGGCGTTGCGGCTGGCACCCTCGCTTGCTATAGTGTCGATAGCAGTTTGTATTGGGCTCTACCGAGGTATCGACATGCACGAGCACTCCCCCACGTCTTCCCCTGTCCTTTTTCGCGGAATCCCGCTAGCCTTGACCGTCCTGTTCGCCTTGGTCACCACCGCCCAAGCCCAGGACAAACTCCCCGACCTTATTGTCGATGCGACGGCGATGCAAACCCACACTATCGATGCCGATCACCTGCCGGGACAGGTACTGCTCCGCTTTAATTCTTCCCTGCCCAACATCGGCGCGGGCGATTTCCTGCTTGAAGCAACGGGCGAAGACGGTGGCAATGGGCGCCAGACGGTCAACCAGCGCGTCCAACAGAGCGATGGCGGTTCCTACCTTCGGGATGCGGGCACCTTCCTCTACAATCCGGCCATCGCCATGATGGAAGCCGAGGGTTGGGTGGCCTATAACCTCCGCGAAGTCCTCGCCAACGATGGTGTCGGGGATGTGCTGACCACGGGTGCCAAACCGGCGGTGCGTATCACCAGTTCCGCCACCTACGACAGCACCCTGCCCGGCGCACCCTCCTTTGGTTTTCAGGCCAGCGGCGGCAACCACGGTATCTCCGTCGGGTGGACGGACATTTACTTCCAGAGCTTGGAACTACAGTGGATTGATGTCACGGGCCTCGACTCCGGGACCTATTGGCTCGAAATCGAGGTGGACCCCGCCAACCACATCCTGGAATCCAACGAAGAAAACAACGTGGGCCGGATTAAAGTGGACCTGGATATTCCAAAGCCAGACTGCGGCAGCGACAATATTCACGTCGGCGAGACCGGAGAGTTTACAACCCGATTTCACGGCGTGTCGGGCACCGCCCGCATCGTCGATAATTGCACGATTCAAATCGACAATTTCAATTTCGACGGGACCGGAATCGATGTTCGCCTTTACGGATTCGCCGATGCATTCCTGAGCAATGGTGTGAGCCTATCCGACAATCTCCTGCGTGATACACCCTATGTAGACGAAACGCTGATCATCACCCTACCTGACGGAACCGATCTCGACGCTATCGGCGTGCTGAGCATTTGGTGCATTCCCGCCCAGGCAAATTTCGGGGAGGCCGTCTTGATAGCCGCCACCGGTGGTGAAGGTGAGGGTGAAGGTGAGGGTGAAGGTGAGGGTGAAGGTGAGGGTGAGGGTGAGGGTGAGGGTGAGGGAGAAGGTGAGGGAGAAGGTGAGGGAGAAGAAGTTGCCCAAACCTTGCTGAATGCCTTCGCAACACTGGACACGGACAACGATGGGAGCCTGAGCTTCTCGGAAGCCTCACAAGGCCTTTCCGCTTTAAGCAACGCCGACTTTAATGTGCTGGATGAGAACGGGGACGGACAACTGACGCAATCGGAACTTAACGCCGCTGTGGGCACGACCGGCGGGTTCGGGTGCATCGCCCTGGCAGAAAGCCGATTCGAGGAATACTTCGGCGACATCATATTGCTTATTCTGGCCGCCCTAACGCTCGTCACTTATTCACCTATCGCCCAGTCCGGTTTCGGGAAATAGCGGTGCCTGCTGTATCGGGGATAAGTCTCAAATATTTCACCGTTCGCCACCACCCTCGGGTCCCCAGTCTTCTTGAGGTAGTCCATCATCTGTCTGGACAAGGCCGCCTTCACCTCGGTAAACTCGGGGTCGGCAGCGAGGTTATTCATGCAGCCCGGATCATCCGCCACACGAAACAACTCTTCCGCCGGATGCCGATCCACCGCCGCGTGAAAGAAGGGGCCTATCGCCGCGTCATCCCTATTTTTTACGAGAAAGGTATGGGTTGGGCAAGCGTCAATATCGTGATACCCGGCGTGCATAGGCCCCGCTTCGCGCAGGTCTTTTGGATATCCTCCGACGCCCATCTTCTGGGGCGCGCCCGCAGGCCAACGTTCGGGATGAAAATTCCGAATATAGAGGTAGTCACGGGTGCGCATGGCACGTTGCGGGTACCCCAGCGTTTTGTAGCGCGACGAGGAATGGCGCTCCCGTGCGCTATACACAGCATCTCGGCTGGTATCGAGAATGCCCGACTTGTCGCTCTTCAGTATCGCCATCAGGCTATTCCCCGTCATAGGCGGTGCCGCGTAGCGCTCCCCCGGATGCTTCACGCCCGCCGCTTCGAGGAAAGTCGGCGCGAGGTCAATGAGACTGACGAGGTCGTCCACCGTGCGCCCGCCGCTGACTTTATCACCCCACCGAATAGCGAGGGGCATGCGGATGCCATACTCATAGGCATTGGCCTTCGCCCGGGGAAAAGCCATGCCGTTGTCGGAAGTAACGACAATGATCGTATTGTCCAGTTCACCCGCTTCCTCCAGCAGGGCGATCATCCTGCCCAAATGCTGATCGAACCATTCAATCTCGGCGCAGTAATCCAGCAGGTCGCTCCGAATCTCCGGCGTATCGGGCAGAAAGGACGGCACCACCGCATCTTCCAGCTTTTTGCCCTGCGCCAGCCCCCGACCATCCTCAAAAACACGATGGGGTTCATGGCCGCCGTACCAGAAGCAGAAGGGCTTGTCCGCTTCGCGGGCCTGGAGAAAGTCCGAAAAATTCGCGGCATAGTCCTTCTTGCTTATGCCCGTTGGAGAGGCGATGGTGTTTCCTGAAAACTCCGGCCCCGCCGGGTTTCGGGTACGCCCGGATATGGCGAAGTTGCCCGGCCCCCACCCCTTTCCCGTAAACCCTACGGTATAGCCCGCCGCTTCCAGTAAATCGGGATAGGCAATGTACTTTTGGGGAAATTCGCTCGCATGGGTCCCCGCATGCTCCAATTGCCAACAGTAACGTCCTGTCAATAAGGCGGCCCGCGACGGGCTACAGCCGGGGGATGCCGTAATCGCATGGGTGAAGTAGATTCCTTCGTCGGCAATACGGTCGAAGGCCGGCGTGCGTACCGCCGGATAGCCCGCCTTGGAGGTGTGAAAGAAGGACTGGTCATCTGAAATAGCCAGCAGAATATTGGGCCGTACATCCGCTTGCGCAACTGGGGATAGCGCTCCAACAACGCCGACCGACATAGCGGACACCACAAACACCACAGCTCTTAAGTTCATGAATTCCTCCCTATATTCCTCTGCAACGGATCCTGAGCAAAAACTATCCCGCTCAGGCGGCGTGGACTTCACGGTCCGCGCCCGCCTCTTCACCAGCATACGTAACCCGTCATCTGGGGTGTCCAGCAGAGCGGAACACACCCACCCGCTATAAATCCAAGGTGAGCTTCGCCCACAACCCAAGTACTGACCTCCCAAGAAACCACTAAGGGTGCCACCCTCACGCGGAGGAGCGAAGCGG
>JAJRPE010000199.1 GCA_024280935.1 Candidatus Hydrogenedentota bacterium
GCGCTGGAAGAGCAGATTGCTTCCCTTGGACTCGAAGATATGGTCACGCTGGCGGGGCAACGGGACGACGTCCCGAGCTGGATGCAAGCGTCGGATTGTTATGTGTCGTCCAGTTGGTCAGAGGGCTTGGGTACCTCGGTGCTTGAGGCATTGGCCTGCAAAACTCCGGTTGTCGCAGCCGAAGCGGGCGGCATCCCTGAAATGGTTTTGCCCGGAAAAACAGGTTTTCTTGTGCCAAACAAGGACCCGCAAGCCTTGGCCGAAGCCTTGATCGCGTGTCTTGACGACCTTGATGCGGCCCATGTGATGGCACGTGCCGGGCGAAAGCGTGTACAAACGATGTTTTCAACCGCCACGATGGTTGAAGGAACTCTCGCCCAATATCACGCATTGGTGGCGGAACGATTGGGGTTGGTCGAATGACCCAGATGGAATCCCAATCACTTGACGCAGGCAAGTTGACCGTATTGATCCTCGTGCCCAACGCGGAGGACAAGATTGCGCGTTGTCTGGAAAGCGTGGCTTGGGCCGACGATATCTTTTGCATAATCGATACCAAGACGACCGATGGCTCCGAAAAAATAATTCGAGAGCACACGGACCATGTCGTCCACCACACCTATGAAAATGCCGCCGCACAGCGAAATTGGGCCTTGCCCCAGGTGCGCACCGAGTGGACCCTGGTCTTGGATGCCGACGAGTGGGTCTCCGAAGCCCTCGCCCGGCGCGTGGCAACGATCATGGCCGACTCGTCGAGTCTGCACGGTTACGATATCAAGCGTGATTCCTACTTCTTTGGCCGTCTCATTCGCCACTGCGGGTGGCACCGAGACTACAATCTCCGTCTATTCCGTACCGCCGAAGGGCGATACCTCGATAAGAAGGTTCATTCCAAGGTAGTTGTCGATGGTTCCGTAGGCCGTATTGACGATGTTATGTTTCATGACACCTACAACAGCTTCGATGAATATTTTGTAACCTTTCAACGCTTTACAACGTGGGGCGCAGAAGATGCCTTCCAACGGGGAAAACGGGCAACCCTGCTGGATGTTACTTTCAGACCCATGCTTCGTTTTGCTAAAATGTATCTTCTTCGGCAGGGCTTTCGGGATGGCTTTCATGGGGCCGTACTCTGTGGGCTGGCCGCGTGTTCCGTCTTCACTAAGTATGCCAAGCTCTGGGACCTGGCTCGTTTGGAGACAGAAGATCACGTTGGAAAACGGACGCATGATAAACTATGACAAGTTCGAAAAGGCCCTGAGGCATCTCGCGTTGCAATACCACAACCGCGACGTGCTGGACCCGGAACAACCGCTCCTCATCCGGGAAGCCGTGGATGAGTCGGTCATCCAGCGCTTTGAAACCTGTTATGACTGTCTTTGGAAAGTGCTCAAGCGGTACTTGTTGGAAGAATTGGGCATTCCCGACGTCCCCAACAGCCCCAAGCCGGTTATCCGTCTGGCGGGTGAAAACAAGCTGTTTGCCTCCCCGGTCGACCAGTGGATGGCCTATGCGCAAGCCCGCATCAACACCGCCCATGATTATAGCGGCGAAAAAGCGACCGATGCCTTGGAATTGATGGACGATTTCATCCGGGACGCGATTCGCCTCTACGAAACCATGAGCAGGGAAACATGGGCGTGAATCGCAGCATCGATATTACCCCCGGGCAGCGCAAGACCCTGCTGGGTCTGCTGAACCAGTATTTGCCGAACACGGTGGCCTGGGTCTACGGTTCTCGCGCAAAAGGGACCGCCCGCCCCCAATCCGATTTGGATATGGTGGTCTTTGCCACGCCGGAAATGTCGATGAAGGTGGGCAGCCTGCAGGAGGCCTTTGAAGAAAGCAACCTGCCGTTTCGGGTTGATCTCTTTTCCTGGGATGACGTGCCCGCACCATTCCAAAAGAATATTGAGTCGGATCATGTGGTGTTGCAGCCGCCAGAGTGCGCTGCACGCCCGTAGTTCACGTAGCGGGCAACGCCCACGGAAGTACAGGTAGTAACTTTATGAGTTTAATACGTCTCGACAGTATCGAAAAGAGTTTTGCAGGCAAAGAGGTGCTCTGTGATATCGACTTCCGTGTGGAAGAGGGCGAGCACATTGGCCTGATCGGGCGCAATGGCACGGGGAAGTCCACCATTTTTCGATTGATTACCGGTGAAATGGACCCTGAGCGGGGAACGGTGGATCGGATGAAACGGGTTAGAATAGCCTGCCTGTCTCAGATTCATGACGTGGAAGACAATAAGAGCATATACGATATCGTGATGGGGTCCTTTTTCGAGATTATCGCGTTGGAGAAGGAGCTGGCTCAGCTGGAAGAACGCATGGCTGGGGGGGATGAGGAGGTGCTTAATCTCTACAGCGAGAAGCAGGAGGCCTTTACTATTCATGGCGGCTATGATTTTCGGGTGCGGATAAATCAAGTACTTCATGGCTTGGGTTTTGTTAAGAGTGATTTTGATCTTCCCTTCATGGCGCTTAGCGGTGGTCAGCGGACCCGGCTCATGCTTGCCCTCGTCTTACTGAAAGACGCGGATCTCTTGTTGCTTGATGAACCTGAGAACCACTTGGATCTGGAAGCGCGCGAATGGCTGGAGACCTTCCTGAAGGAGTGCCCCAAGGCCGTGGTTGTCATCTCCCACGACCGCCAGACCCTGAATAATGTAGTCACACGCATCGTGGAGTTGGAGCGGGGGCAGATTCGCAGCTATCCTGGAAACTACGATGGATACCTTGCGCGTAAGGCCTTGTTGCGCGAGCAACAGCAGGCCGACTATGACCGCCAGCAAGAATTTATCCGCAAAGAGCAGGCGTGGATTGACCGCTTTCGTTACAAGAACACCAAGGCCAAGCAGGTTCAGAGCCGCATCAAGCGCATGGAAAAGATGGCGTTGGTGAGTGCGCCCCTGGCTGAGGCCAGTTCTGTCCGTTTTAAGATGGGCGATGTGTCGCGGTCCGGCGAGCTGGTGCTGGAAGCGCGGGATCTGACCATGGGCTACGATTCACTGAATCTCTATGAAAACGTGAGCTTCAAGGTGAGTCGTGGAGAACGAATTGGCATTGTAGGCCCCAACGGAACAGGAAAAACTACCCTGTTACGACAAATTGCCCAGCAACTGACAGGCTTGGCGGGCGAAGTGACCTTGGGACACAAGGTGCAACGCGGTTTCTACGAGCAGAATCACGAGTCGTTGAATGCCCAAAGTGACATTCTTACAGAGGTTCATGCTGCCAAAACGGAGTGGAAGCCGGAGCAAATTCGTAGCTTTCTCGGGCGCTTCCTCTTTACGGGGGACGATGTCTTTAAGTCCATTGGCAGCCTCAGTGGTGGCGAACTAAGCCGCGTGGCCATGGCAAGGCTCCTGCTGGGGGAGTTTAATCTGTTGCTTCTCGATGAGCCGACGAACCACTTGGACATCGTTTCCAGGGAGGCGCTGGAGAACATGCTGGTCGACTACGAGGGCGCTATCGTGCTTGTCAGCCATGATCGAACCCTTATCGACAAGCTTGTGGATAAATTGATTGTCATCGAAGCGGGGAAGGCTTCGATCCATTTGGGAAACTATAGCGACTACCGGTGGGGACGGCAGGGCAAGAAGGAAGCGCAGGAAAAACCAGATGACCGTCCAACCGATGACGTGCTGAAGATTCGTCGCGCAACAACCCGAAAAATTAAGAAAGGCTCTGACAGGGAGAAACGCAGAAAAAAAGTCGACCTGGAAAAGCTTGAGCAAAACATCGAGACCACAGAAGCCTTGGTTGAGGAAGTGGAATCTCGATTTTCCGGGGTGGACCCCGGGGACTACAAAGCGCTTGAGTCGCTGAAGTCCGAATATGATGCGATAAAGGAGGATTTGGCGGAGATGTATCGGTCTTGGGAGCTGCTGGCGGGCCAGTCGGCTTGAGATGCTTTTTAGAAGAATGCAAAAATATACGAATAATGCGCCGTATCCCTTGCCGTCTCTGTGGTATCGATATTACCGTGTACTCAAGAGTGGGAGTCCACCCAATGTGCCCTAACTCATTGGAAGCAATGCACAATTTAAGGTACGTAATGTTCGGCGATCTGGGCGGTATTGTGAATTAAAAACTGTCGATTCAGGAAAAACAATTGACAATTAAAGTTTTACATGCTATTACAATGTCTGTAAAATGGTGTGAACGTATAGCCTCGTCGTTCACGGGTGCTCTTGTCGGCTGACGCGACACCAGGTGTAACGATGGGCGACTCAGCAGACACAGACTAGTTGGCCTCGTGTCGGGTGGGGTAAGCACACGGATAACGGTCGGTCCCGATGGTGCCGCGCCAAAAGGGTCCGAACACAGTTAAACAGGAGAACGTCTCGCATGAAACACCACCGGTTGGTGAGCAAAATGCCGCAAAAGGCACAACAGGATGTCCAAGATGCCCAGAACAACTTTGAGGCGAAGATTATATTCCTTCAGAGATTCGCTGAGCAGCTGATTCAGTTTTCTTTCGGCAAGTCATTATAGCACCAGGGAAAGGCGTTACAATATGAAATCGCATATTCGCTTTGTTTCCAAAGCTCCCTCTTGCGCATCGAGCAGCTTTCAGTTTAAGTTGCAGGGTGTGACGGATATTATTGAAACTCTTCTGCTGGCGCAACGCCAGGCACCATGGAAAGCATTCTTTCCCATTGATGGCGCAACCGGCGAGAGTGGCACTACAGGAGGGGATACCACTACGGACACAGGGGGCGGCTTCGGGGGGGTGCAGTAGGCCTACCCGTTGTCAGAGGAGTCCCCGTATCAGTCGGCGTGATACAACCTCCAAGCTATTTGGAATTGGAATGCGCTCAAGGTTTGGAATTATCCAGACTTTGGGCGCTTTTTATCTTTGGGAGCCAAAGCATCCAGATCATTGCGAGGGGTATTGTGCTAGATTCGACTCTGGCCTAATTTTGCGATGGCGATACGGAGAAGATCACAGTCGGCGAAACGATCCTCCGGGCGCTTGGCAAGAGTCTTCAGAATAATATCGCCCAGTGCCTGGGGGCATTTGGGGTTTACCAGCGTGGGGTGGTCAGGAACTTCGGAGAGGTGGCACTGGTAGAGCCGTTGCAGGTTGTCCGCTTTGTAGGGGAGTTCTTCTGCAAACATGAGGTAGAGGGTGATCCCCAGAGAGTATTGGTCACTCACCGATGAAGGACCCTCGCCGCGAATGATCTCGGGCGGAACGTACATGGGCGTGATTTGCTCGCCAGCGCCTTTGTCGATGAGTTCCAGGAGGAGACTGTTCCCATAGAGCGAGAAATCGGCAAGCTTCGCGGTTCCTGTGCGGGTAAAGAGGATGTTTGCGGGCTTAATGTCGTGGTGAATAATCTTCTGATCATGGAGATACTGCAAACCCGAGCAGATCTGGGAAATAATGCCGATACGCTCCTTCAGGTTCCACGGCCGATTCTGGAGGTACCACTTCAGGTCGGGACCGTCCACATACTCCATTATCATGCAGCGACCGTCATCGCCGTCGATAAAACCAAAGACCTTAACCACATTTTGGTGATCGTATTTCTTGAAGCGCTTTACGCTCCTAACGAGATCCCGAAGGTGGAGCTTGTTTCGAAAAAAATTCTCATGGAACAGCTTGACGGCAACAACTTCGCCCTTCTTCGTGTCAATACCGCGATAGACGCGCCCCGTTCCGCCTTCACCGAGAATCCGGTCCAGCTTAAAGTGATAAAGAGTTGGGCGATCCGGCGTGAATTGGTCCACAGAGATACCTCGCTATCGTTTTATCTGCCGCTACAGGGTTTACAGGTCCAGTGTGAAATTTGGCGCATCGGCCCAGAGCCCGTCCAAATCATAGAATTCACGGGATTTCTCTCGAAAAACGTGAAAGATAGCATCGCCGAAATCGATAAGGAGCCATCCATCCTTGAAGGAGCCTTCGGCATAAATGGGGCGCACGCCGCTGACTTTCATACCATCCTTCACCGTATTAAATATGGCCTTGATATGGGGTTCGCTCGTGGCGGTGCAGATGACGAGGGCATCAGTCGTCAACGTAAGGCCGGTAACGTTATACGCACGGATGGCCTTTGCTTTTTTTTCATCGGCCAACTCAGCCATGAGCTGCACGATGGCATCCAAGCGCTCTGCCTCTGAGACGGGCTTGGTTTTCGGGATAAGGGTCGCCAACGGGCTGTCTCCTAGTTGGATAGCTGCTTGCGCAGTATTTCGTTAACCATTTTTGGATTGGCTTTGCCTTGGGTGGCTTTCATCACCTGCCCAACCAGAAATCCAATTACTTTTTCCTTGCCACTGCGGAATTCTTCGACTTGGGCCGGGTGGGTAGCCAAGACCGCCGCTATGCGTTGCTCCAGTTCGCCGGTGTCGCTGATTTGGACAAGACCCTTTGCCTCGATAATGGCTTTTGGGTCGTCGCCGCTCTGGAACATATCCACCAGGACTTCTTTGGCAATCTTGCCACTGATTGTACCATCTTCGATGAGGTTTATCATGGCAGCCAATTGTGTCGGCGTAATCTTGATCACCCTGATGTCCCCCTCTGCATTGGAAATAAGGGCCTGCAAGTCGCCCGTAATCCAGTTGGCGACCTTTTTGGCATCGGGTGCGAGCGCCGTAGTCGCCTCAAAATAGTCGGCCATGGCCCGTGTTTGGGTCAATACCCCGGCATCGTAGACGGAAAGGCCATAGTCTGCCACCATCCGCGCACGGCGTGGTGCAGGGAGTTCCGGCTGCAATTCGTGGATGGATTTTTCCCAGGCCTCATCAACGACAATGGGAACAAGGTCCGGCTCGGGGAAGTAGCGGTAGTCGTGGGCCGATTCCTTGGCGCGCTGGGAGAAGGTAACGCCTCGGTCATCGTCCCAGCCACGGGTCTCTTGTATGACTTTCCCGCCCTCATTGAGCACCTGCGTCTGGCGGGCAATTTCGTACTCGATGGCCTTGTAGGTGCCGCTGAAGGAGGCTACGTTCTTCACTTCGGTCTTGGTGCCAAAAGGTTCCGTGCCCTTGGGGCGGATGCTTATATTGGCCTCGGCACGCAGTGCGCCCTCTTCCATATTGCAGTCACTGACACCGAGGTATTGAAGAATCTGCTTCAATTCCGTCAAGAAGGCAAAGGCCTCGTCGGCACTGCGAATGTCGGGTTCCGTCACGATTTCCAAGAGGGGCAGGCCGCAGCGGTTGAAGTCCACACCGCTATGCCCGCCGCCCAGGGTGTGGGTATTGCGGGCCGTGTCTTCTTCCATGTGGGCGCGTGTAATGCCGATACGCTTGGACTTCCCATCGACTTCAATATCCAGAAAGCCATCGTGGTTGATGGGAAGGTCATATTGGCTGATTTGATAATTCTTGGACTGGTCAGGATAAAAATAGTTCTTCCGGTCCATCTTCGACCAGCGGGAGATCGTGCAATCGAGGGCCAAGCCAACAGCGACCGACTTGGTGACCATTTCCCGATTGAGCACCGGCATGGCGCCGGGCATGCCCAGGCAGACAGAACACACGTTGGTATTGGGTGGCGCATGAAAATTCGTGCTGCAACCACAGAACACCTTGGATTTGCAGTTGAGTTGTACATGGACTTCCATGCCAATGACTGCTTCAAATTCCATGTCTCTCGTCTCCTTATGAAAACGGCCTGGGAGGCCGGTATGAACAGTAGTCGGGCCGATCAGGCGATGGGGGGCGTGCCCAATGAAATGCCAGCGTTTGCTTCATAGCAATGGGCGGTGCGCAAGAGCGTCGCTTCGTCGAAGGCCTTGCCCAGCAACTGGAGGCCCACCGGAAGCCCGGATTCGCTCAGGCCGCAGGGAAGGGAAATACCCGGAATGCCCGCGAGATTCGCCGAGATGGTGAAGATGTCGTTCAGGTACATCTCCAGGGGATCGCTGGATTTTTCACCCATGGTAAAAGCGGGCGCGGGGGCTGTGGGCGTTAAGATGACGTCGCACTGCTTGAAGGCCTCGTCGAAGTCCTGCTTAATCAGAGTGCGCACCTTCTGGGCCTTGAGGTAGTAGGCATCGTAGTAGCCGCTGGAGAGCACATAGGTGCCCAGCATGATGCGACGTTGCACTTCCTTGCCATAGCCCTCAGTTTTCGTCTTCACGTACAGTTCAGCGACGTTTTTCGCGTCGGGGTGGCGAAATCCATAGCGAACCCCGTCAAAGCGTGCCAGATTGGCGCTGGCCTCGGCGGGGGCCACAATGTAATACACGGCGACGGCATAATCGGTGTGGGGGAGGGATATCTCTACAAACTCCGCTCCCTGAGCTTTCAGCACCTCAATGCTGGCCTCAACCATGGTGCGCACCTCGCTGCTGAGGGCATCAACGAAATATTCCTTCGGAAGACCTATTTTAAGCCCCTTCACGTCGCCCGTGAGGGCCTGGGTGAAGTCTTCGGCAGGCAGGTCGGCGCTGGTGGCGTCCAGGGGATCCTTGCCCGTGATGACATTCAGGGCCAAAGCGGCATCGCGCACATCCTTGCTCAACGGGCCAATCTGGTCGAGCGATGAAGCGAAAGCCACCAAGCCATAGCGGGAAACACGGCCATAGGTGGGTTTCAGGCCCACACAACCGCAAAAAGCAGCCGGTTGCCGTATGGAACCGCCGGTGTCGCTGCCAAAGGACAGAGCGGACGTGGCCGAGGCGACCGAAGCTGCTGAGCCGCCGCTGGAACCACCGGGCACACAGGAGAGCTTCCAAGGATTGGCCGTCTTCTGTATAGCGCTGTTCTCCGTGGAGGAGCCCATGGCGAATTCGTCCATGTTTACCTTGCCGAGCACGATGGCGTCGGCGGCGAGAAGTTTTTTCGTCACGGTGGCGTTGTAGGGACTCTGAAAGCCGTTAAGAATGCGCGAGGAACAGGTGGTTTCACCCGAGGTGGTGCAGATAAGTTCCTTGAGAGAAATCGGCACGCCCGCCAGGGCACCCAGCGCTTCGCCAGCCTTTACTTTGGCGTCAACCGCGTCGGCCTGGGCCAGCGCGTCATCGTTCCATAGCTGGGTGTAGGCGCCGACGGCCCCGTCCACCGCCTCAATGCGATCCAGGAAAGAAGTCGTTACCTCACGGGCGCTGACATCGCCTTGGGCAACCGCCTCACGAATTTCAAAGGCGGTCTTGTTGAACCAATCGCTCATGCGCCACCGCCTTCCGTATCAAGAATCTTTGGAACCAGGAAGTACTCGTCATCGTGGAGGGGTGCGCCGCGCAGAGCCAATTCACGGGGAAGGGAGGGCTTTACTTCATCGTCCCGGAAGACGTTGGTCAGGGCCATGGCGTGCATCATGGGTTCCACCGCGTCGGTGTCCAGCTCATTGAGTTTTTCCATGTAGCCGAGGATGCTGTTCATCTCACCGACCAGACGCGCCGTGGCGGCCTCATCCAGGTCGAGCTGTGCCAGACCCGCGACATAGGCCACATCAGATTTTGAAATTGTACTCATGGTTTATGCTTTCACTTGCTTGGATTGCTGTGAGAGGAGTGTTTTCCAAGGCACGCGAACGTGCGTAGATAGCCATCGTGGCCTTGCGTTTTACAATGGCTCTGCCCCAGCCACCGTACTACATCAAGGCCGATAAGGATATCATATCCGGTGGAATTGAATCCATCGGAAGTCGCTGGCAAAACTGGAGATAGCGTGGGCTAAGGCATCAGATCAAGGTGTGCTCATTGTGGATGCGAACCCGCCATGTAGTAAGATGCTGGACAGCGCATGGGTTCTATGGGGTTCATACGTCCCATAAGCTCCATAGGTCCCGTTAACCCAGCCGATTGAGGCCCTCCGCCAGTGCAGACCGGTGCATTGAGCAGGAAAGTCCAGAAAAGTGCAAATTGACGACTATCACTTTGAAACGTGGCACGGACAATCGGCCTATGCGCTGCTGGAAGAATTCGATGCTGTTTCGGGTGCTCTTTTTGAGGGACGCAATTGCGTTGCGGCGGAAGATGTGGGGCGGGCCACCGTGCAGATTTTTCCGTTGGCTTACGGTGAAGGCATCGTGCGGAAGTACCGCCGGGGTGGACTCGCAGCGCTATTCCTGCGGGATAAGTTTCTCGGCAACCGGATGCTTCGTGAATTTGAAGTGCATCTTGCCTATTATCGTGCGGGTGGCCCGGTCCCCGAACCCTTGGGCGTTTCTTGGGAATGCCGTGATTTTCTCTGTCAGGGGGCAATTGCGACACGCCGTCTGGCGGGAGAGACCCTGTTGGACGGTCTAATCCGCGCCGATGCAGCGGAAGCCGGGGAGATGTTAAGATTGGCGGGTGAGGCGATACGCCACATGCACGACTCCGGGCTATGGCACGCCGACCTGCAAGTGAAGAATATCCTTGTTTCCGATGGGGCGTTGTGGCTGATTGATTTTGACCGGGCGTGTCAGTATCGTGTGCTGGGCAGGTTTGGACGTGCCCGAAACTTACTTCGATTGCGACGTTCCTTTGAAAAACACGGTCGGTCACGGACAGATTACGAGACCCTTCTTGCGGGCTATGGTGCGATTGATATCCCATGGTGGCTCGATTGGGCCTACCGCATGCGGGGTGCCTCGGCCCCAATGCGGAGTGGGTCGTAAAGGAATGTAGGACAGCCGTCTCGGCTGTCGAGCCAGGCGGGACGCCTGTCCTACGTTCAACCAATTAGATGAAGTAGAAAGCACGCCACCATGGCAACACTCTGTATTGACAACACGATTAAAAAAACGCGGAAGGGCCTGTCCACGATATATTATCCGGGCCACCTGGCCTTGGAATCCATCTTGGATGCCCTTGCAGCAGACGGCGAAGTCATAAAGGCATCGAAGAAGGCGCGTGTGCGCCGCGTGGGCGATTTCATCATTAAGGAGAGTTCCTTCGCGGGAGGCGGCGGACCACTCAAACACACCTTTCAACGAAGCCGCTACCGGCGTGCCTGGTTTGCGGCCCACCATCTCCAGAAAAACGGCGTTCTCGTGCCGGAACCCGTGGCCTTCGTGGAGCGTGGGGGGCTTGGGCTGATTACGGGGAATGCCATGATATCCGGCTTTTTGACGGGCCAGCGAAACGTGGAAGAATTCTTGCGGGTTCTGATTGTGCAGAAAGCCGGCCCGGATACCATACACTCTTTCCTGGGAGGCTTGGCCCACGCAATCAATCAATTCAGCGCATGTGGAGCGCACCACGGGGACTTGTCGGGAAAAAACGTCTTTACAGCGGAGGGGCGGCGTTTCACGTTTATCGATCTGGATGACGTGACGCTGGAGACCGAAATCGACGAAGAGAAGACGCTGAAAAATCACGTCCAGCTTTATGACTCCTTCTGCGACGTGCTCAGCGACAGCATCATGGTGCCGTTTATGGAAAAGCTTCTTCCACCAGGTGCCGATATGCGCGTATGGATGCCCCGTGTCCGTTCGGCCCAGAAGACCCGCCGAGAAGCAGTGGAAGAACGCTGGAACCGTGAAGGGAAGACGGGAAGCGCGGGGTAAAGCTGACCGTGGGTAAATTGGACCCCACCTTTCATACCGGTGATATGGGATGTTATTCGGGGTTCCTTAGCGCTATCAGGAGCACGGCAAGGGTGCCACCCGCACACGCAGCCGGTTTCCGGCTAAGTTTGCGGGTGCGGATCTACGAAAACTCCACGTGTAACACCTGCCATGATCGTGTATAAGAATCCCGGCCCCTTTGGCGACGCGACATCTGGGCTGATGCCCGCACCCGCAAGCTCCCCCGCTTCGCTCCTCCGCGTGAGGGTGGCACCCCTGGCGGATTTTTTTAGAACGAGTTGGTCAGTAGCAGCTAGCCCTCAAGCGACTGCGTAAAGACCGCTTGCGGACGCTGTCCCGAGCGGCCACATTCGAGGCGGACAGCTTCCAACGGCGCACCGTAGGCCGATTCCAAGGCTCGAATATCCAGCAGGACCGTAATGGATACGCCCGATTCCACCGTGATTCTTCGTTGAGGCGACATAACTTCGTTCTGATAGATCCAGACATCGCCAATGGACGTGCAGGGTTGAAAGGAGTCCTCATCCCGAGGCTTGCAATAGAGGCGCACCCCGTAAGTCGCGCCATTTGATGCGACGGCAGCGACTGCCGACCAGGGCCCCACAAATGCTGCGGAGTTTTGTCCATCGTTGCGGAAATGCAAGGCCAGATGATCGCCGTCGGCCCGCTCCAGGGTGAATGTGGTATTTGCGCGCCAGAGGTGATACCAGCCGAGGCCCAGGCAGATGACCAGCGTCAGGACGATGGATACCCCGATGGTAATATGGTCTTGCCGTTCCAGTTTGGTAAAGGTAAATGCGGCGGAACGCTTCGCCCCAAAGGCGTCCGCATACCCCTCCAGGGTCATGGCAATGGGGCCGCCGAGATCGGCGGCGGTTTCTGCTTTCAGCAGGTGGTTCAACTGCTGGATCCGGTGACGTAGCTGTGCAGCCGCAGGACCATCTGCGTCCGTGGCAATTAAGGCTTGAAGCTGACTGCCCGCTTTCCGAACCGCCGCCTCGGCCTCTTTGCGCAGCTCGGCGGTGGCCCGTGCCGCAGACTTTCGATAACTTCGCCCCCCATAGGATTCCTGCGGCGTCGCACGGCGCAACGTTTCTTTCCAGGAGAGGAGGAGGCGGAGACGTTGGGCTGAAACCTTGAGGTCCACGGGCGAATCACCTTTTCAGTGCGGCGCTGACGAAGTCTCGAAAGAGGGGTTGTGCCTTGAGGGGCGTGCTGTTAAATTCCGGGTGAAACTGGGAGGCGCAGAACCAGGGGTGCCCTTTCACCTCAATGATTTCGACAAGCTCGTGCTCGCCCTTCATGTGCGTTCCACTAATAACCAGTGTACCATTTTCTGCCAAAGATTCCAGGAAGCTGTTGTTAAATTCATAGCGGTGTCGGTGCCGTTCATCGACAGAATCCGCGCCATAGGCCGCATGGGCCAAGGTGCCCGGTTTTAGATCACAGCGATAGGCGCCCAGACGCATGGTGCCGCCCATGTCCTTCAGCCCTTTTTGCTCGGAGAGCAGGGAAATGATGGGGGCATCGGTTTCGGGGTCAAACTCCGTGGAGTTGGCGTTGCTGAGACCTGCGCAATTTCGCGCTATCTCGATTACGGCAACCTGCATACCCAGACAGATTCCCAGGAATGGAATCTTATTCTCTCGGGCATACTGGACCGCACGAATCTTGCCTTCGATGCCCCGACTGCCGAATCCAGGGCCAACCAGAATGCCGTCGAAGCCCTTGAGCACGTCGGCGGGTTCCACGCCCTTTTCAAACTGTTCGGAATCCACCCACTCGACCTTGACGCAGCAGTCGTTTTCAATGCCCGCGTGGACAAAGGCCTCATTGATGCTCTTGTAGGCATCATCGTGGCCTACATATTTTCCAACAGCGGCGATACGCACCTCGCGGGTGCTGCTCTTGAGGCGTTCAACCATCTTTGCCCATCCCGCGAGGTCACTCTCGCCAGCCTCGATATTCAAGAGTTTAAGAACGGTGTCATCCAATTTCTGCTGCTTGAAATTAAGGGGAATGGCATAGAGGGGTGAAATGTCTTTGGCCGAGATAATGGCATCGTCCATCACGTCGCAGAACATGGCAATCTTGTGGCGCTCGGACTCGCTCAGATTGTAAGGGCCCGTGCGGCAAACGATGACGTTGGGCTGAATGCCAATATCTCGCAGGGAGCGCACGCTGTGCTGGGTTGGCTTTGTTTTGAGTTCACCCGCAGCCTCAATGTAGGGCACCAGGGTCACATGGATAAAGCAGCAGTTGGGCGGTCCCACTTCCAGCCGGAATTGGCGAAGGGCTTCAAGAAAAGGAAGGCTCTCTATATCGCCGACCGTGCCGCCAATTTCGACGATAACCACATCGACGTTTATCTCTGAATCGGTTGTCAACTTGCGGATGCGGGATTTGATCTCATCGGTGATATGGGGGATGACCTGGACCGTTTTTCCCAGATATTCGCCACGCCGCTCTTTTTGAATGACCGCGTTGTAGATGCCACCCGTCGTGACATTGCTCTTTTGAGACAGTTTGCACGTGGTAAAACGCTCATAGTGCCCCAGATCAAGATCCGTCTCGGCACCATCGTCGGTGACAAAGACTTCGCCATGCTCGAAGGGGTTCATGGTGCCCGGATCCACGTTGATATAGGGATCCAGCTTCATCATGGCAATCTTGAGGCCCCGCGCTTCCAGCAGTAGCCCCAGCCCCGCCGCAAGGATGCCCTTTCCCACGGAGGAAACTACGCCGCCCGTTACAAACACATACTTAGTCATTAGGCCATCCCGTCCCTGAATATAGATACAATACGCCAGAATTTGGTCATAAAACGTGGAGAGGGATGATGGGGGGACCCGTTTCCCTAACGGGATCATAATTTAGCACAGGCGGCTTGCGGGAATCAATGGAAATGACGCTGGAAAGGGCCGCATGAATCGGTTATAGTGGGCTGTGGCAGGGTGATCCACTTGAGAGTTCGAGGCAGTACGTGTTTGGGTAGCAGGCACACAGGCAAGAGTGTGAACATGAAATACATGCAATTTGGTATCGTAATCAGGGTGTTTTGGGGCGTGATCGTGATGATGGCCCTCCAAGCTGGCGCGGGGAACTTTAACACCAAGGTCAAGCCCATCCTTTCCCAACACTGTTTCACGTGCCACGGACCGGATGCCAAACAACGCAAAGCCGATTTGCGGTTGGATGTGGCCCCCGACGAAGGGGGCATCGGGCCGGAGCGCCTTCGGGAAATCTTTGGCAGCGGACGCCACAGCAGTCTCTTTTTTGCGCGGATTACCACGGAGGACGGTGAAGACCGAATGCCGCCGTCCGAAAAGCCGGGCCTTTCCTCGGAGGAAATCGCCGTGCTCGGGCAGTGGCTCGACGAGGGCGCAGCCTACGAGAAACACTGGGCCTTCGTGCCCCCTGCCTGGCCAGAAATCCCTGCGGTGAAGAATCCATCATGGCCCAGGAACGACATTGACAACTTTGTGCTGGCGCGCCTTGAGGTTGAGGGTATTACGCCCGCTCCGTCCGCTTCCCCCGAAACGCGCCTGCGCCGTGTCTACCTGGATGTAATCGGCATTCTCCCGACCCTTGCCCAAATCGATGCCTTCCTCGCCGATCCCAGCGACACGGCCTATGCCCAGGTAGTGGATGCGTTGCTGGCTTCCCCTCATTTTGGCGAGCGGTGGGGACGCTATTGGCTGGATTGCGCCCGGTACGCCGATTCCAACGGTTACAGTATCGACCGTGAACGGGAAATATGGCCTTACCGGGACTGGGTCATCAATGCCATCAATGAGGACCTGCCCTTCAATGAATTTGTGGAGGCCCAACTGGCGGGGGACTTGTTGCCCGATTCCACCCGTTCACAAAAGGTGGCCACCGGATTTCACCGCAACACGATGATCAACCAAGAAGGCGGCATTGACAAGGAAGAATTTCGTATTTACAGCATCATGGATCGGGTAAACACGACGGGTGCGGTGTTTTTGGGCCTTACACTGGGCTGCGCCAAGTGCCACGATCACAAATACGACCCGGTGTACCAAGACGAGTACTACAAGCTCTTCGCCTTTTACAACAACGACGACGAAATTGATTTGGCCTTGCCCACGCCCGAGCAGGCCGTGCGAAAGGCGGCGTTGCAAAAGGAAATCGATGCCATTACACCCGCGCGAGATGCCTATCGGGAGGAAGCGCTTAAAGAGAAACTCACCCAATGGGTCGCCGGATTGTCCGGGGAGGCCGTCGCAAAATGGGGGCTGAAAGAAAAGGCGGCGGTGAAGGCTGACCGGGCCACGTGGACCGAAGAGCAGGAGCGTCTTATCCAGAAGCGCTTCCTGAAAGCCGATCCCACCTATCAGGCCCATGAAAAAGAGATCGGCGTGCTCAAGGGAAAAATGCCCAAGGTGCCGAAAACCATGGTGTTGCGAAAGCGTGGGGAACCCCGGGAGACACACCGCTTTGAGCAGGGAGATTTTACGCGCCTCGCGGAAACGGTCATTCCCGGAACCCCCGCCGTGCTTCATCCTTATCAGGGAGCGGAATTTGGCTCCCGCCTGGATCTGGCCCATTGGATCATGGATCGCGGAAACCCCTTAACGGCGCGGGTGACCGTGAATCGGTTCTGGCAGTATCTCTTTGGTCGCGGGCTGGTGGAGACCGAGAACGACTTTGGATACCAAGGGGCGCTGCCGACCCACCCGGAATTGCTGGATTACCTTGCCAACCAATTCATTGCACGCGGCTGGTCGGTCAAGGCCTGTATTCAAGAGATAGTCTTGTCTGCCACCTACCAGCAGGCCTCTCATCGTCGCCCTGAACTGGATGTCGTGGACCCTCAGAATTACCTCCTCGCCCGGCAGAATCGTGTCCGTCTTGATGCTGAAATTATCCGGGATGCCACGTTAAGTGTGTCGGGACTTCTTGATCCCAGCGTCGGTGGTCCGGGGGTTTATCCGCCCCAGCCCGACGGGGTGATGAAACTGGGCCAATCCAACCGCCCCTGGAAAGCCAGCACAGGCGGGAATCGCTACCGAAGAGGTATGTACACTTTCTACTGGCGGGCCACCCCCTACCCGTCCCTGGCGGTCTTTGACGGACCCGATGCCATGGTGTCCTGCACCCGGCGAAGCCGCTCCAACACGCCCTTGCAGGCCCTCACCCTGCTTAATGATCAGGCCTTTGTTGAACAGGCGGCGGCTTTCGCCCGCCGAATTGCTGAGGCACCCATGGAGAGCGATGACGAAAAGCTCCGTTTTGCTTTCCGGGTGTGTATGATCCGTGAGCCGGAAGGCCATGAAGTATCGGTATTGGCCGCGTTGTTGGCGGAGGCCCGGACGCTGGAGACCGAAGACAGCACCCGCAGCGACTGGCTCGGTGTGGCCCGGACATTGCTTAATCTGGACGAGTTCATTACCCGCGAGTGACTGAAGGATAGTCTAATGCGAGCTTCGCCCACAACCCAAGACCGTCATCCCCGCGAACGCGGGGAACCAGTGGTCTTACGATACGTTCCTGCCGCGTTCTGGATTCCCACTTGCGTGGGAATGACGTGATATTTTCTTGTTTTTATAGCGGTTCTTCCAAAGTGAGGCACGAATGCGAGATCAAAATTATCAACAGGTCCTCCATGGCGTGACCCGGCGGCACTTCTTTAAGCAGTGCGGTATCGGATTGGGTTCCATGGCCCTGGGTTCCATGCTCACGAACAATGCCTCGGCTCGGCCCGACATGGGGATATTGGGTGGCCGAGGCCACCGACCCGCGAAGGCCAAGAACGTTATATTCATGTTCATGGCGGGTGGCCCGAGCCAACTGGAGCTTTTCGATTTCAAGCCGGCCCTTCAGAAGTACAACGGCCAGCCCATTCCCCAATCCTATATCGAGGGAAAACGCTTTGCGTTTATGGATTCCTTCGGCAAGGACGGGCCGCTCAAGCTCCTGGGCACGGTGCGCGATTTCAAGCAATACGGCGATTGTGGCGCGTGGGTCTCCGAGTGTCTGCCCCACACGGCAAGAATTGTGGACGATGTCTCCTTCATAAAAACTGTGGCCACCGATGTGCCCAACCACGCGCCGGCCAAGATTATGATGAACACGGGTTCGGGCCAGTTTGGCCGGCCCAGCATGGGGGCCTGGGTCAACTACGGTATCGGGAGCGAATCCCAGGATCTGCCGGGTTTTGTCGTGCTTCAATCGGGACCCCGTGGTCCCCGGGGCGGCCAGCCCAACTGGGGGAGTGGTTTCCTGCCCGCCGCCCACCAGGGGGTTCCTTTTCGTTCCCAGGGCGATCCTATATTGAATTTGAGCACCCCGGAAATGGTTAGTGATGCGGAGCAACGCCATGTTATTGACGCCGTCAATTCCTTAAACCGCACCCGTTTGGATGTCACGGGAGACAGTGAGATTGCTGCGCGCATCAGTTCCTATGAGATGGCCTACCGCATGCAGAGCAGTGCCCCGGAACTTATGGATCTTTCAGGCGAAAGCCAAAGCACCCTCGATCTCTATGGCGCCAAGGCTGGAGAACCTTCCTACGCCATGAATTGTCTTTTGGCCCGGCGCATGGTGGAGCGCGGTGTTCGATTCGTTCAGCTATATCATACGAACTGGGATCATCACGGCGGCAATTCTGAGAACCTCAGCAATCGCCTCGACGAAGTCTGTCTTGATGTGGATCAGGCATCCGCGGCGCTGGTGAAGGATTTGAAGCAGCGCGGGTTACTGGAAGATACCCTGATTATCTGGGGCGGCGAGTTTGGACGCACACCCATGGGCGAAATCCGGGACACCATAGGACGCAACCACCACATTGAATCCTCGACCATGTGGATGGCGGGTGGTGGTGTAAAAGCAGGCTACACCCTCGGTGAAACCGACGAACTGGGTTTTTCTCCCATAGACAAACCCGTCCATGTCCATGACCTGCAAGCCACGATTCTGCACCTCCTGGGCATAGACCATGAACGCCTGACCTATCGCTTCCAGGGCCGGGATTTCCGCCTGACCGATGTGGCCGGGAATGTGCAGCACGACTTACTGGCGTGATGCGTTGGACCACTAGGGACTGACGCGACCAAGGTCGCTTTGAGTAGGAAAAACCGCTGCGACCAGAAAAAATATTTATCTTTGCGGGCACCATCTCAATGGTCGTGGCTGTCCCGCAGTTGGCGAAAGAAGCGTCGGTTTTTTCACAAACGTCGGGACAGCCACGGACCTCTGAGTGCCCTTTGTTTTCGCATGGTTCAGCGTATGAAGCGGTGCTTTTTCAGCGTGGGTGGAGGGGGGTGCTCCGCGTCAGTCCCCGAGCAGATGCCAAATAATTCCCCCTCAAGCTGTGGGTCGGCGTGTCGATAAACCGAGGTAGTCCTTGAACC
>JAJRPE010000200.1 GCA_024280935.1 Candidatus Hydrogenedentota bacterium
CACAGTCCAATGGTGAGCAAAAAGGCAAATATCGGTTTCATGGGTAATCCTCCCGGTGCGCTCAAGAGAGCGGCCTATCCAGATTCTAACGTGAACATTGCCCACAACCCAAATATTCAGGCAAGGGTGCCACCCTCACGCGGCGGAACAAAGCGGGGAAGCTTGCGGGTGCAAGGCACCAGGATACACGTGTCGCAGAAGGGCCTATCTGGGAGCGCGTCCCAGGCCGAGTGATGGGGGAGAAAGATTTCGCAAACTCGTTCACGACACAGACACCTTATAGTCAACAAAAAGACCGGCGGGTGCCACGGGTAGGCCCGGTAGGGTTTACCCGTGCAGATGCACTGTCTATGTTTTTGGATCGCCTTCCTCATCGGTAGGAACGACACGGGTAAGCCCTGAGAGGCCTACCCGTGGCACCCGCAGGTTGATTTGTTAAGGAACAAGATGCCACAGGTCGTGAACGTTTACGATTTCGCGAGCCCGCACCCGCAAACTTAGCCGGGAACCGGCTGCGTGTGAGGGTGACACCCTTTACGCTTCCTTTATGAACTTTGAGCACACCTCAAAAGCCGAGTGTTGACCGCAACAAAGCGCTTGTGCCAGTATGCCCTATACACTACGGGGAACTAATGGATGACGGGGAACTCTTTGCCCGCTATATAGACTGGGGCATCGCGGAGGAAAAGTTCCCGCAAAATTTGGAGTGGGAACCCATGTATTTCAGACCAGTCCACCTAAGGTGGCCGGGCCACAACCAAGATTTATGGTTCTTGCCCTCCCTTACCGAAGGATTTTCTCGTTTTTTGCGACAGTTCTTATGGATTAGGGCACTAATTATTCTCTTCCTGCTACTGGGCGGGCTTTCTTCCGTCCCTGCGCTGACCCTCCGTCTTGATGCGGAGCGACAGCATGAGTTCGATGCGATCCGACAGCAGATGAAGGAGTTCCGCACGCACGAAGATGCACAGCAGCGCCTTCGGAAGGAAAGCCTGCATGAAGCGGCACTCATCTCGGAAAGCGATCAGCATCCTGTGGATGTGGTGCTGCGCAGAACACAGGCGCTGCTGGCGGATCTGGAGTTGATGGCCCCTGCACCGGACTTGCGCCAGGAGAAGGAAGAACTCGCGGGGTTGATTGCGCAGCGCTCATCTTCGGGTGTGCGTGTGGCGGGCATTGCGGAACAACAATTCGTAGAAGCCTGTGCTCTGCGCCGTCGAATCGCATTTAAGAACCCCCTGCTCGATTTTGACAAGCTCCTTTTTCTGACCCACCAGCGGGCACGCTTCGAGCATATGGTGGACCAGTATTATGGCTTTCACGCCGAACCCGAAGGCGGGGTGCATGTCCTGGAGAATCCCTTTTCCGATAATCCGACCGTGCGGGAACTGCTGAAAGACCTTCCTATTGCGAATGGCCGCCTCGCGGGAAAAACACTGGTCAATGGGTCGTTTATCTCACTCGATCTGGATTTTGACGGTGAGAATATTCTCTTCGCGTGGTCCGAGGCCAAGGTGCCCGTGCCGCCGACGGATCTGACACCCCGCGAGAAACTCTTCACACCGGAAAGCACCTACCATATTTTCAAGGCGGATGTAGCAGGAACAACCCTGACCCAATTGACCGATGGGATATGGAACGACTTTGATCCCTGCTGGCTTCCGAATGGTCGCATCGCCTTCATCTCGGAACGGCGCGGCGGCTATCTGCGTTGCGGTTTGCGGCCCAATCCCACCTACACGCTGCACGGTATGCGGGCGGATGGTTCGGATTTGATCACCCTCAGTTACCACGAAACCCACGAGTGGCATCCGAGCGTGAACAACGACGGGATGATCGTCTATTCGCGCTGGGACTATGTGGATCGGGATTCCGATATCGCCCATCATCTCTGGCTGACCTACCCCGATGGCAGCGATCCGCGCACCTCCCACGGCAACTACCCCGCAACCCGTGAATCCCGGCCCTGGATGGAGCTTTCCATCCGCGCTATTCCCGATTCCCGGAAATACGTCGCTGTCTCCACGCCGCACCATGGGCAAAACTATGGCTCCATGGTGCTGATCGATCCGGCGGAGGAAGATGACGGCGCAATGGCGCAGTTGAAACGCATCACACCCGATACCGCTTTCCCGGAATCAGAAGAGTACCCAGGTGTGCCCTGCGAGACCCACAGCGGGCGCAATCGCCAACGTGCGGAACGCTATGGCACGCCGTGGCCCCTGAGCGAGACCTATTATCTTTGCGTCTATGATCTGGGACAGAAAAACTATGGGCTGTATCTTGTGGATGCCTTCGGCAACCGGGAACTGCTGTATAGCGACCCGAAGATCGCCTGCCTTGATCCCATTCCGCTACGTCCACGAAAAAGGCCGCCCGTGTTGCCGTCGCGGACGAAACAGGCGGCGGAAGATCGCACGGGCGAAATGCCCAGGACAGGCTATCTCGCCGTCATGGACATCTACGAGAGTGGCTTCGCCTGGCCCGCCGATACAACGATCACGGGAATGCGGATCATCCAGCTTTTCCCGAAAACAACGCCCGGTGCAAGTGACCCGGTGGTGGGCGTCGGCGCCCAGTCCCTGACCCGTGGTGTCCTGGGCACCGCGCCCGTGGAAGCCGATGGCAGCGTCTATTGCGAGGTGCCTGCAGGGGTTCCGTTCTACTTCCAGGCGCTGGACGAAAAAGGCCGTGCTGTGCAAAGCATGCGTTCGGACACCTACGTCCATCCCGGCGAAACACTCTCCTGCATCGGCTGTCACGAAGACAAGCAAAAGGCCATGCAATTAACCAACAAGAGCACGCCCCTCGCGATGCAACGTCCGCCGTCAAAACTTCAACCCGAAATAGACGGCGCATACCCCGTCCTTTTCTCGAAGCTGGTACAGCCGGTGCTGGATAAGCAATGCGCAGAATGCCATGAAAAAGAGGACAACGCGCCCAGCCTCTCCGGGAAGACCTTTGGGAAATGGGGTTGGTCGGATGCCTACCATGCCTTGGCTCCCCTGGCTTGGGCGAAACACGGTGGCAATGGTGCCCTGGAGAAAAACATCACCTCCTACTCCATCGCCGGGGACGTGGGCGCGCACGCCTCAAAACTGCTGCCCCTAATCGAAAAGGACCACTACGGCGCAGGGCTTTCTGAAGCCGAACTCTACCGTATCACCCTTTGGCTGGATTGCAACAGCGTCTTCTACGGTGCGTACCATGATGCCGAGAAGCAGGCGCGTGGCGATGTGGTCATGCCCTGGCTGGAGTGAGGGCTTCGGTATTCCCGCGTTCGCTGCACGAAGCCTCGTAGCTCGGCATCGTGCTGCACGTCCAAGAAGTTTGATGCCTGACCGACGCTTACGCCAGAGCCTCATTCCGCCCAGAGCTTTTGCAATAGTGCGTCGGGTATCGCATGGACGCGGGCAATCGTCTTCTG
>JAJRPE010000201.1 GCA_024280935.1 Candidatus Hydrogenedentota bacterium
ATGTCGGACAACGCAGACGACAACTTTGTTCCTGGAACACCCGCCGAGCGTATTGGGCTCGTGTGGCCCTTGACCCGTGAGCTTGTGTCATTGAGTAAACACTACGATGCTGAGAAGCCCATGCAGCGGCATATTACTCGCTTTATCCGACCAGAGGGTTAGATTTCATGTGAGTGCATACGGGTCCTGAAAGGGTGCCACCCTCACACGCAGCCGGTTCCCGGCTAAGTTTGCGGGTGCGGGTTTGCGGAATACCTCTTGGCCCACTATGTAGACGGACAACGCGTGTAGGCAACTTCATGCGGTTTTCCCGTTGGCGTGAGGAATGTCCAAATGCTCAGCACCCGCAAGCTCCCCCGCTTTGCTCCTCCGCGTGAGGGTGGCACCCATACGCGTTTTTCCTGGCAACGACGCCACATCACGCATAGGAACGCATACGTTTTTTTTGAATTGCAAAGTTGTCGTACAACGTCTCCGCAGCTCTGATTGAGTGAAGCGCCCTTTGTGTCGGGCAGGGATGCCCAACCTCCTATAATACCAGGGCACGGCAAATGAGTGCGGTGGCACGGGATTTGTTCAAGACGTAGAAATGCACTCCGGGCACACCATTTTCTACGAGGTCTTCCACCTGGCGGGCGGCGTGGTAAACGCCCACAGAAAACTGGCCCTCATCATCGTCGCCGTGGGCTTCCAGGCGACGGGTCAGTTCTTCGGGCAAGGACGCGCCGCACATAGTGGTGATACGCTTGACCTGGGCCAGGTTGGTCACGGGCAATATGCCGGGTACGACGGGTATCTTAATACCCGCCGCGTCGCACTTGTCACGGAAACGGTAGTACACGTCGTTGTCGTAGAAGAGCTGGGTTATGATCACATCGGAACCCGCGTCAACCTTGCGCTTCAGGTTGTCGAGGTCGGTCTGAGCATCCACGGCCTCGGGGTGCATCTCGGGGTAGCCCCCAACGAGAACGCCCATGTCGGGGTACTCGCGGTGGATGAGTTTCACCAATTCGTTGCCATAGGCGAGGCCGCCTTCCGGGGCCACGAAATGGTCTTCGCCCTGGGGTGGATCGCCCCGTAGCGCGACAATATATTGGATGCCCCGGCGGCATGCTTCGTCGATGTACGCCCGGAGTTCGTCTACCGTGGCACCGACGCAGGTCAGGTGGGAGGCCACCGGGATTCCGTCATAGCGTGCCAGGACGCCATCCAGCACTTCGAGGGTCTTTTTCTGGGTGGAGCCGCCCGCGCCATAGGTGCAAGTAATAAAGGCTGGGTTGCAGGTGACCAGCTCGTCCAGATTCTTGAATAGCGCGGCCATGCCCTTTTCGGTCTTGGGCGGAAACAGTTCAAAGGAAACGACCAAGCGGTCGGGTGTATAGGTCTGGGATAAACTCACAAGCATCCTTTCGGTATGGCGGGGTATCCATAGGGCCACTCACCGGGTCTTTTTACGCGAGCCATCGAAGCAGTCCGATCTGCCGGATCGGTAAATGGCCCAACGTCGATATAACTGCCTTCGCGGGCAATGGTACAATGAAAGACCCCCTTTGGGGTAATTGGTTACCTTTTTACGGGCAGCAGCACAAACGGTTTGAACCACGAATGCACACGAATTTTCACGAATGAAGAAAACAAGAAAGAATAGGATACCTATCGTTGGTAGTGAAGTCTCTGAAATCTCTCTTGGCTTGGATTCAAGCTCGAAATGTAACGAGCTGAGATTCCTATTGCTTTTGTTTTCTATTCATGAAAATTCGTGGTTCACAACGTAGTAACCCTTCACGACACGGACACCTTATCGTCAACAAAAATACCTGCGGGTGCCACGGGTAGGCCCGGTAGGGTTTACCCGTGCAGATGCACGGTCTCTGGTTTTGGATCGCCTTTCTCATCGGTAGAAACGACACGGGTAAGCCCTGAAAGGCCTACCCGTGGCACCCGCAGGTTGCTTTTTTAGGGAGCAAGATGCCACAAGCCGTGAATACTTACAAAACGTAAAGCATGCCGACAGCCATACAGCCAACGCTGAACGTTATTTCATTTCAGAACCACACTCGCCCCCTGTTTCGTATTTCTCCCCATTATTTTGAATCGGAGTGTTCCCCATGAATTTCCTGGATGCCTTGAAAGAATCTATTGTCGTGCTCGATGGTGCGACGGGTACGGCAATTCAAGACCTGTTTCTTGGCGATGAAGCTTTCGGCGGCAGCGATTACAAGATGCTTTCTGACCTTCTGTCCTTCTCTCGGCCAGAGGATATGACCCATATCCACGTTAACTATTATAAGGCGGGTGCCCACGCGGTGGAGACCAACACCTTCGGCGCGACCCCCATGCGCCTTTCAGAATATGATTTTGCTCCCATTGATTTGAGCCATTTCGCAAAAAATCCCTATCCCGAGATGGATATGAAGACCGCCAGTTATGAGGAGTTGGCCTATTTCTTCAGCAAGCGCGGCTGCGAGTTGGCCTGTGACGCGCGGGAACAATACAAGCAGGATCCCGACTATGACGGTCGCCCCCTCTTCGTGTTTGGCTCCATCGGGCCGTCCAACCGGGTCCTTTCCAGCACCAAGGCCGACCTGACCGTATCCACCTACGAAGCTATCATGGACAACTTCTACCACCAGGTCCGGGGTCTCGTGGATGGCGGCGCGGATGTGCTGCTCTATGAAACCCAGCAGGATATCCTGGAGTTGAAGGCGGCGGTCATGGGTGGCCAGAAGGCCATGGCGGAAAAGGGCGTGAAGCTGCCCATCATCGCCCAGGTGACGGTGGATCAGTTCTCCAAGATGCAGATCTTCAACACGGACATCCATGCCGCCCTCGTGACCATGGAAGGCATCGGCATCGATGTCTTCGGCATCAATTGCAGCATCGGACCGGATCTCATGGAGAAAACGGTCGAGAAACTCTGCCGCTACAGCCACATTCCCGTGTCGGTGATCCCCAACGCGGGCCTGCCTGTTTCGGTGGACGGCAAGACGATCTTCAAGTATCCGCCGGAAGAGTTTGGCCGCTACCAACGTTTGTTTGCCGAGAAGTACGGCGTCAATCTCGTGGGTGGCTGCTGCGGGACCACACCGGCCCACATCAAGTGTGTGGCCGATCAAGTGCGGGATCTCAAGCCCAAAGTGCGCACCCCGGAAGAGGGGCTTTACCTTTCCGGGCCGCAAAATGCGGTGCTGCTTGACGGCTCAGAGACTTTGATTCGTTTTGGCGAGCGCCTCAATGTGCGCGGCTCGAAGAAGGTCCGCGATGCCGTGGAGAACGAAACAGGTATCGACCACGATGTGCTGGAGCAAGTGATTCATGAACAGGTGGAGGGCTTGGGCTGCCAAGTCATCGATGTCTGTATGGATTCCAACCAGATTGACACCGTGGCCGCGCTGGAAGAGGTGGTCCATGTGCAGACCACCGATTTCTCCGGGGCCATGTGCATTGACTCGTTTCAGGTCGATGCGCTGGAAGAAGCCATCAAGCAATATCCGGGACGCCCGCTGATTAACTCTATCTCCATGGAAGAGGCCTCCCCCGGCGTGTTGAAAATCGATGCCGTCCTCGATGCGGTGAACCAGCATAATCCCTGCTACGTGGGACTCTGCACCGGGCCCAAGGGACCGGGGGCCACCAAGGAAGAAAAACTTGACCTTGCCAGCCAGATTCTTGATCGGGCACGGGAGAATTATGGTGTCACCCCCGACCGCGTTTTCATTGACGTGAATTGTTTCCCCCTGGGGTCAGAGTCTATTGAGGGTATGAACTTTGCCCTGGAATCGCTCCAAGGCATCAAGGCGGTAAAAGAGAAGTACCCGACCGTGCGCACGACCCTGGGTGTGGGCAACCTTTCCAACGGCCTCGCGAAGAAGCCTTATATGCGCAAGGTGCTCACCTCGGTTTTTCTCGATGAAGCGCGGAAAGTGGGCCTCGACAGTGCCATCATCAACCCGAATCACTATGTTTTCGTTTCCGACCTTGACCCCAAGGACTACGCGCTGGGCCTCAAGGCGGTGATGGAACGGGACATGGATGCCTTCGCCGAGTTGGAGGATATCGCCGACGCGAAGAAGGGCGTTACGGTCGTGCGGCGCACGAGCTACGACGACCTGCCCCTGGTGGAAGCCATTTGCGGGAAAATTGTGGATGGCTTCAAGGAGCGTATTGGGGGCACGGTGGCGTACAACGGCCACACCTACGAATACGCCGACAAGATTGTGTTGCAGGTCATTGAGGCCATGGAGACCCACGAACCCCTCGCCTTCATCAATGAACACCTCATGGGTGCCATGCAGATTTTGGGGGATGGCTTTGGGCGTGGCGATGTTTCCCTGCCCCACCTGCTGAAGGCGGCCGATGTGATGCGCCAGGCCATGAACTTCCTTGAAGTATTCATGCGCAATGAAGCGGGCATCGACATTCACAGCAAGATTGAGTATAAGGGCGTGGTCGTCATCGGCACCGTCTACCAGGATGTTCACTCCATCGGGAAAGACCTCGCCCGCACGCTGCTGGAGAACTACGGCTACCGCGTCATCGATTTGGGCACCATGGTGCCGTTGCAAGATTTTATCGACAGCGCAAAGGAGCACAAGGCCGATGCCATTGGTATGTCCGCGCTCTTGGTGCAGACATCGAACCACATGATCACCGTGGCCGACATGATGACCGAGCAGGATCTGGACATTCCCATTCTCATTGGCGGTGCGCCCGTGAGCGACCGTCACGCGGCCTACGTCGCCATGGCCGGGCGAGACGAAGCCGAGACCATGCGCGAAAACGTCTTTTATTGTCGCACGGCCATGGATGGCGTTAACATCATGAACAAGCTTCGCGCCGATGGGGATCTCAGCGACTACTATGCGGCGAACAAGGAAAAGCTTATCAAACGCATGGCGCGTGCGGAGAAACGTGCGGCGGCGGATAAGGATCTTTTGGAGACCCTGCCCCGGCGCACGGTGGGCTTTGACGATTTCACCCTGGCGGAGGAGCCGCGTTTTGGCCGAAAGAAAGTGACTTACACCCTCCGCGACTTTGCCGACAACATCGACAAGAAAACCCTCTACGCACTCAACTGGCGTTTTGGCGGCAAGACCGCCCGCGAAAAGCAAGGCCACACCGAGGCAAAACTCGATGCCCTCTTTGAGGAGTGGGTGGACAAGGCGACGGAGAACAACTGGGTCGTCCCCCAGGGCGTTTTCGGCATCTATCCCTGTCAGGCCGACGGCGACACCGTCATCGTCTATGATCCCGATGACCACACGAAGGAAATTGCGCGTTTTGACTTTACCGTGGTGCTTGGCGCGGAGAAGAAAGACACCGTGGCAGGTGCCCAGTATTTTCACCCCGTTGATAGCGGACAGATGAGCGCCATGGGCATCCAGCTTACGACCAGTGGTCCCCAGGTGGATGACTTTCTCGCCGAGATGAAGGTGGCCGACGACTCCGAGTCGAACCTCTTCCTCCAGGGCCTTTCCGACCGCATCGCCGAAGACATGGCGACCCACCTCCACCAGCAAATGCGCGAACGCATGGGTATCGGCCCCAAGCAAGGCCAGCGTTGGAGTCCAGGCTATCCGGGTATGCGCAACATCCACCTCAACGCCACCATCCACGAACTCTTGGACGGCGGCGAACTCCTCGGTGTAAAGCTAACCGATGCCAGCGAGTTCAGCCCGACGGGGACGACCGGTGCGGTCGTGAGTTTCCATCCCGAAGCACGATATACGTAAGCGCGTGCTGGTGCTTACTGATTTACGCACAGGAGGCCTTCCTCAAGATCATGGAACGTTCGATTCTACAGGGCACAGAAGCCGCGTTGGTCGACCATTGGCAAATGCCCTCGCTGGGTGTATCGCCTTACGACCTTAACCGGAAACTTCTGCTGGAGGCCCTGTCGGAGCGGATTTTGTACCTGCTCACATACAAGCCGCAGAAGCTTCTGTCGGCCCTGTACATCCTGGATGTGGGCGAAACTGCGTACAGCAGTGCCATAGCACAGGACACCATGGAGGATCGGGCCTGGGCGCTTGCCGAGGCTATCTATGACCGGGAAACAGAGAAGATTCTGCTGCGCCAGAAATACAGCAAGCCATCTCCAGATGGAGAGCTTCCGCTCGACTGAGATGATCGGATGCTGTCCAACACACCAACCTGTATGTGGAGAAGTATGGACAACATAGCACGACTGCTAAAGGGCGATTTCAAACCCCGCGAACTGCGACGATACCTGGTCTTCGAGATCGTGTTCTTCTGGGGACTCATCTTTCAATGCTGGCGCATATTTCCAGAAGAAAACAATTTCTCTATCATGACCCACACCTTCAGCTTTCTCGGTAGCTTTGACAGCCACCGGAATCCCGATGGCTGGTGGCTCTTCACCATTGCCATGGTTTTCTGGGGCATGGCAACCGTTCCCGTGGCCCTTTACATCCAGCGCTGTTTTCGCTCCATTTCAGACTGGAGCGCCCGCATAGGCGGCGGCCTTCTTCTGACCGGCGCCTTGGGTATTGTGCTGGTGGGCCTCTTTCCCGATTCCCGAGCCATCGCGATGGCAAACTGGCCGTGGGGCGAATTGCACAAGATCGCGGCGTTGGTCCTTGTGGTGGGCTTCCTCATTGGCATACCCCTGCTCGGCGTAACACTGCTCAAGGCGCGTTTCACTGCGAGGGCAAAACATCCCATCCACGCCAGGATGCTGTGGCCCTATCTTTTTTTCAGCGTGGTATCCGGGGTAGCCCTGGCCTTTTTGATCCGATGGGAATTCCTCTACGCGGGCATGAAAACCGCCGCCGAACGTTCTGGAACGGGGATCGGGAGTTCCTGGACGGAGGCCATGGGCACCCGCTATTCCTTTCCCCTGTGGGACAACCTCTTCCTCTACACCCTCTTCATTACCCTGGTTTGGCTCGCCTTCGCCGCACCCCGTATCAAGGAGTGAGCAGGCGTCGGACATGTTTTCCAGGCAGCTTCTCCGCACGGGGGGCAGTCCTTAGGAATCTGCTCGAAATAACGTATGCATTCACGACCTGTGGCATCTTGCTCCTTAAAAAAGTAACCGGCGGGTGCCACGGGTAGGCCTCTCAGGGCTTACCCGTGTCGTCCTTACCGATGAGGAAGACGATGCAAAATCAGAGGCAGTGCATCTGCACGGGTAAACCCTACCGGGCCTACCCGTGGCACCCACCGGTCTTTTTGTTGACTATAAGGTGTCCGTGTCGTGAACGGTTACGAAATAACCTTTCCAGCTTTGATCGACGTGCGCTTTACTTTTCCATGAAGTCCCGAAGCAATATAGATGTAGCAAACAGATGCGCAGACCTACGCCCCGAAGGGGTTCAATAGGTTAGCCCAGGGCAATGCCCTGGGTAAAATGATCCACCATAAAATAGCCCTGAAAGGGCGTAAGAGGATTCCCTGCGACGTAAGCGTTCAGGTGCGAGATCGTCATCCCCGCGAACGCGGGGATCCAGCATGACCGGAGAGGTTTCTACCGCTTTTTGGATTCCCGCGTGCGCGGGAATGACGGCGTGGAATTCCCTTGGGGTGAACGCTTACCCTGCGACAATGTAAATTTTTCCGCATAGTATGAGTGGGTTACACATAGGCGTTATTGAAAGTCTATCAAGAGGACACCCGTTGCGGCCCTGCTATTTTGGCCTTTCAGGGCGGTTCGGTTTTTCGACACCCTAACCAGGGCGTTGCCCTGGGCTAACCTGTTGGGGCCTTTCAGGCCGAATTGCCAATGCCCGTGCTTGTCCGTTGGAGAAAAAAGGACTTGTGTTTTTTCGAGTGTCACTGCCAACTTGGCAATACTAATCGGGCAGGGCCACAACCCCA
>JAJRPE010000202.1 GCA_024280935.1 Candidatus Hydrogenedentota bacterium
GTATTTCGCGGACCCCGACAGCCAACAAAAACGCGCCACCAGTGCCCTGTTGGACTCGGCGGCGCACGGTATTGACCGTTCAAATTGCTTAGAAATACACCACCGTCGAGACGTAGAGGCTATGCTGCTCCACATCCGCATTGGTTCCGAAAAGCCCGAAGGTGTCCGTGCGGGCATTGTCGCCCCAGCGGTAGATGTAGGCGATGTCGAAGTTAATCCGGTCCTTCACCAAGACACCCGCGCCAAGAGACACGCCGTAGAAATTGTCTGGGTCGCCGTCGCCGCGCTGGCTCAGTCCGCGAATACTGACACCATAGGGAAGGTCCTTGCGGCCGCCAGAAGGCTCAGGATCGTAAAAGATACCAGCCCGAAGACTCGGCAGGAAATCCTGCTTTGGCTTGGAGTCGTCGATGAAGACATACTCCGCGCCCAGTCGCACCGTATAGGTCGGGTCGATCTTGCTGATGTTTTTGTTCAGTCCCGTGACCCCCGAGGTCCGTCGCTGGCTTCGCACGGGATTCTGGGGATCAAGAACCTCAAATTGATCCCAGTCACGACGGGTCACGTCGAAGGAAACAATCAACTTGTCGTTGGGAAAACGATAGGCAGCCCCGATACCGAAGGCGCTGGGAAAGGTATACTCCTGATTCCGCTTGACGCGGGTGCGCCCAACAAAACCCCCGCTCGAAAGACGGACGGTCTGCCGGTAGGAAACGTCGGCGCTCCACTTGGTGTGATAAACAGCGCCGATACTCCACCGCTCGTTTGGCTTATAAAGCAATCCAATGGTGTAATTGTGGCCCTTGAAATCCTGATAGTTTTCGTCGATACGCGTTGCCGTAAAAGGCAGGGGAATCACGTTAAAGAGCGTGCGCTGACGAATATTATTTCGGGTTTCCCATTCGTTGTTGGGCAAAATGCTCTGGTCATAGAGATTGACAACCAGGCCCACGGAGAGCTTGTCCGTGATTTCAAAACCGACGGCGGGCGAAAGAGAACGCAGTCCGCCCCGCTGGCGGTACTTGTACTTGGCAGCCAAGTTAACAATGCCACCTGCGGCAGCACCGACATCGGTAAAACGAAAATCGAGATCGCGCTTGAAATCAAACTGCTTCAGCAGGTTCAGGCTGACCACCAGGTTCCGCCCGCCAAAAGTACGCGGTATGGGATACACAAAGCTGGCGTAGTTGATCTCGCTGATGTCGACCGAATTATCGAAATTGAGGCCGCGCTTGGAAGACGATGAAAAGCCTTCCGAATTGCTCTTGAAGCTGTAGACCAGAGAAAGCTCCGGGCGCTCAAGCTGCGTCAGGCCACCGGGATTCCACGATGCTGCTGTGGCATCGTCGGCAATGGCGATAAACGCGCTGCCCATGCCCAGAGCACGGGCACCACTACCCACCACATTGGGTGAGGAATTGATTTCCAACTGAGCCCAAGCCTGACCACTGGCGAACGCCAGTACAAGGCTACATAGTAATTGCAGGCATGCCTTTCTCAAGGGTAACGCCCTCCTCTCCGCTTAGTATCTGTCGGGCTTTCACACCACTCTTCAGAAAACTGAGTATCTTCCCCCGACTCACAGGAACAAATTCGCCTGGCTCCAACACTTCGCCGGTGTCGTCATCCAGCCAAGGCTCCTGCTCCTGAACGAAGAGAAAATAGGCACCTTCCTGGAGCCCGTCTTCCTTCGTCCAGTTAACGAGTACTTCAGCACCACCGTCCTTAGCCCGGACGGAGCGAACCTCGCCCGAAAGGCGGGGATAACGCTGGGCCAATTGCAGCGCAAGACCACGACAGGCCGCTTCCACTTTGGCCTTGTCGTTCTTGTCATCCACGAAAGCGTCCAGGGTCGCGATGAGATCCGAAGTCTCCGCGTCAATGGCCCGGGCCTTGATTTCCAAGCCCACCTGATCATGGGCGAATACGTCGGCCACGATGAACACATAGGCATTGGTTAGCTTGCCCAGGGTCAGGGCCTCATTGGGATCCGCCAGGGCAGCAGCCAACTGCTGCTCGGTCAACACATCCTGCAGACGGGTTCGGTCTACGACGCGGAAACGGCCCTCGTTCAGCACCTGGGCCTCCGTCGTCAGCCGAAGGTAGTCCGTAACGCTCGTATCCACATCGGAACCGGCAAAGGCCAGAATAGCCACCGGCATGCGGGACTCTTTCGTATTCAACTCCACGGGCCGCACATCGATTTCAAAGGTCTCGTTGTAGGTCTTGCCGTTTTCATCGGTGGCCTCTATGTTAACGGCCACCTTCGTATCGCCAGTCGTGTCGATGGGGATGCGACGGTTAAAGCTCTCTTTCGGCGCCCCAGTCAACTGATCGAAGGGTTCCCCGTTGATCTTGAGTGAAGTCACCTTGGTCTGGGTCACCACCTCGCCCGATACGCGAAGGGTACGATTGTGACGATAGGGCTTGTCGGCTTTGGGGGACTTGAGGCGAATTTCGCCCTCTGCAGGGGCATCCACCGCAAAAGTCAGGTCTAAAATGGGCAAACCTGCCACGCTGGCATATTTCAGCCGCTCTGGGTATTTTTGCTCCAACAGCCACAACTTGGCTTCGGTGGAATCGGGATCGCCCTGGAAAACCTTGATGGCCGAGCGGGTCTCATTGCCCGCGACATCGCGGGCGGCCACGATAAAGGTGTTTTCGCCCGCAGCGAGGGGCAATTCGGTATTGAAGGCGAGTTTCTTCGTGCCTGGCGACTCCGCTACGAGACCCTCGTCCACCGCCACGGAAACCACGCCGTGTTTATCGACGGTGGCTCCCTCAAGGATGACGGTGCCATGATCGGTCACGGTCGGCTCTATGGGCGAAAAAACGCCAATCGTGGGGCCGGTCAAATCCACCACCACTTCCACTTCTTTCTTAACTTCCTTGCCCGCCAGATCTTTAGCAGCAACCTCAATGGTGTGGGTGCCCTCATCGAGAATCACTTCTTCCTTCGATGCCAGCACTTCATTGGCCTCGGAAGCACCACGCTGGTAAACCTCCTCGCCATTGACGGTTAGTTCCGCCACACCCACATCGTCGGTCGTATCGACCTCAAAGGTCAATTCGCGGGAGGCAAGAATCTTTTTCGGCTCAATCGTCGTGTTGAGTTCCGGCTCCGTATTGTCAGAAACCACACCCTTGGCAATCTGGTCTTTACGCACCAAATCCAAGTAATAGTGGGCACGCTCCGTGTCCACCGCTTCCAGGGATGTCTTCAGCGCCACTTCGGCCGCTTCCAAGTTCCCAAGGTGGAACTCCACCACACCCAATTCGCGATTGGGAAAATACTCCACGAAGTGGAGTCCGTAAGTGCGGGCACGCCAGGAGTCCGTCGAGCGACCATCGAGGGCCTTCAGCAAATCGGTCTTGGCCTCGGCATACATCTCACCCGAGATATAGGAACTGCCCCGCTCGGCGTAGCTCCACCAACGCCCGCGAAAAGGTCCATCGGTCGTGCCATAGGCTTTGCCGTCTTCGCCCTTGCGTGCTTCTTGCTCGGCGGCGCAACCGCCAAGAATCGCGCCAAGCACGAGGATAGCCAGTAGTTTTTTGTACATATTATCTTACCACCTTCCCTAATACCGCTAATCTTAACATAACCAATGACCACTGTAAACAGATAATCCAAGGTGAGCTTCGCCCACAACCCAAGCACTTGTCATCCCCGCGAACGCGGGGAACCAGTGGAGACTTGGCACAATTCTGCCGCGTTCTGGATTCCCACGTGCGTGGGAATGACGTGACGCTTTCTTGTTTTTTATTGGCCCTCAAGGGCCTAATCCAATCGCCGCCAACGTCCCTCTGTATTCTACCCGATATTCGGGACAAATGTCGGTGCCTATTGCTGACAGCCGAAAATGTCGGATTGACAGACCACCGGATGTGGTGGCATAGTAACCTCTGCCAGAAGGATAAGGGATATGATGCCATGCAGCAAGCAATAAAAATTGTGGTGGAACATCACCAAGACGGCTATCTTGCCTACCCGCTTGGATTAAAAGGCGTGATTGTGGGCCAAGGCGACACCCATGAAGACACTATGCGGGACGTGGAATCGGCTATCCAGTTCCATAGGGAGAGTTTTGGTGAGGATGCTCTCCAACTCGATCAGGAATCTCCCATCTTGGATGCCTTCGTGGCCGAGGCCGCTGTTGAAATAAGATGATGTCATTCCCTGCGGATGCCCCGCTGGAACGGGTGATTAAGGCGTTTAAGCGCTTGGGTTCTCGCGAGGTAAGACGGGGCAATCACATTTTGATCCTTCGCGAAAATGCTGATGGCACCCGAACACCGTTGACCATGCCGTCCCACCGGAGGGTCAAGGGTTCAACGCTACGCTCCATCCTCACCCAAACACGCATCTCCCGCCAAGACTTCCTCGACGCGTTCAACGCCACCTGAAAACGTGGTGCAACCGTCTCGCCTCAATAGTGCATAAACAGGAAAACTATTGACATAGGCGACCTTTCTCCTCCAAAATCACACTCGGGATGGCGTACCCGTTTTTATTCCAACGCGCCGGGAGATCTCGCATGAAAAAGGACCGCAGTCTGCTCTTCGGTTTGTTGGCCGTATCCATGAAAAAGGTGCGCCCCGACAAGTTGTCCGAGGTGGCGCGGCGCACCCAGACCTCATCGGAGTCTGATCTGGGCAAAAGTCTGGTGGATGAGGGCCTATTGTCGGTCGAAGACAAGAAGAAGCTCGACAAGCTCGTGGAAATGTCCTTGGCATCTCACGACGGAGACGCTTCGGCGACCATCCAGGACTTCGGAAACAATCCCGAGAAACTGGATAGCCTGGTGGACTCCATGGACGATTTCATTGCTGCCTTTGAAAAAAGCGCTGGTCCGCCCGAGACCGGAGCGGGCAGTGAAGGCCCCGTCGACTCCATACTGGGCGATTTTTCGGAAGCGGACTCCATGGATGGCAGCGCCCCCCCCCCGGATTCACTCGTCGGCGGCAATGATGATGATGTTCTTTTGGACTCCCTGCTGTCCGAGGACGATGGCGCGCAAACCCACGTGAACCAAACAGGCGGCACGGGCGACCGAGGGAGTGTGGGCGATATCGTCGGCCACGACGCACCCGATTCCTTCTTTGAATCCATCGGCAGCACGGGCACCCAAATCATGTCGCCGGTCCAGGCGGCGGCGGAGCTTGATGAATCCGAAATCGTGCCCGCCGTGGCGGAGCACGAAGGCCGCTATGAGATGGTCCGCGAATTTGCCAAGGGCGGCATGGGCAAAATCAGCCTCGTACACGACACCCACCTGGGGCGGGACGTGGCCCTGAAGCAACTGCTCCAAAGCCACATCATGCCCGGAACCGAGGCGGGCGCCCCCACAACGGCCATTCTCACCATTCCAATCATTGCACGCTTCCTCCAGGAAGCCCGCATCACCGGCCAGTTGGAACACCCCTCCATCATCCCGGTCTATGAGTTGGGCTATCGCGCCGATGGCAGCCTCTACTACACCATGAAGCTCATTCGCGGCCAGTCCATGCACGACTTCCTCAAGGAAGCCAAGACCCTCAACGACCGGCTGCCCCTCCTGACCCACTTCCTCGATTTGTGCCAGGCCATCAGCTATGCCCACAGCCGGGGGGTCATCCACCGCGATCTCAAGCCCATGAACCTCATGATTGGGGAGTTCGGCGAAACGGTGGTCATCGACTGGGGCATCGCCAAGGTGCGCGGCGAAGACGACATCCATGCCAGGGGCCTCGAAGCAACCGTGACGGCCATGCGGGTAAGCAGCGCGGAAGCCACGGCCAAGACCATGTACGGACAGACCATCGGCTCCCCCTATTTCATGCCCGCCGAACAGGCCATGGGCCGCACCGACCTCATCGACGAACGTTCCGACATTTATTCCCTCGGCGCGGTTCTCTATACCATCCTCTCCGGCAAGATGCCCTACGCGGGCAACAACGTGCGCGAATTCATGGGGAAGGTGGGCCAGGTCGAACCCAAGCCCGTCCGCATGCTCGAACCCGACGTCCGCCCGGAACTCGCCGCCATCTGCCACAAGGCCATGGCCTTGGTGCCGGAAAACCGCTACCAGTCGGCCAAGGAGTTGACCGAGGAGATTCAGAAGTATCTCTCGGGCGGCATGGTCGATGCCTACACCTATAGCAGCGTTGAGATGGCGAAACGCTTCATCAAGAAGCACAAGAAGGCGCTGGCCGTGGTGGCGGTCTTTATAGTTTCTGCTGTCGGCTTTGGCATTTTCCATAACATCAATATCACGATTCAGAAAAATGCAGCGCTAGCATCGAAGCAGGTGGCTGTAGAAGAACGAATTAAGGCCGAGGCCTCGGAGCAGGTGGCTGTGGAAGAACGTGTTAAGGCTGAAGCCTCGGAGAAAAAGGCGGTACTTGAGAAAGACCGCGCCGAACAAGAACTCTACTACGCCAACATCGCAAACACCCGTTTCAACATCAACGAACAGCAGATGGCCAAAGCCCGTGAGTTGCTCGCGAACTGTGAACCAGCCTCTCTCCGCCAGTGGGAATGGGGGCACTTGGAAGCCGTGGCACATTCCGATATCATGACCCTTGATCGGGGTGGCCAACTTACCGCGTTCACAGCCGATGCTTCAGGATTGCTTACGGGGACTAATCGGGGGACTCTTTCGCTGCATGACCTGCAGACCGGCGAACTACTTCACGAGTTCATACGCTGGAGTGGATACGGTTTTGCAAAAACCGTGAGCGCCGACGGAAGCCGGGTGGCGTTGCGGGGCGACGATTCCGTTCATGTCTGGGATGTCGCTTCAAAAGAAGAGTTGCTCCGCTTCGACGAACCGGAATCTATCAACACACAACATCACCTCGATATGTCATCGGACGGTCGTGTCGTCGCTGCACTCAACAGCGATAAGGTAACCCGAGTTTGGGACATCAACACGGGGGAGGTCGTTCTCACCATCGAGGAGTGCGTCACATCCGAAGGCTTTGGACTCCGGCTAAGTGCCGATGGCTCGCAACTCCTGATCGCCCGTAAATTCTTCGGTGACGAGGGGTGGGAACGACGCTTCGAGGTTTTCGCTATTCCCTCAGGCGAAGTGCTTGGAAGCCATACCTTTTCCAAAGACTCTGTACTTTCTATACATGTGTCGGCCTTTAGCCCGGATAACACGCACCTGGTCTTCGGCATGGATGACCGGCTGCGCATCTGGGATATTGCCTCCTTTTCAGCGCAAAAAGATATCATCGACTACACCTTCCGCAAACCGGACATTGTCGCGTACAGCCCGGATGGAAAATTAATTGCCGCTGGGGACAATGAAGGCGACCTGCTTCTTTGTGACGCCCGTGGGAACACCGTCCATTCCATTCCGAAGGCCCATGAGGGTTTCATTCGTTCAGTCCGTTTCAGCCACGATGGTTCTCGCTTGGCCACGGCCAGCGATGATCGAACCGTTCGCCTCTGGTCAGTCCCCGACCTGCTTCCTCTCAAAACGTATCGGGGCCATGGTGCGAACGTATTTACCGTGGCCTTCAGCCAGGACGATAGCCAACTCGCCAGCTCTGATGTTGGCGGTGAGTCCAAAGTATGGGACCTGAGCGCTGACCTCGATTTCGCTCCCAACGAACTCGCGGGTTTCAAGAACGCGACCTACAGCACGGAAGGCGATATCGTCGCGGGAACAACAGAAACACAGATTGTACTTTGGCACGCTCGCAGCGGTCACAAGCTTCACACGCTGGAAAGCCACGAAGCGGCCGCCAAGGCCGTGGCGCTCAACTCCAGCGGCACGCTGGTAGCCTCTGTCGGCCAAGAGGGGGGCGAAGAGAAGCTCCGCATCTGGGACGTAAGCTCGGGGAAATTGCTCACTACTATCGCGACCAGCCTGGGTGATAGTGAGCGGCTCGACTTTGTCTTGAAAGACAGCCACGTATTGATTAGCGCGGGAAAAAGCCTGGTCAAGGTAGATCGCAGCGGGGCGACGGCGGTGCCGCTGTTGGACACCGCGACCAGCGAGCAAATCGCCGGAGCAACCCTGAACTATCAGATCTCACCCGCTGGCAGCCAAATCGCCCTGTGTTTCCCGACGGCATCGGGAACATTTCAGGCAAATATCGTGGAACTTTCCGATGGTGCAATCACCGCAACCCATAGTGCGGAAAACTTGACCGGCCTTCAGGCCTTCTTTACTCAAACGGATGGAACGTTGCTCCTGGCACGGACCGACCGAACTGAGGATGGCAAGGGCATAGACCACGCCAGCCTCGCGCTCTGGAATACAACTTCGGGCGATGTCACCACTCCCGTGTTTGCCCATGAGGGGAGCGAGATACACAAAATAGATGTCTCCTATGCCGTGGCATCTCCCGATGGAACCCGCATTGCCACGGGGGACAAACAGGGCCGTGTCGCGCTCTGGAAAATCGAGAACAACGCCATAATCTACCTTGCCCCGCTACGGGGCCACACCGATGAAATCAAGGGTATGGATTTCAGCGCCGATGGCAAGCGCCTCGTCACGGGAAGCAACGACCGCACGTTCAAAATCTGGGATGTGAAGAGCGGAGTCCTGATTCTCACGCTTCAGGAAGCGGCCGTTCGGGCGAACGTCCAGGTGGCCCAGCCCACCCAAGTCGCCTTCAGTGCCGATGGACTCCATCTGGCCACCATCACCGAGCCGCCGGTGTCGCCCATGATTCTCCACGCCTTCTCCACCGACATGGCGGACTATCCCGATATTCCGGTAGACGAGAACGCAACGGGCACGGAGGAAGAGAAATCCCAGGCCCATCTTGAAAAACAAATGGAAGCCTACAAACGCCAGTATTGGCGCGAATAACTGATACAATGGGGTTTATCGCAGTTCGACGGAAGCGGAACGAAATCGTATCGTCGGCAATGCAGGAAGGAGTGCGTTACAATGATTAAGGATCGTATCGTTCGGATCAAATTAAGACGCAATTATGCTGAGCAACGGCCCATGAATTACGTGGGGAAGGTAACCGCCTTTGGCGATGCCTGGGTCGCCATGGAGGCCACGGGCCTGCTGCTGGCACGACATCAGCCCAACAATGTGCAGATCGATGCCCATCGGGGCGCAGCGCTCATCCCCCGGGACAACATCGAATCTATCATGCTACTGCCGGATGATTTCGACGTGAAGAACATCCAGATCACGACGGAAGGCCAGCAAATCCAGATCGAAGTGCCCGGCGCGGCCAACGTGTATATCGGCGAGATGGGCGAGGGCTAACAGGTCAAATCGTTTCGTCAAAGACAAGCATTGCCGGTTGCTTTACAATGCTCTGGACACACTGGTTTAATCCGTGTTCCTTGCGATCAGATTTTCCAGGCAAAGCTCTTCTTCACCAAAAAGCCCGTGAGGGTGCCACCCTCACGCGGCGGAGCGAAGCGGGGGAGCTTGCGGGTGTGAACCATCAGAACGGACTCAATGCCAAAACAAGAAATCCGCATGAGGAGGCCGACACGCCTTCTCAGGCCAACTGATGAAACGGAGAGTGTTTTAATTCTGCGAAAATCGCTATAAAAAAACAAGATGCGTCCACGTCATTCCCACGAACGTGGGAATCCAGAACGCGGCAGCAGCACATCGTAACACCGCTGGATCCCCGCGTTCGCGGGGATGACGGTCTTGGGTTGTGGGCGAAAGCCCAACTTAGTAAACCCACACCCGCAAACTTTAGCCGGAAACCGGCTGGCGTGTGAGGGTGGCACTCTTGCGGTGTCTTGCGAACGCTTAACAACCATTCAAACCATAGGGAGTATCAGAAGATGCGAAACATGATTTCTAAAAAACTCACCATCACAACGCTAACGTTGCTGCTGTCCGCTTCTACGGCACTCTTGCCGGGCTGCGGCAAAGTCGCCGAAGTGACCATGGAAAAAATGGCGGAAAAGGCCATTGAGCAAAGCACCGACGGCAACGCACAAGTCGACATCAATTCGGAAGACGGATCAATCACCATGCAAATGAAGGATGGCGACAATACCATCAACATGCAAACGGGTGAATCCGTCCCCCTGCCCGCCGACTTCCCGTCGGATGTGCCCGTCCCCGAAGGTGCCACGTGGATGATGGTCCAGACCAGCACGGGAGAGGGCGGCAGCCTGATGCTCCAAGGCACCGTGGGCACGGCAATGGCGGAACTGGCGGCAACGCTGAAGACCCAGGCCGAGGCCCAGGGCTGGGAATCCATCCAGAACATTTCTCAGGGAGGCCAGATGGAGATGATGACCTTCAGCAAGGGCGAGCAAACCCTGAGCTACACCCTCGGCACAGACAACGGAAAAACCACCGTCATGGTGGTCCGGGGATAGTTCCGCCGCTCCCGAGAAAATACATCACCGATCCCGCGCCGACACCCATCCTCGTGTCGGCGCTTTTTGATTGGGAAGGTTTTTCGTAAGCGTTTACTACACGGATACCTTATCGTCAAAAAAAAGACCGTCGGGTGCCACGGGTAGGCCCGGTAGGGTTTACCCGTGCAGATGCACTATCTCTGCTTTTGCTTCGTCTTTCTCATCGGTAGAAACGACACGGGTAAGCCCTGAGAGGCCTACCCGTGGCACGCGACGTGGATTTTTACAAGACGGCACCAAAGCCAATTCCACCGGGTCAGATATTCTGAGGCTGTAACATTCGAGTGCAACGCCGCCACCTAATAGGCAGAAGCCTTAGCGCCCCTTCTTCGCTGACATGAGATGGATGCTCCAGGGGATATAGAAAGAGGGGCATGACGCGCAACAAATATGCATGAAACGTTGTAGGGGCAGAGCAGACACGATTCAAGCAGAAAGAAGTACCATGTTGAAAACAGAAAAAGACATCCGAAGATTTACCCGCGTGGTCACCGATGGCCCCGTTCAATTCTATGACGGCAACGGTGCCCTGAGCAGGGCCACCTTGTCTGACGTGAGTTATGGCGGGCTCCGCATGACGCTGGGCCGCTACATCAAGCCCCAGACGCTTGTGCAGGTTCCCGTATCCCTGGGGGAGAAGCAACTTTCCTTTCCCGCACGGGTGGCATGGTGTACGCCCGACGGAGATAACCGGTACTTCCAAGTCGGCCTGAAAGCCGATCACGGCGGAAAGTACACCATGGCTATCCTGTCCAGTTGGGTCCTCGAAGCGGTCCAGGCCACGGCAAAACCCTGTGGATGCAACACATACGCCCCAGAGTGCCTCGAAGCATCAATAGGCTGAACGGGCTGGCGTTTTTTGTTCCCTAAGTCGTTTCTCCAGAGCGCAAGATGGAAAGAACCCGGTGTCTCACCAAGAGGCACCGGGTTCTTCCTGTTGTAAATGTTCTTCGTCGGGCCCGTCAGGCCTTGCCTTCCGGTGCCGGATTCGTACTCAGCTTTGCGACCTCTTCACCGGAGACGGCATCCCACATAATGATGTTGCCGGACCACGTGCCACCGACGACCCGATTGTTCAGACCGAAACAGGCCGCATAGACCCAGTCGCCGCTACCCTTGAAGGCTTTCTGCTCCTTGCCGTCGAGTCCCCAGATCTTGGTCTGGCGATCCGCGCCCGCCGTTATAATTCGACTATCGGCGCTGATATCCACGTAAAGGGCCGCCTTGTTGTGGGCCTTGAAACTCCGTATCCGCTTGTATTTCCACGTATCCCACAACTGGACCGTACCGTCGTCCCCAACAGAAGCCAACACCTTGGAATCCGCCGTATAGGCCAGCGCATTTATGGCCCCGTTGTGCCCGCGTAGCTGCTCCACTTCACGCCCGTTGGCCGCCTGCCAGAGATACATGCCGCCGGCGCGATCCGCCGAGGCAAGAACCTCTCCATCCGGGGTAAACTTCACGGCATAGACCCAGTCGTTGTGCTTCTCCAACGCGTAAAGCTCCTCGCCCGTCTCCGTGGAGTAGACGCGAACTTTCTTGCTGGGGCCACCCAAGGCAATCATCCGATGGTCGGGGCTGATGTCGGCGGCCAGCACGGTATCGTAATACTGGCCATAGGTGCCAAGTCGTTCACCCGTCTTGATATTCCACAAGACGCTGATGCCTGTATCCCCTTCCTGCCCACCGCCAGCAAGTAGCAACTCACCATTAATACTGAATGTCAGGGTAAAAATGTCCCCCTCGGGAAAGGGCAGTGCGCCCAACAACTCGTTGGTGTCCGTCTGATACAGAAGCACTTGGCGATCACCGCCCACGGCCATCAAGGGTGAACGAGGACTGGTATCCACCGCACGCGCCACGACACCGCGACCGGGCAGGACATTCGGCTTCGCAAGCGCTACCTCCGGCATGGGCGGCGGCCCATCAAAGGAAGCCGCCACAAACACCGGATTATCATCTTTCGCAACTGCTTTCTTCGCCATGCCCTTCGACTTGCCATTGGCAGGCGCGCCATCGGCAATCCATTTGCGGATAATTTCTATCTGCTCTGGTGTCAGGGGATCGCCCGACGGCGGCATGAAAGGCTCTTCCGCCTGGGTAATCAACGCCATCAGGCGGCTGCCATCTGGATCACCGGGCACGATGGAAGGCCCGGAACTGCCGCCTTCCAACGTGGTGCCCAAGGTGGCCAGATTCAGGCCGCTCTTGGCTTTGTCCGCGTTGTGGCAGCGGGCACACCGCGCCTGGAAGATGGGCATAACATGGTCGGCGAAATTCGTCAGCGCAACGGAGGGTTTCTCGGCTGGTGCCACCGCCATCTTCACCGCCGCGCCTTTCTTCATCGCAGCCGCCACAGGGCCGACTTTATATTTTTTGCTCAGGGCCTTCACGTGCTCCATGAGCCCCGCGATAGTCCCTTCCAACTCAGTGGCCTTGTTGGTCAGATCGGTGGCCTTTTTTCGCAACGCGGCGGCTTCCGCATCTTGTTTGGCCGTCGCCGCCTTCATACCCTTTATTTTTTCCACCAACGCCGCCGGATCCTGCTTCAAAAGGTTGCTAAGTGCGGCATCAACCGCCGGGGCTGCATCCTCGGCCCACGTGGCGGGGACCGTAGCAACCACCAACGTCGCGCAAAGCATGAGGCGTAACCCGCTGGAAATTTGTCGGTAAGTCATGGCTTGTTTCCTATGTATGCCTTCGTCATATCTTTCGTTCCCAACACCATCAATTCGCCCTTATTTGGCAGGTGCAGGTGCAGGTGCAGGTGCTGGTGCTGGTGCTGGTGCTGGAGCTGGAGCTGGAGCTGGAGCTGGAGCTGGAGCTGGAGCTGGTGCTGGAGCTGGAGCTGGAGCTGGAGCTGGAGCTGGTGCCGGTTTGGGCGGGGGCGGCGGTGCCATAGCGCTTTGAACGGCAGCCATGAATTTCTCGATAGCAGCGACGCGCTGCTTCACCGAGGCGGACTGGGCTTCCAACTCCGCCGCCTTCTTCTGGGCAGCGGCGGCTTCGGCTTTCAAGGTGCCGATTTTCTTTTTCAGCGCTTCCACATGGGTAATGAGTTTATCCGGTCCGATTTTGGCCAGGTCCGATAGAACCGCATCCAAATTGGGGCCTGCAGGGGGATCTTCCGCCATGGCCGCAGGTGCAATCAGCCCCATGACAATTACCGCCACGGGTGCAATCCAATACTTCAGTCGTAGCAATGATTTCTGCATTCTATTCACTCCTTGGCAATCTCCAAGACCTTTCCCGGAGAACGCTAGTTAATGATTAAAAATAAACTCTTTTGAGTTCAGTACGCTCCAAAAAACGTCTTCCAAGGCCTCGCGCTTATTCTCCGCCGCCGCCACATAAGCATTCAGCGCCGTTTTCTCATCCGCAAGAGGCGCTCTGGAAATCGCGGCAAGATAGAGCCGGTCGATGATCTGATCAGGGGGCGTCTCCGCTGCAAGAAGACTGTCGAGAAGCCCGCCCTTTCCCTTAATGGCGTTATCAATGGTGTTGCCATTAATCAGATGGAGCGACTGGGCCAGGTTGGGTTCCCCGCGCCGCTCGGTCGTGCTGACCGTTTGACGCAAGGGACGCCCA
>JAJRPE010000203.1 GCA_024280935.1 Candidatus Hydrogenedentota bacterium
CCCTGAATTACGCGTGCCCCAAGGTCGGTATCGCATGGCCCTTGGATGCAAGCATCATCACGCAAAAAGATGCCGACGGGCCGGGCTTGGATGATGTGGACACAAACTTTGTGTTTGGAGAAGGGTAGCGGCGGGGGCACGGTTGCCGTAATAGGGACCTAAAGGTGGCTGGGCCACAACCAAGATCTATGGTCCTTATCATCCCTTGCGGACGTGCCGCGCGATCCCGAGGTACGAGGGTTCGTGCGTTTTGAGCAACCGCACCGTGATACTCCCAAAAACACCACCGTACGCACGCGGCGTAATCTCGTCCTTCTCGCCCTCAGGAAGGCTGCTTTGCGCCAGCGCACGAACCCGTCAGGACTCGTTGATACTCGTCTTTTGGGGATCGCGCGGCACGACTGCTATTCGTAGCCGTCCTTTTAAGCACCCGCAACGATCCGCAGGCACTCACTCCGATTTGCTTTGGCTGGATGCAGCCGCAGGGACATCGGCGCTCAGGTTCAGCGTCGCTTCAATGCACGCAAGAAATGCGTCGGCCTTGTCGTTTCTCGTGTAGTGGGCGACTACATGCGCGCGTGCGTTTTTTCCAAAGGTTGCAGCTTCATCGGGGTGTTCGGCGAGGCGCACAATGGCGTCGCGGTAGGACTTGGGGTTTTCCGGATCAACAGCGATACCGGCACGAGCTTCTTCGAGGACCTGCTGGGCCTGGCCGGTGGCCCCGAGAATCATGGGGCGGGCACAGGCCATGATTTCGAACATCTTGGACGGGATGTTGTAGCGGAAGACATCGCGCTTCTTCAGGGGCACAAGACAGGCATCGGCCGCAGCATAAAAATCGGGCATGGTCGCTTTTTCCTGGTAGGGCAGGAACGCCGTGTTTACAAGCCCACGCGCCTCCGCCTCATCATACAGACTCTCCCACTCCGCGCCGCTCCCTACAAACACGAAATGATAGCGGGCCTCGTCTGCGAGCAGCGCGGCAGTGTCGAGGATGGTTTCGAGTCCCTGGGAGAGGCCATGGGTCCCGATGTAGAGCACGACAAACTTCTCGGACCAGCCGAATTTTACACGGAGTCCGTTTTTGGGTTTGGGCACGAAAAAGGTCTCATCGATGCCATTGGTGATGGTAAAGAGTTTTTCGGTGGGGACGCCGTGGTCTTCAATATGTTTGCGCGAAGCTTCCGCCACGGCGATGATCGCCTTGCTGCGGCGATAAAGGAATATTTCCAAACGCTTCAGGCCCCGTATGATCAAAGGGTTGGTAATGGTGCCCAGATCGATGATGTGCTTGGGCCAGAGATCCCGCACCTCCAGGATGAAGGGCCGCCGCTTGAACCGGGAAACCACGTAACCGCCCAATGCGCAAAGCATCTGGGGCGTCGTCCCAATGACGACATCGCACTTTTTCGTGGCCGTAATGCCAAAGAAAATGGATGACATCATAAAGGAAAGGAAACTGACGCAGCGTTTGAATACGCCCGTGTTGGGTGCGACAAAAAACCAGCAGCGCAGGACGTTGATGCCGTCGATGTTCTCCCGATAGAGCCAGCGCCCGCGATAGGCATCGGGAACGATGCCATAGGGATGATTCGGCAGTCCACAGAGTACCGTCACCTCATGACCACGCGCCACCCAACGGCGTGCGTGCTCGTGGGTTCGGGCGGCCGGGGCACCCATTTCGGGGGAGAAATACTGGCAAAAAAAGAGTATCCGCACGCTTGACCAAACTCCTTCACGGATACAGTGCGACAGGGACAGGAAGGCGGGATTTGCACCGCGAACGGGCCGATCTCCTGTGGCGATCCTATGGTATCCCTGCTCCGAGATCAAACTGCGAATATTGGCAAGTGTTCACGGACTATTTCGGGCACCCCTGTCGTGTCGATGTTGACGTTGTTTCACTTGCCTTGATTCTTGAAGAGGTAGATGCCCTCTTTGCCGGGGGCAAGTATATCCTTCAAGCCGTCACCATTGATGTCCTCCACCCAGAGATAGATTCCGGTGCCGCTCGCCTTTTCAGCGGGGCCATAATCGATGACATGCCGTTTCAGGTCGGTTCCTGTCAATGGATAATAGTACAAGCCAACGGGTTCTGCCGCGCCGGGGTCACCGCCGTTATGGGCATGGTAGCGTTTGCCCGTGATCAATTCCGGCGTGCCATCGTTGTCGAGGTCTGCAAGGGCCATTTCGTGAAACTGGGACCGCTTTGGCTCGATTTCGTGCTTGGTCCACGTGCGCTTGCCATCGGCCATGCCCTGCTCAATCCAGGACAAGCCATAGTCGTGGCCCTGGCCCACAATGAGGTCGTTTTTTCCGTCGTTGTTCAGATCGCGAATAAAAATCGGGATGCTCGCGTGACCAAGATCCAGCTCCGCGTGAAAGGTCCACGTCTCTTCAAAAGGTTTTTCGGGCGCTTCGAGCCATCCACCGGTCATGACGAGATCACCGTGCCCGTCTCCGTTAACATCGCCGAATCCCAGGCCATGGCCTTGCTTCTCGCTGTAGACATCGACGCGTCGGAATTTTCCGGTGCCTTTGCCCGCCGCGTCGCGCTCGAGTATAAAGATTGCCACGCCATTGTTGGGCAGATTGGGCACGGCTTCAACAAAGCCGTCCCCGTCGATATCCCAGAAGCAACCGCGCTCCACGTTGCCGACCTTGGCGATTTCGTGGGTGGTCCATTCGACGGGCTGTCCCTTGGGATTTTCCCGCCACACGAGCGTCTCGCCAAACCAGCCGCCCGACATGATATCCAGGTAGCCATCGCCATTTACATCTAGCGGATAGTTGGAAAAATCGTCATAGTAGGTGCTTTTTTCCATAATGGTGGCGATCTTGTGCGCTTTGGCGAAGTCGGGGCCGGGGTGCCAGTATTCGCCCGAAACAATATCGAGAACACCGTCGTTGTTGACATCGAAGATGGCACCGGCTTCGTAGGTGCCCGTGCCAATACGCTGGCGCTCAAAGGTGATTTCGGCGGAAAAGGCCTGGGCGGTTATCAAAATTGCTGTCAGACCGACAAGGTGGGCACATAGGTGTTGGAACTTCATGGGTATACCTCTCTTTTGGACGGCGGAAAATCGCCGCAGGGTGCGGTGGTCATGATTCACCACAAGGCGTAGTTAAGTCAAACTTGGGACTTGGAGTTACGATGGCTCATAGTTTTGAGAGGGACGAAAGGGACTTGAGAGACAAGACATGCTCTCGGTTGGACTGCCAGCTTGGGTGTTGATGAAGATGGCTTTGCTTTCTGCTCAGGCATGTTTCACCACCAATCTGTTATGGGATTTTCCTTGGGACACAAGGGACACTGTCGGGTGCCACGGACAAGCCCCGTGGGGCTTGCCCGTGCGAAAACGTGGGGCCGGAGAAACGACGGTCATTGCCTGTAGGGCGTGTTTTCCATGCACGGGCAAGGGCTATCGCCCCTTGTCCGTGGCACCCCCAGAAGTTTGGGAACGCATACACTTTTTTAAGGGGCATAGATGCCACGGGCCGAGAATGTTACCCGCTTCGCGGAATTCGTCGAAAAACCCTTTTTTCTATGCTCGGCTGGCCGCTACAATACGCCCTGTCCGATTCATTGCCACGCTGGAAAGACCTTCGCCCATGTTCTCGTTGCGCTCCCTACCCATCTTCCTGACCATCCTCTTGATCGCCACCGGTGCCACGGCCCTGACCACCTTCGAAGTAGATATCATCATCGGTAACACCGCCACCCCCGTGGAGCGCAACATCGCGGAACTGCTCGCGGTGCGTCTTCGGGAAGGCTCGGGTGTTGAGGCGCGTGTCCGTGCGCTATCCGATAGCCCAGGAAAGGGAACGACCATATTCTTGGGCATCCTGGCGCACCACGAAGCCATCGCGGCGGCCTTCGCTGATGCCCGCATCGCCCCCCTCACCGATCTCGCACCCGGCCCGGAGGGATTCTTGCTCCAGACCCTTCGCACCGACGACACGCCCCTGATATTAGCGTCGGGCATCGACGAGCGCGGCTGTCTCTACGCCGTGGGTGAACTTCTCCGGCAGATTATTTTCCACGCCGACAGCATCACCATACTCGACGATCTTCGCGTCCGAACCGCACCCGCTTTCGAGATTCGCGGTACCCAATACGGACAGAGCGGCGTGGCCCGGAGTCTCGCCAAGGTGCGCCCCTGGACCGACGACGAATCCATGCGTGCCGTTCTGGATTACGCCTTGGCGGGTGCCAACGTCTTCGCCACGGGACCCGGACCCATCTATGATCGCATTAAGTCCTACGGCCTCATGACCCTGCGCAGCTTTGGAGCCAACACAGGCCTTCCCGCCGACAAGCCCGAATGGAACGCGTCGGAATCCATAGGCCGCACGGGCTATGTGTGTCTTTCCATCCCGGAAGCACGGGAACACATGATCAGGAAGTGCGAGGCCCAATTCCGTAACGGGCCGAGCTACGACTTCGTCAAGTTTCAGGGCGGTGACGGGGGCGGCTGTGAAGACGACAAGTGCAAGCCCTACGGCCTGACCTTCATCAAGACGGTGGAGAAAATGGCCGAGGTCATCCACCAGTACCACCCGAAGACCCGCATCTACTTCACCAACCAAAAATTTCAGAACGCGGACGACCTGGCCATCTTCGATTACCTCAACGAAGCACCCCGCGACTGGCTCTGGGCCTGGGGCTACGGGCCGGGTTCCGATGCGAACAGTTGGCAGCCGGGGCACCGCCAAACCCACCGCATGGACCTCTTCCGCTATCCTGGCTACGGCCCCTATGGACTCTACCCGAAGGAAATCCTGCGCCAGCTTCCCCGGCAACAGGTGCTCGTCTACTACAACGAAATCACCCATTGGAAATACGCCCAGCACGCCTACATCCAGATGTACCCCCGTGCCGACAAGAATGGCGATCTGCCGCCCCACTGGAGCCACGAAATCTACGAACGGCGGCCCGACCAGTTCCTCACCATGGTCTACAACCGCCTCACATTTTACGCCTGGCCCCGCTATTACCACCGGGTGTTTAATGACCTCATGCCCTATGGCGTGGGCGACATCACCCACTCCAGCGGGCATCACGACCATTTCAACCAGTGGATGTGGCAGCGGCTGCTTTTCAATCCCCGCATGACCGTCGAGGAAGTGGTCGACGAGTATTGCCGCACGTGGTTTGGTCCCGAAGCGGCGGACGACATGGCGGCGGCGTTGTTTCTTCTGGAGCGCAATATGGAAGAAATTCCGGGTGAGCCGTTGCCCGTGAAAAACAGCATTGATGCCTACTATGACCATGTAAAGGCGGCGGGCGAGAAGATGCCGGCCCACTGGATGAGAAACAACTGGATTTGGCGCGAGTACATGCAGAAAGGGGCGTTGGATTGTTATGTGCAACAAAGCGCCCGCCAGCAAGTGGCCTTGCAGTCCCACATCGAAGTGCGTATTGCGGAGGCGTTGGTGCAGGGCGACCTTGATGCCGTTATCGATGAGGTGCTCCCCTGGTTTTCCAGCGTGGGCGAAACCCGCGAGATGCAGGAGGTCCGTGAGGAAGCCACGCGCCTGGGTGAAGAGAGCAACGTCCTCTATGGGCGGCGCAACGACGGTCTCTACAACCTGGAGCATGACTTCATCGGGTTGGGCTGGCTCCAGCGTCAACTGGAGCGTGCCCGTGCCGCCATCGGCGACGAGAAGCGTGAACTTCTTCGTATGATCACCCACTACGAAGACCCCGGCCCTGGTGGCTATTACGACAACCTCGGCACGGCCAACCCAGCCCCCAACGTCACCTTCGGCTACCCCTACGATCACGGCCAGCCCTACGTCTCCCGGATGCTCGACGAAGGCAATCGTCCCAGCCAGCGTTCCATGCACTTCACGCAGGACGAAGATCAGGGCGTGACACTGGAATACCGCGACCTCGACCCAAAGGCGACCTACAAGATTCGCTTTACGCTGGTCCGTCCGTGGTTTCAAGAACGTTACGCCATGCGCATGAACCAGCAATCCGAGGCCATCTACGCCGACGATGTGGTGATTGCTGACAACATCGAACTGCCCCTGCAAATGAGCGATTTCTTCACCTTCGACATTCCCGTCGAAGCCACGAAAGACGGCAAGCTGACCATCCGTTTCGAACACGCCCCCGACGTGGCCCAGGGCGACCGCGTCACCGTGGAGCAATGGCGCAACTCCGGCGGCTGGGGCACCTTGGTGTCGGAAGCGTGGTTGATGAAGAAGTAGTGGCACGTGTTCACGGCAAAGGGGGTTGGGCTTTCCAGCCCGACACAAAGGGTGCGTTGGACATAAAACCTGCCATCGGCACACCTTACGGTGGGCCAAAACAGGCGAGACGCCTGTTCCACCCTCTTTGGTACTCCGAGCCTCAATTACGGAAGTCAGTGTTCAGCCGGGGAGATCGTTGACAGGGTGGCACAGGCGTCTCGCCTGTGATGGTCACAAAGTGAGCAGAAAACCTGCTCCCATCAAGAGAGCGACGTAATGTAAAGATGGCGTTCGAAGAATGTGGCACAGCCGTCCCGGCTGTGTTCGTACGCCTCAAGACGTGGGCAGCGACTGTTCCACTCATGGGATACTGTCCCGAACGGGAGCCCCCACCGCTTTCTGCCAGGCAGCAAGCCGCCCGCGTAATTCGGCGACCGTCGCCTCGTGGGCCGCAAATTTGCTCAGGTCGTTCCGCTCTTCCGGGTCATTCTTCAAGTCAAAAAGCTGCGTCCGGTCGAGGTGGGGATAGTAAATGAGTTTCCAGCGGTCGGTCCGAATCATGCGCTGCACATCGCCGTAGTGACAGAAAACGGCATCGTATATGGACTCGGATTCGCCCGTCCAGAGGGGTTGCAGGCTCTTGCCTTCCACGGTGGGCGGAATATCCATGCCGACCAGATCGCAGGTCGTGGGAAAGAGATCGCGTAGGTAGCATTGGGCGTCTGACTGGCGACCCTGTGGGATGCCAGGTCCCCGGATGATGAGGGGCACGTTAACGGTATGTTCGTACATGTTCTGCTTGCCCCGGAGTCCGTGGCTGCCCATAGCGAGGCCGTGGTCGCTGGTGTAAATGAGGATGGTGTTGTCCTTTTCGCCTGAACGCTCCAGGGCTTCGAGGATGCGTCCCACCTGCGCGTCGAGATGGCTGACGACGGCGTAGTACAGCGCGATATCCTTGCGCACCATGGCTTCGGTTCGCGGTGCGGGCAAAACCTGCTCGTCGCGGCCATCCAGATTGCCATGGTCAAAGGGATGGACGGGGGCGAAGTTTTTTGGAAGGGGAATGGCATCGGGGTCGTATTTGTCTTCGTAGCCGGGCGGCACAAGCAGCGGGTCGTGGGGCGCGGTAAAATTCACGTGGAGAAAGTAGGGCTTGTCGTGGTCCCGCTCGATGAACGTGATGGCGGCGTCCGCAAACTTCGCGCTGATATTGGGGGTCAAACCCACACCCAGTTCCGGGTACTTTTCGCCATCGTCCGATTGAAATATCCATCCCTTGTAGCCCGTGACGGGTTGGCCGTTGCCGTCCACTTGGGGTTTCCACCATTTGGCCCCACCACTGTGGAACAGCCCAAGGCTTTCCTCGTAGCCTCGTGTCGTCGGCATGCCGTCGTTGTGCCACTTGCCGACGTACCACGTGTGGTACCCGGCACCGCGCAGCGTCCCGGCCCACGTGGCAAGCGCCGGGTCGATGGCGCGCCTTCCCGCACGGAACCCATTGCGGAATCCGCCCACCCCCGTGAGAATCTCCGCACGACTCGGGACACACAGGGGCGTCGCGCACACGGCCCGTGAAAAACGGACGCCCTCTGCGACCAGGGCATCGAGATTCGGTGTCTCGATAACGGGGTTCCCCAGGGCCGCGATGGTATCGGGCCGCTGGTCGTCGCTCAGCAGGAAGATGATGTTGGGACGGGTGTCGGTGCTTGGTGCCGCCTCCACGCCGGGGGCATGGAGAAATGCACCTGTGCAGAGGCACCCACAGAATACCGCCTTTGCCCAGCGTCTGAATTTACTCCCAGCTCTTTTCTTGTACTTCGAGAGAATCGAATCCATTGAACGTCCAGTTTCCTTTTTATGCCACGGCATGCGCAGGGCGGCCTCTGGCCACAACCAAATGTTTTTACCACGAAGACACGAAGAGCAGCCGTTGTCCGCAACCAAAATTTTATTCACCACGAAGGCACGAAGAACACGAAGAAGAAAGAAATGAAGAACAAAAAACTGATGTAAGCGTTCACGGGGAAGCTCAGGGACTGACACGTCCCGAACAGCGCAAATTATTTTCATTAACACGAAATAGTACGTATCCTCTTGCCTCAAGGGCAAGCACGTTAACGGGCGTGGCTGTCCCGACGTTGGTGGAATATCCACAGATTTCTGCGCCAACGACGGGACAGCCACGGGCCTTTGAGTAACCTTGCTTCCACAAAGTTCCGTGATAGAGTCGTACACCGCTGTGCATACCGGAGGTGCTTGGTCCGTGTCAGTCCCTTATGAGCCTGTGAACGCTTACAAACTGATGACGTTCTTCCATTTCTCAAACTACCTATATATCCTTCGTATTTATTAAGGCCTTCTTCCGAAAACCCAAAGATAGCTCCGAAAGCGTATCCTTATGATACACCATGGAATGATAGTTGTGTTTCATTGAATCAAATTGATGGCGTGTGCTGTAATTACTGCGGTAGATGATGGGACAATACATCGTTCGTTGCCCCCCTGGACGCATCCTTCTGGAGACACGCATGTCGGCATCCAATCGCATCATGAAGCACACGGTCCTTTCGAGCGGGCTGCATGATGCTGATATCCGCCCGCCCGCCTTGATGAGCGAACTCATGCGCCTTTCCCTGCGTGACGCGGCCCGGTTCTTCGGGGAACCCGATGCCCTGGAATCTGTGGCCTGCCCCGCGTGCGGCCAGGACGAGGCCCGCCCGGCTTTTGAGAAGGGCGGCTTCACCTTCGCGCAGTGTGGCGCATGCCAGAGCCTCTACGTGAACCCCCGGGCCAACGCGGCGCTTCTTGACCGGTACTATTCCGAATCGGAAGCCAGCCGGTTCCGCGCCGCCCAATTCGCCGAGGGGGCGGCGTCCCAGCGACGCTATCACCAGTTGCGCAGCAACGCCTCGTGGATGGGCCAGGTCGCGGGGGAGATGGATTCGGAAACGTCGCCAACCTACGCCGACGTGCAAACCTATTCTCCTGCAATCTTTGACGAAGTGGCCGAGCTCGGCCTTTTTGGTGCGCTGTACAGTATCGACCCCCAGGTCCCCATGGTGGATTCGGAAAAGGCGCATGTCACGTCCCTGCGCCTTGAGGAATCACCCCCTTTGGACGTGGTCAGCGCCTTCGAAAAGCTGGAGCATCAATACGCGCCCCAGGGCTTTCTTGAGCAACTTCACCAGCGCATGGCCCCGGATGGACTGCTCTTTCTCACTACGCGCACCTGTTCCGGCTTCGATCTTCAGGTATTGTGGGACAAAGCCCCCTACATCTACGTTCCCGAGCACCTGAACCTGATGTCTATTGACGGCCTGGAACAATTGGTACAACGAAGTGGCTTCGAACTGGTAGAATTGAGCACGCCCGGTCAGTTGGATGTGGAATTGGTCCTTCAGGTCTGCGCGGCGAACCCCTCGCTGGTGTTGCCGCCTTTTGTGCATACCCTGCTGGCCGATCGGGATCCACTTGCCCACCGTGACTTTCAAGACTTCTTGCAAAAGCACCGTCTGAGTTCTCACGTGCGCATTGCAGTACGAAAACAAGGAGAATGACGTTGAATAAACTCGCGGAAATCCATGGCGCCGCCCCGAGCGCCCAGGCCTACTTTCATGCCTACACGGAGCGTATTGCTGCGCTACTTAACGTTCTTGACGAGGATGCTGTCGCGGCGACCATCGAGGCCATTGAGCAATGCAGCCAGCAGGGGAACACACTCTTCACCATGGCGAACGGTGGTAGCGCGGCATCGGCGTCACACCTTGTTAACGACTTGGTGGCCGGTGCCTACCTCGACGACCAGCCCAGGCTGCGCACCCTGTGCCTTAGCGATAACGTGGCCACGGTCACCGCCCTTGGCAATGACGCGGGATTCGACCATATTTTCTCCCACCAGCTTCGCGTTCACATGCGGCCCGGCGATGTGGTGCTGGCTATGTCCGTAAGCGGCAACAGTGAAAACCTGATCCAGGCCGTGGACTACGCCAATGCAAACGGCGCGACCACGATTGCCTACGCGGGTTTCGACGGCGGTCGCCTGGCGGAGAAATGTAAGGTTTCGGTGCTCATTCCCACCTCGCGGGACGAATACGGTCCGGTGGAAGATGTCTTCAATATCCTCGGTCATGTCGTGATGACGTACATCGCCATGTCCCGTGGAAAATACCTGCACCACTAGTGGCCGGACCACAGCCAGGACTGTCATCTTCGCGTAATGACTTGGTGCTATTCTGCCGCGTTCTGGATTCCCACGTTCGTGGGAATGACGTGGAGTTTTCTAGTTTTTGAGCCTCTCCAGTACAGCGGATGAATCCGCGTACAATCGTTACAGTCATGTTGCATGATCGACCGCCCCGAAGGGGCCCAACAGGTTAGCCCAGGGCAACGCCCTGGGTCAGAATGTAGACATAACTTAACAGCCCTGAAAGGGCGACACAGTGTCCGTGATGTGCTTTTATTGCGCCCTTTCAGGGCTTTGGTTTTTAGTCCCTTTTTTCCCAGGGCGTTGCCCTGGGCTAACCTGTTGAGGCCTTTCAGGCCGAAAACGACATCGCAAACTCATAATTTACTGTCGATAACAGGTCCCAAAGGGCCTAAGGTGGCATAAACGTGACGGAACCAATACGGGCAGGCATCATCGGCTTGGGAAAAATGGGCCAACTGCGGGCCTGTGAACTCAGCCGTCGCGATGATGTTCGTCTGCTTTGCGGCTATGACCCCGAACCTGCTGCCTTTCGGGAGCGATGCCCAAAGATTTCCTGCGCCGCTTCCGCCGGGGATGTCATTGCGGCTGATCTTGATGTGATCTTCGTGTGTACGCCCAACAGTGTCACGCCCGACGTTGTCGTTGCCGCGCTCGAAGCGGGCAAGCATGTCTTCGCCGAAAAACCGCCGGGCTGCACCGTGGCCGACATTCAGCGCATCCGTGCGACAGAATCGCGCTGCCCCGGTCAGAAACTCGCTTTCGGTTTCAACCACCGCCATCACGCCGGCATTCAGGAAGCCTATCGCATTGCGTCCAGCGGGCGTCTTGGCGATATACTCTGGATTCGTGGTGTTTACGGCAAGTCGGGCGGCACCGACGCGTGGCGGGGCGATATCAATATGGTTGGCGGCGGAATCCTCCTGGACCAGGGTATCCATATGCTCGATTTGGTTCGCATGTTCCTCGGCGACATTGCCGAAGTAAAAAGCATGGTGACCGCCGCCCACGGTGATGGCCCCATGGAGGACAACGCCTTCGCACTCCTTCGCGACACCCAGGGCCGAATCGCCCAAATCCACAGCTCCAGTACCCAGTGGAAACACCGCTTTACCTTCGAGGTTTATCTCAGCAAGGGCTATCTTTCGGTAAACGGCATCCTCACCAGTACTCGAAGCTACGGTGACGAGACCTTGACCATCGCACGCAAAGCCCCGGACGACCACGCCGACCCCGGTCTGCCGACCGAGGAGATTATGTATTTTGACGAGGACCCCAGTTGGGCGGCGGAGGTCGATGCCTTTATCGCGTGTATTCGCAACGATAGCCCTGTAATTACCGGAAGCTCCGAGCAGGCCCTGAAGGCCATGGAACTTGTCCACGCCATCTATCACGACGATGACCAATTCACAACGTTGGGTTAAAGGGCAGCAACCAAGATCGTCATCCCCGCGAACGCGGGGATCCAGTGGTGTCAAGATGTGACCGTGCCGCGTTCTGGATTCCCACGTGCGTGGGAATGACGTGGGCTTATCTTTTTTTCGGTTCATCCGGTTTGAGCGTACTTTTTGGAAATGTCAATCTTGACCGATTTCCCATGCATGTTGGTGTTTTTCTTGATATCTATTGTTTTATCGGCCCGAAGGGCCAGCGCAGAAAAGCCCAGGGCAACGCCCTGGGATCAGGTGTCAATAAATCTTGAAGCCCTGAAAGGGCGACGCAGTTCGTTTGCGTGTATATCACAGAACATAAGCTGCGCTGCCCTTTCAGGGCGCATTTGAATTCTGTTTTGTAGTCCCAGGGCGTTGCCCTGGGCTTTTCTGCATTGCCCCTTCGGGGCGTGAAGCATAGCCAAAGTCTTACGTTGAAGCGAGTGCGACCCACCTGCTATCAAAATCTTCGCACGCCACACCGGGTGCTCTGGAGAAAACAAGAAGTATGATCAAATCGGATTGGTCTTGTTTTCTATAGCAGTTTTTCAAATCAAAGCCCACAACCCACAACAGGATATCTATTGTGACGACGCAAAACATTCTTCCCACCACCTATACCGGCCCCGGCCTGGTTGATCTTCAAGTCAACGGCTACGCGGGCATCGACTTCAACGGCGCAGACGATGTCTTCAACCCGAAGACGTTTCATATGATCCGCGAAAAGATGGAAAAGCGCGGTGTGCTCCTTTCCCTGCCGACCTTCATTACGGCATCCCAGGAACGGCTCGAAGCGAACTGCCGCGCTTACGCCAATCTGGTCACAAATGACGCGAAACTTGCCGAAGCTTTTCCAAAGCTTCACATCGAAGGCCCCTTCATTTCGTCGGTGGAAGGCCCTCGTGGTGCCCATCCCATTGAGCACGCCTGCGATCCCGCCACCGCCCCGGACCTTATGAAGCGGCTCCAGGAAGCTTCGGGCAATCGCTTGGGCATCGTTACACTGGCCCCCGAATTGCCTGGTGCCCTCGATCTAATTGCCTGGTGTCGGGAGAACGACATCGTCGTGTCCGCTGGACACACCAACGCCACCGCCGCCGAGATTCGTGCGGCTGTGGAGGCCGGCCTGGTCATGTCCACCCATCTGGGCAATGGGTCCCACCAGATGCTGCCCCGCATGGACAACTACATTCAGGCGCAACTTTCCGAAGACGGCCTCTACGCCAGTTTCATCGCGGACGGCCACCACGTACCTTTTTTTGCGCTGAAAAACTTCATCCGGGCCAAGGGATTCGATAGGACCGTCCTCGTTTCGGATGCCATCATGGCCGCCGATTGCGGACCGGGTCGCTACGTTCTGGGCGACTTCGAGGTGGAAGTTTCCGAGGCGTTTCGCTGCACCAAAGTCGGGCACGCGGGCCTCGCGGGTTCCGCGCTGACCATGGACATGGGGGTCATATACACAGCGCTCCATACGGATGCGGATTTCGAGGAAGCGTGGGCCATGGCGTCAACCCGACCCGCGAAGCTTGTGGGTCTGGATTTGCCCGTTGAGGTGACGGTCAACGTAAGCGAGGACGGCTTCCAAAGGGTGGAGTAGCAGAGCGGGCAGGATGCTCCCTCTCGTGAAAATCAGCGATGTGTGCCACCCGATCGTGTACTCGCATTCGGGTGTCTTGCGCGAAAGAGTACTTAGTCAGTGATTTCCGAAATACAGTAGCTTTCTTGCCATCGCATCGAGAAAAGTTTTTTGTCATGCGTTCTCAAAGAAGGAATACTGTCGTATTCCAATCAACGCCAGGTACAAAGGCACCAGACTTCTTGGCCCCGCTGGAATTGGGTTTGCACTTTTTGGGAAAGATCCACATCGGGTGCCACGGGTAGGCCTCTCAGGGCTTTACCCGTGAAGTACCTGCCGACAAAGAGAGGACTATCCAATTCCGGGAGAGCCCGAATTTGCACGGGTAAACCCTGCGGGCCTACCCGTGGCACCCGCAGTGGTGCCTTATGGATGAGAGGTTCCCCGGCGCATGTTCATCCGAACCACGGCCCCGATCAGGGCCAGCGACAGGGCATACCAGACACCGCCCCAAATCCACGCAGGAACCCCGGTATGCTGCGCCAGCAGGGTCGCATCGGAGACCCCGCCGCCCACACGAAAAACATCTTCCTGAATATCCAGCAGGACATAAACGCAACTGCAAACCCCGACGAGGAGAATGGCGAATCGCTGTGCGGCCAGCGTACCGTATCGGCCCAGGGTGACAAAACAGGCAGCCGTGGCAAGGCTGAAAATGAAACCAAAACCGACCAGTGGCCGGATGTACATCAGCGTCACGAAGAGGATGATGGCACCGAGCGCAACGAGGCAGGGCTTCAGCGACCGTCGGCGACGGGCGAGAAATATCGCACCCAAACCCCAGCAAAGACTTCCGGGATAGCCCGCCATGAGAATTAATGTTCGGTTGCCTCCGGAAATACGGCAAATCCCGCCTTCACGGCCGGTAATATTCAGCGAATGCACCCGCCCGCCGGTAAGCCAGCCGACGATGGCATGGCTCAACTCGTGAAAAAGCACGGTGAGCCATTTCAGCGGTTGAAGCAGGGGCGAATCCCAGAATACAAACACCACAACAAAACACGCGACGAGGGACCAGAAAAA
>JAJRPE010000204.1 GCA_024280935.1 Candidatus Hydrogenedentota bacterium
CATACTGGAAGCTATCCTCTATCCGAGCGCCGCCATCTCCCAAGAATACGAAGTGTGGATCCTGGAAACAGAATGGGATGGTTTTCTCAGCGGCTTTATCGTGAGCGAGAACGACGACGAAATTCAGTTCATGGATGCCACAGGCACGGTGAAGAGCCTGAAGAAATCCGAGGTCATCGACAAGCGAAAAAGCGCCACCTCCCTCATGCCCACCGGCCTCGCCGCCGCCATGACCGCACAGGACCTGAGCGATCTGGTGGCCTATCTGGCAACCCTGAAGTAGGTTTTGGGAAGACGCTCACGCCACATCAATGTTGGCGAAGCCAATGCCCTCTCCCTGGAAGGGTTAGAACTCATTACAGGAAAGTTTGTCCGTCACAGCGCAATACAGTTATTCTGAATAGTCGCCGTCGCTCCTTTTTGAGCAAAACCTCGTGGAGAGTCTTATGATACGGAGTAAATTCCCCGTTGGGATTTCTGCGCTTATGTGTGCTGTCGCCATGACCGCATTTGCGACATTGGCCTTTGCCGATGGACCAACCCAATCCGTGCTGGGCCTTGAACCGGGTATACATCGCTTGCGAAACGACGACATCGGGGTGATCGTATGGGGTCCCGATTCGGAACCAACGTTGAGTATTGGAAAAAGCGACGTTTGGGACCGCCGCCTTCCTCCGACGGAAAAGCCGGTCCTAACGCTTGCCAGAATCATCGAGATGGCCCAGGATAAGGATGCTGCGATTCTCAACGGTGCAGCGTATTACACCGGCTACGGTTCCTATGACTTTCCGTGCCCCAAACCGGTGGGCCAACTGATTCTGGACCTTCCCTTTCTCAAGCCGGAGGGCACGCTGTCCTTCGAGGAGGGCGATGGCGAAATTACGCTTACCGCAACCCGTGGCGAGAAGGAACTCGTGCTGCGCCTCTTCGTGAGTTCCGTGCGCAATCTCATTGTGTTCCGGGGGCACGCACGGGGACTCCAATCCGGCGATGTTGCTATCCGGCTGTGGCGGCATCGCGACACGATTGTACCGGGAGGTGATCTCCACCCCACTATCGGTGGCGGGAAATCTCCAACGGACTTCGAGCGACTCCCTATGCCGCGTGTGGGCTTCGATGCGGATAGCTCCTGGGTTATTCAGGATTTCCCCGCCGAAAAAACCTTTCCCCAGGGCTTCAGCAGCGTGCTGGCATGTCGACTCACCCGTCCGGGCATCCGCTACGAAACCGCCGAAGGGAAGCAGGGTCTGGGCACGCCCATGATCACAGAAAAGGAGGGCCGCCTCTCCCATGGCCTGTACAAGCGATTTACTCCGATAAATGAAGCGCCCGGCGCCGCCGTCACGGCCTTGCCCGCTAAACTGGACGGCGACTTCAGCCTCTTTGCCACCGTGGTTACCACCCAGGACGACCCCGCGCCGGTGGCCCGTGCCGGGCAGCTATTGGCGGAAGCCGTTTCAATGGGCGCGGAGCAACTGTGGGCCGAACACAAGAAACACCAGACGGACTATCTGGACCGTCCCCATGCGCGGGCCTGGTCGGCGGACAATAGCATCTCCCTCAACATGCCCTGGGGCGGTGTTCCCTACCGTGTCCGTCCGGCGGGCTACTACGGCGACGTACCCCTCTGCTCCGTGGACAGCACGAAATTTTGCTACCAGGACTCAGGCATGTGGCACGCAGACTTCCACTTCAACGAGGTCGACGCGACCAGGGCGTGCATCCAACGGCAATTCGACGAACTCGACCCCTATTTCGCGATGATTTTCACCATGCTGCCCATGGCCCAGGCAAATGCACGAGAGGTCTACGGGCTTCCGGGTGCCATGTACCCCCTCGTCCACTACCCGTTGAAGGCCGAAACGGTCATCCACAGCCATATTACCTGGGAGCAAAGCATTGAGATCTCTGCGTTGCTCGCACGCCCCTTCTGGCTGCGTTTCCTCTACACGTGGGACATGGACTTCCTCCGCGAACGGGCCTACCCCGTGCTGCGTGAAGGGGCGCGTTTCTATGCTGAATTTCTTAAACTTGAGGAAGACGGCTTCTATCACGTCTTCCCCACCGTGTCGCCGGAGCACCGGGGCATCACCTATAACCTGACGCTCAACAAAGACAGTCAATCCGGGATTACCCTGATTCGCTACCACCTTCGCGCAGCGGCCCGTGCGGCTACCCTGCTCGGTGTGGACAGCGACGAGGCAAGTCGGTGGCGGAGCATCGCCGAGTCCATGCCCCCCTACCCGACGGTCGATTCCCCAAAGGGTCCTGTTTTTATTGATGTGGCCGGGGCGACACCCATTGAATACAACATCGCCGTACCGCTGACCGCCGTGTTCTGGGGGGATGATATCGGGCTGGACTCCCCGCCTGCGCAGATTGAATTGGCAAAGCGCACCCTGGACGCTATCAATGTCTGGAAACCCCATCAAGGCTATCTGAAAACGGTACGCCGTCGCCTGGGCATCTACGCGGCGGCGGACGGCATCAACATCGAAAGCCTGCTCCAATCCCACACCGGTGTTCTCCGCGTCTTTCCCGCAGTGCCGCCGGATTTCGAGGGCGGCTTCGAAAACCTGGGGGCGCAAGGGGCCTTCGTCGTGGGCGCACAGCGGGCTAAAGATGGGCCGCTGTCCATAACCGTCCATTCCCTGGCGGGCAACCCATGCATTCTCGCCAACCCGTGGCCGGGCCTCGTGCCCAAGGCGATGTGCAACGAAACTGGCAAGGAAGTACCGTTGCGCGATAGCGCCGGTCTGCTGCAATTCAACACGCACGCAGGACGGACCTACACCATCAAGCCCTGAGCGGCGCTACTTTTTCCCCACCGCATCGCGGCGCGCTTTCAATTCCTTCCAGGTCGTAAGGATGATGCCTTCGTCTTCGATAGCCTTCTTGGTGCGCGGATCGATCATGGCAAAATAGTCGCCGTAGAGAAAATCCCGGTTGCCGCTGATAACGGGGAACACGTCGTTCGGCTTGGTGCAATGGATGATCATGTAGGTGATACCAGGCTTGAGATTGCGGATGGCCTCCACGTAGAGACCTACCTTTTCATCGATATCAAGGGTCTTCCAGTCGTAGCTGTCGCCGTTAACATGATCAAGGACCGGCAAGCCGCCCTCCCAGACTTTCTCGGCGATTGCACCGGCGCGTGGGACCATCAAAACAGGAATCTGCTTCTCGATACCCACCTTCACGTAGCGCTCGATAAACTCAGGTCGAAACAAGGTGCCCATGTGGGAATCCATGTGGGTGATAGGGAACCCCATGGTCTCGGCGCGGTCAATCTGGGCGCGAATCTCCAACTCCACCTCGTCGGCGGTTGCGTTCTTTA
>JAJRPE010000205.1 GCA_024280935.1 Candidatus Hydrogenedentota bacterium
CTTCTCGGGCGAGAACCACTGGATTCTGGACGAAGCGCCGGACCACCCTATCGCCTCGGAGCGGTACCGCGTCGTCGTTCACGCCGCCACGGACATCAGCCGCGCCATCGATTTCACCATAACGATCAAGAATATCAGCGATGCCCCCATCACCATGCTCGGGGCCACGACCGACCAGAAGGGCTATGGCGGCTTTAACCTTCGTCCCGACAAAACACGCAAGCCCATGCACTTCACCTCCGCCATGGGTCCCCACACGGAAGACGCCTTCGACATCGCCTCGCCCTGGGTTGACCTCTCCTATCCCATGGCCCCCGGCAGCGAGAACCTGTCCGGTGCCGCCATCTTTCAGCATCCAGCCAACCCCGGCTATCCCCACGAATGGTGGATTATCCGCCACTACGCCTTCCTGGGCCATTCCTGGCCGGGCAACACCCCCTACGAGATTAAACCCGGCGACGAGGTCACGCTGCGATACCGCCTTTACACCCACCGGGGCACCGCGAAGGACGGCAAGGTCGCCGAGGCCTTCGCAGACTACACCCAGGCCATGAAGGAGCAATCCATGCCCGACGAATCCAAGGTTCTCATGTTTAACGCGCTCTGGTTCAAACCCGATGGCGGCGCGGAGAAATACGGCAAATACCTGGCGGCGGTGGGTCCCATCTCCCAACGCTACGGTGGGAAAAAACTCTCGGCGGCAGTTCCCCGGCAAGCCCTCATCGGAAAACTCGATGCCGACCTCATCTTCTTCGTCGAATGGCCCAACTGGACGGTCTTTCAGGAATTCCTCGCCGACCCGGAGTTTCAGAAAGTAAGTCCCCTGCGCGAAGAGGCCATCACCGACTCGCTGCTGATACGCTGCGACCCGATGTAGCATAGGCGTCCCGCCTGTGAGTCCAGAGGGTAGCATAGGCGTCTCGCCTGTGATGGTCACGAAGTGACCAATCCCATCCAGGGACTGACGCACCCAAATGCACCAGGTTTTTACGCGCAGACACCTGAATTCCAATCCCTCCCATGACCGCACGGCACACGCGATGATGGGTGTGGCTGTCCCGTCGTTGGCGAGAAAAACCGACGCTTCTCATACAAACGACAGGACAGCCACGGACGTTCGGGCGGCGTGCTTTGAGTCATCGAATTTCGTTTCGGGACACTGTAACATTCCGTTATCAACGGGCCGGGTCCGCGTCAGTCCCTTGAGTGAACGAACGTTACGGGTAAGCGTTCACCGCCCGTTCCAGGAATCGGGTGATGAGGGCATTTCCTTGTGGACGGAGTCGCCGGAGGAGTGATTGGACACCGGGCCGTGACCGGCCTGGACAGGCGAGACGCCTATCCTACATTCTCTCGTGGTCACGCCTGATTAACGTGATGAACGCCGCGAGAATGTGGCATTCTTGCCAAGGCCTGCCGTCACCCCGTATCCTTCAACAACCGCCAACCGGAATCGAGGAACCCAATGCCACCAATCAAACCTGTTCTTTTTTTCGTGCTCTGTACGCTCGCCCTCGCGCCCCTTGCATCCGCCCAGGATATCACCGTCACCACCGACCCCATAACGCGCCATTTTCATATCACCTATCCGGTCCCGGAAAATGCGCCGGAGACCGTCCAGGTCCATGGCTCCTTTTCGCTGGCGGACACCGATGCCTGGCAGAAGGCCGCCGTCATGCCGCTGGTCTCAGAGACGGCCCTGCGCATGTTGCCCCCGGCGGCATGGACCCAGTGGGCATCGGAAGGGCGTATCACGGAACGGCGTGCGGCGGGGCTGATGCGCACTCTGGTCTTCAATCCCTACCCCGATGCCCAAGTGGATGGCAAGGTCGATGTGGACTTCCGCATCGAAATCCGTGGCGAAGGCGATGCCGTCCTCGCAACCTACACCACCCACCTCCAAGCCGACCAAGCCGATGTGGTCTACATCGAGGATTGGTCCCAGGTCTTCCAACACGAAAATCTGCAAGAGGAAGGGGGCGATGCGCCACAAAAATGGCAGTGGCGCACGGGCTGGGACGCGGCCTTGGGCATGTCGCAGGGCAACAGTCTCTACGGCAACGCGGGCAAGGAACTGCCCATGCCCCAGCTCTCGTATCCCCTCGATCTCAAGGGGTGGTATGCCATCTACGTCCACATTCCCGGCGCAATTCGCTTGCGTTTCACGGGCGATGAGCGGAGCGATCTCCTTTCGTCCCGCAAGGGGGAGGAAGTACTCTGGCGCTGGGCCAAAATGGACCGCCAGAACCTCGTGTTGAAGCAGCCCCACAATTACACGGGCTACTCCCCCGCCACCATCGACTATGTGAAGTTCGTGCCCCTCACTGAAGCGCAGCGGACCGCGCTGGATGCGCCCTACACCGCGCCCCACGACAAATTTATCGCGGGCTATTGGGAACCCTATTCCTATGCCTTCCACGACAATGTGCAAGACACGCTGTGGCATCGCGAATACCTCACGGCCTATCCCGAAGCCAACATTGATCTGGTGGACATGCAGATTGGGCGCTTCGGCATGAAGGTGGTCTACGAGTCCCGCCTCACGGAAAATCTCTACTACGCCACGCAGGGCGATCCGATTGGCAAGGTGAGCCGTCCCTTGACCGACAACGTGGGCCGTATGCAGCAATTCACCAACACCCTCCAGACCTCGGTGCACCATGCGAGCGAACTTGGGCTTAACCTCCATGCCAATTTCGGCGCAAGCAACTGCTACCCCGGCTCCCCGTTGCAGGGCCAGTTTTCCAAGGACCACCCCGAATGGATGCGCGGCTCGACCCTGCGCTTCGAGGTGCCCGAGGTTCGTGCCTATGCCCTCAGCCTCTATCGCGAGGCGCTGGAAATTGGTGCGAAGGGGATCTCCATCGACTACTGCCGCTATCCGGGCACCATCGACAAACCCGAGACTGCCAATCTCTTCCAAAAGGAGCTGCGGGCGCTGGCCGATGAATTCGCTGCGGCGCGGGGCGAAAAAGTCCCGATCCTGGTGCGCTTTCCTGCCCATGGCGTTAACCTGAGCGAAAACTTCGATTACGCGACCTGGGCCAAAGAGGGCTGGGTGGATTACCTCTGTCCCAGCAATATCCAGGGACGCCACAACCACTTCGACATCACGTCCTATCAGGAAGCGGTCCAGGGCACGAAAACGACGCTGCTGCCCTCCATCGACGGCCTCTACTGGGGCAATCCTCTGCCGGGTCCTTTCCTTTGGCGAGCCAAACAACTCTACGATGCGGGTGCCCCCGGCATCTACGTGTATCAGGCCGATTCACGGGTATTGGGTCCCCCAACAGACCGCCGTACCATGCGAATGCTCGGCAACAGCAGCGCCGTCAATGCCTGGTGGGAAGAAGATGCCCGCCTGCGCCCCATCCGCAGTAAGGGCATCTACATCACGCGCAACATGCAGGTCCAAGGCTGGTACGGCTGGCAACGCCTCCGCGTGTGGACCGAAGGCATCGCCATGGGAAAAATGGAGTTCTACATCGACGACGAACTCGTGGACACCAAGCCCGGCCCGCCCTATCTCCTCGGCACGGAAGATCGTGCCTCCGATGGCATCCTGCCCAAAGGCGAACACACCCTCCGCATCCGTGCCCAGGATGGAGACGGCTGGCTGGAGCAGCGTTTTCCGATTAAGGTCGCGGGGTAGTTGATGGCAAAGGGGGTTGGGCTTTCCTGCCCGACACAAAGGATGCTTAGGACACAAAGCCCGCTATCGGCACATGTAGTAGCTCAGGATCAGAACGACGACAAAACACTATATCAATCAATATAGCACCACGGGCGATCTGCGCTCTAAAGCCCGGGGTGTAGCGAGGCACGAGCGGAGCCTTGAACAAGTCGCGCCGGGCCTGAATCATAGTCCGCGAAGCGGATGTCGGACTAAGGCCTGGGGTGTAGCGAGGCACGAGCGGAGCCTTAAACAAGTCGCGCCGGGCCTGAATCATAGTCCGCGAAGCGGATGACGGACTAAAGCCTGGGGTGAAGCGAGGCACGAGCGGAGCCCCAGGAACCGAATAGCATTAACGAGAAAGAGCCCGCGTAGCGGGTGACGGACAATCGGGTGGCACCGGTTGTCCTAACAAGACACGGCACACAAGAGGCGCTGCCAAATGGGTTCATCGTATTGCAATCTCATCTACCACATGGTGTTTTCAACCAAGAGCCGCCAAAAATGGATTGACGATACAATCGAAACCCGGTTGCACGCCTATCTGGGCGGGGCCGTTCGCAAGGAGGGTGGGGTGGCGTTCCGTGGTGGGCGGCATGGCGGACCACGTACATATCCTCGCGAAGCTCCGACAGGACATTTCGCTTTCCGACGTGTTGCGCGATACCAAGTCGAATTCTTCGGGCTGGGTGCATGACACCTTTCCCGGCTACGAGGAATTTGCGTGGCAACGGGGCTACGGAGCGTTTACGGTGAGCGCGAGTCATATCAACGTGGTCGAACGATACATTCTCAACCAGGAGGAACATCACAAGGAGATGACGTTTCAGGAGGAATTCATCGGGCTGCTTGAAAAGCATAGCGTTGAATACGATGAACGGTATCTGTGGGACTGATGGGTTTCCGTCACCCGCTTCGCGGGCTTGGGGTTCAGGCACAACATTTGATCCTGGGGCTACGCTCGTACCTCACTTCACCCCAGGCTTTAATCTGTCACCCGCTACGCGGGCTATTGGGAAACACTTGGTAGCCGAGGAACCCAAGAAGACTGTCTCGGCCCTACGCTCCGCTTTCGAATGCAGTTTGCAACGCTCCGAAAAAGTCAGCCGACAACTTCGGCTGCTGCGTGATCACGGGCTGATCAAAAAACTCCCAAGGCAAAGAAAGTTCCCCCAGGGTTCCGCTCGTGCCTCGCTTCAGCGCTGGGCTACGATATGCCGTCCCTACGGGACTGGCTCCTTTCAACGCTTGACGAATCGGCCCCCTTCAGGAGTCCTTATCAAGCCACCCGCTTTATAGCCGTCCACTATCAACCGCCAACTGTAAACTATCAACGGTCATCGCGCCACCCACTGGCGCGACCGGGGTGGCAGCATCGACTGGAGAACGTTCCCCTTTGCGATAAGCGGTTCCCCCGTGAAACCATCGCGAAGTTTGCCCAGGCGGGTGTCCGCACCGCCGAGTGTAATCAGTGCCGGTGTCTTGTTGTAGTTTTGGATAAACCACCCCGTTTTCCCCAGCGGCTGAATCGTTACCCGTGTGGGCGCGTCGGCAAGAAGCTCTCCCCCACCGCCCATCGCGCTGCGCAATGTGTTGGCCCATGCCTGGGGGATGTCGAGCAAACCCAAGTTCCTCGGGGATAGCAGCACCTCGCCCACGGCGTCAAAATCCGCTTGCAGGAAGGTATGGACATTCAAGACCAGCAGTGTCCCCTTGCCAACGCGGTGTGTGGTGAGAAAAGGCACGGCTCCGTCGTCGCTTTCGGCCCGCAACAAGACCTCGGCGGCATCCGGCGCGGGAACACAGGCCACATCCAATCCACGGGGAACCGCCACCTGCTCCTCGCCCACCCACACCGTATTGAGCCGTTGGTGTCTGGCCTC
>JAJRPE010000206.1 GCA_024280935.1 Candidatus Hydrogenedentota bacterium
ACCAACACGGAGGCCGAGCTGGGTACGATGTTGGAAATCCTCTACAAGAGCACCGCAGATATCACGGGGGCGTAAAGGGGCTTTCCAGACCGTATGCCCCCCAGGTGCCAGGTGCCAGCGGCCTACTATCCCACAGCGGCTGTTTAGGCCTTATTTCTGCAAAAACCGCGATAGAAAAATAAAAAAATTATCAGGCGGCGAGGGCTAAGGACCACAAATCTTGGTTGTGGCCCTGCCACTTTGGCTTTCTTGCGACCCCCAATACGTAGATTGAGGACGGGAGATTCCCATGGCGAAGACCAAGAAGAAGACCAGCACCGAGGAGCCTATTGAAAAGCAGCTTTGGAAGGCGCCGACAAACTCCGCAGGAACATCGAGGCGGCGGAGTACAACACATTGTCCTGTCGCTTATTTTCCTGAAGTACATTTCGGATGCCGTCGAGGAACTCCACGAAAAGTTGAAAGCGGGCAAGGGGGAGAACGTTCGTGATGGTGCGAAACCGGGCGGTATTAACCCCAACACACCCTATGTGGGGCTGGAGCACGTCGAGCGAAAGTGTATCGCTCTCTACGATGCCGCTTTATTCGGTAGCGTAGAAAGCAACAAATCCAAACCCCAAGAGAATGACATCCTTTTGGGAAAGCTCCGTCCCTATGCCCACAAAGTGTGCTTCACTCCGTTCGCGGGAGTCTGCTCTACCGACATATTCGTCAATCGGCCTAAGAATGGCCAAAAATAACGGTCGGGATTGGGATGTCTAAAATCACAATTCTTCATGAATTCCTCTCCGCCCAGGCCCGCAGTTCCAAAATCGCCTTGCCCAGCACGCCCGCCGAACCCCGGTAAGAACTTGAACCTGCAGGCGTGTTGTCAATCCTGTACCACTCGAAGAAGCCATCGTTCTTCAATACCCGCTCCACCATAGGGAGCATCTCCTGGTACGCTTCGGCTTCGTAACCGTAGGCGATGAGCTGGGACAACATGCGGCCACCAAACCAGGTCCAGTCGCCGCCGTTTTGGTAGGTGTAGGGCTTGGTCAGGATGGGGTTCTTGAAGAAGCCCTCGGGGTAGGCGGGATACATGGTCAGCCCGATGCTCCCCGCGCCCACAGCCTTCACGTTGGCCCGCATCCGCGCCAGGGCCGCGCCCACTTCCGCACGGCTCAACAGGCCCGCCTCAATAGCGACGAAGGTACCGCCATGGTAATAAATCTCCGCCTCGTTGAAGTCCGCCGGGAAGGGCGAGCTCTCCAGATAAATATGGGGCCGGAACTTCTGCCCTTTTTCGTCCCAGATATGCTGCCGAACATTTGCCTTCAGGCCATCCCGGAAGGCCGTACATTCCTGGGCCGTAGCCGCATCAAGATCGACCGTCGCCAGGAGGTCGTTCATCGCCGCAATGCACAGCGCGTTGTCGTAGATGTCGATGGCGCGGTGGCTTGATTCATCCAGCACCACGCCCCATTCGTGCTCCGGCTGCACGTCCCCCCAGTCCGTCGTGGTCCCGCCCCAGAGCAGCCCGTATTCTGGCGCAAAACGATGGGTATGCAAAAAACGAAGCGCCAGGACCATACGCTCGGTCACAGTCTTCCCATCCACCACCTCCTTCAGGATGCTCCGGTCACCCGTCTTCTTCACATAGCGGCACACTCCCTGAATCAACGAGGACTCCTGATCGGTTTCCACCGTATTTTTATGGCCGACGTAATCCAGATCCGTGGCGGATTTGATGTAATCATAGCCAATCCCCGCCTTGCTCGCCGGGGTGTAGCCGTCGATGATATTGCCGTCCGCCCCCTGGAAGTGGAAGAAACGCAGCAGGGCCTCCCGCAACTCTGGGTGGGGGACCACATCGGTCGCCACTTCGATGAAGGTATTCAGATCGCGAATCCAGACCTCCCCATAGCCATCCCCCGCCGTAAGGCCGGAAGCCAGCAAGGCCTTTGCTTTCTCCAGCACCTGGCCGAGACGTTCATCCCCCAGAATTTTTTTCGCCAGGGCCGCCGTCTCGGGCGGCACAATCGGTATCAACGCAAAATCCTCCACCCGCACCGTGACCCCCTTCACACTGCACGGGTCAAAGCGAAACAGGGTAATGTTGCCACGCCAACGGGGGTTGTCCGCCAGGGAGACCACATAGTCATGCACCGCACCATCGGTCTTCAACGGAAAACGAATGCTGGTTGCCTCGGTCACGGCCACCCCGCCCCTGGACCAAAACAACTGCGCCGCCATGGTGTCGGGCAGGTCGCCACTTATGGACATCCGCACGCGAAATCCGCTGTAGTCCGCAGCCCGCACGGCACCCAGCGGAAACACAAAGGCGGGATCATGGCTCACCGTCGCAACGGAAAGGGCCCCATCGGAAACCGTGGCCTCACTCAGTCCCATGGAGGTCTGCCACCCTTCCATCCCCGTGTCGAAGGTCCAGTGGTTTTTCGCTATCGGTGCGGGAAAATCATAGCCGCCCAGTCCCACGTCCACGGGCGCGATATTCACGGGCCAATCCGCCGGGTCGCCCTGGGCAAAAACCTTCCGCACGGCCTCCAGCATGTCGAAGCCAAATTCCGTGTTGGGTTCGATGTAACTGCCCTCGCCCCATTCATTCACCGGACCCAAAATCACCAGGGGCGTCTCGGTCTGCTCGACAAAGGTTTTTGCTTCCCGCAGCAGTTTCTCAAAAAGCGCAGGCGAACGGCCCAAAATAGCCCGGGCGCGATTTCCGTGCCAGGGACGCGCATCCCAGCCCGTGTCCACCACGGGATAAAAAGCCAAGCCGTCGCGCCCTTCATATTGCCGCTGCCAGGATTCCATCGCCGTCGCAGCCACGTCGCTGAACTGCATCCGCTTGGGGTCGTCGGCAAGACCCAGCGCGTTGCCCCATTCGTGATAGCGTGTGATGCCATGATACCCCTCCTTCACCAGCATCCCCTCCTGATCGCGCGGATGTAGAGCCACATAGTGAATGCCCGCGAATCCCGCCGCCCGCGCCGCTTCCTGGGAGGCACTGAACGCCGTCGTCACCGCCTCGGTGCCGCCCAAATCACGCCGGATATTCTGGTGCTCCCACAGGAAGACCGCCGGTTTCCCATTCATCTGGTAATAGCTGTCCATGGGGAAGTACTCGGCAATCCAGTGATCGCTCACCCGCTTCCAGTCTTCAGCGGAGTGGGTCCCTTCCGGGTTGTGGTTGGCCCACATGAGGGCAATTTTCAACTGGTCGCGATAGCGCGATTTCTTGTAGGCCTCCAGCCAATGCTGGAGATGCTGGTTACCC
>JAJRPE010000207.1 GCA_024280935.1 Candidatus Hydrogenedentota bacterium
AGGTAGCGCCTGCCGTCCTGCCCGATCAGGCAACACCCTTCTGCGGCGACAATGACGGGAGGATCTTTGTAGAAATGATAGACACAGGGCATGATGTAGTTTGCCTTGGCTTCAAGTATCTCCGCTGCTTCTGCGTTGGGCATGATGGTCCTCATTTCAGTGCTTTCATGACGGACAGGGTGGAGTCGGAATCGCTTACCCGCTGAGCATAGGCCCCATAGTTCCACGGGCGTGGACTCGCTTCCTGCAGCGCCTTCCATTCACACTCCGTGGGAATGGCGGTGGAAGCCCCTTCCTTCCATTGGTCAAGGGCGTTCCGGTAAGCCCTGGTCAACTCAGCGACGAGATCGGGTGTGTAGAATTGGCCTTCTATGCGCAAAGAAGCAACCCCCAGAGAAAGGAAGGCATCGATCTGGGGAAGAATCGAAAGATCTTTCGCGGCAAGGATATGGTTCCGGCAATACTGGTCCGTAATGATATGCCGTTCCGCCCCCTTCCTGTCCCGGATAGCGAAGTTTATCTGCTGGCAGGGCGCACGACAGACGTCCTTTGAACCCGATTCCGTAAGATTCATGGCAATCAGGCAGTGCTCAAGCAACATGCCCGTCATGGGGCCGTGGGCAAGCAGTTCAACGGGCAGAGGCGATGCGGAGGACAAGGCTCTCAAGTCACGGAGGCTTGCCTCCTGGGAGAAGGTGATTGCGCTTGCGCCCAATTCAGCCAAGAGGGAAGCCGCCCTTGTATTCAAGGTGTTGAACCCATAATCCACTAGAATCTTCGCCTGGGGCAGTTCCTCGCGCACCCGCTTCAAGGTGCCAAGATGATGGGCAAGCACAAAGTGAACCGTATGCCCCTGGCATCGACGCAGCAGGCATTGCCATTCGAGCAATGCCCGTTTTGTGGAGACACGGGGCGTGCCAATTCCGGCCATGGCCCCCTTTTCCACGACGAGACTAAGGGCCTCCGCGAAGGTATCCGACGTCCACTGTTCGGCACTGAATTGACTCGTTTCGGAAGCCAGGTAAACACGATCCGCCCCGCCCTCCAAAGCGGCCCTGGCCCCCGCCAGGGAGCCCACGCTCACGGATAATTCAGGCATCGCGCGATTTCCGGCCACAGGAACCTCGTCAAAAAAGAGTTCGTTGTCCGAGCATGAATCGGCACATGGTTCATTGCATCCATTGGAGAGAATAAGGGGTTCCCGCTTTCCCGACACATCGAAAAAGGTTTTATTGGAAGACGCGCCGCTGGTACTTAGTGCGGACAAATTTCGCGCCCGCGAACGGAACAAGGTTTCCATCGATTTCGAGTGAACATAGAAACTGCCTGGCCATCGATAGAATTCGTCAAGCACTTCCCGGTATAAACCCACCACCCCGCTCAGATAGGCCGCGTCACGCATCCGGCCTTCAATCTTCAGAGAACAGATTCCGGCGGCCACAAGTTCAGGAAGCTGACGAATCAGGGAAAGATCACGCACCGCCATGAGATGCCCGTCCCGAAGGGGCTTGGAAACACCCCCGTTCCGCAGACTGATCAACTGATAATTCCAGCGGCACGGCTTCATGCACTCCCCGCGATTCGCGCTCTTGCCCATGGTGATGCCACTCATCGTGCATTGCCCGGACTGGGCCACACACATGTCTCCATGGACGAAATACTCAATGGGAATACCGCTCTTCTCTCCCAAGGCCCCCGCCTCACTGATACTGATGTCCCGCGATGTGACGATGCGTTGAACACCAAACTCTTTCAGGAGGTGTACCTGGTCCAGATCATGCACGTTCATCATGGTGCTGACATGGATTTCGTAGGACACACCCACTTCTCGGGCCAGCGACAACACCGCGAGGTCGCAGGCAATGATGGCATCAACACCCGTCTCTTCGAGTTCCTCCAGAAAACTACGCACGTCATCCACTTCATGCTCGGCCAGAATAGTATTGAGGGTTACATAAATTCTCTTCCCCGCTTCATGTACGTACCGGGTTGCATCGCGCAGGCCCGCGCCATCGAAATGGAAGTCGCCCCGGTGGGCACGCATTTGAAATCGTTTGCCGCTCACATAAACTGCATCGGCGCCGGCTTCTATTACGGCGTCCAGGATCTCCCGTTTACCCGCAGGAGCCAAGAGTTCCATCTGTCGTCTGCCCGACCGTATTTCCTCCGCCATACCACCCGTTTGCTGCGAAGCCGTGCCGCTCGTGACCCGGTCTCTTGCGCGTCCATTCTGGTTTTCGTTGATGCTCGTTTCATACATACGAGAAACTCCCAATGTGGGCTTCGCCACAACCCAGTACCACGGTCCGTCGTCCCCACGTGCATGGGAATGATGCAACAATTTCTTGTTTTTTTGAACAAGAAAATACGTCAAAAAACTCGTATCCCCTTGCCAACATTTAGGTTGCAACTATATTTCGAGGGCTGGTATTTTTCACTTTTGACCACGGATGGCACTGATAACACGGATAAAACAAAACGAAATTACAGGAAAAGGCATTCTGTAGGAGCCTGTTTGAACCATATTTTCTAGTTGGTGATTGACGAAAACCTCCAAGCCAAAACATCCGTGTTATCCGTGTCATCCGTGGTCAACTATTTGGTTGCGGCCAACGGCTGCTCAAAGTCACTCGTGGTTCTAGTGTTGTTTAGTATTCAGGCGCTTTCAGCGACAAACGCTACGCCTCAAAAAACAGGGGTCGAATCGCCTCGTAGACACGCTCTTCTTCCTTTCGAAAAAAATGATCGCAACCATCGAGTTGAACAAAGCGCTTGTCTCCAGAAACCCGCGAAAAGGCCGCTTCAAAAGCGTCCATGTCGAAAGCAAAATCGTCGTCACCCACCACAAAAATAGACGGCATGGTCAGACATTCCGCACCTTCCAGGGGCGCACGTTTCGTTGGTGGACTAATGGCCGCGAGTTGGGCGGGCGGACAATCCTGGGCCAACAACGTAGCCAGACAGCACCCGAAGGAGTATCCAAGGTATCCCAGGGCCACTCCAACAGGAAGGGCTTCGGCCAGATAGTTCCGGGCGGCGATAACGTCGGGCAACACGGCCTCATAATTCTTTTCTTCCTCCAGCTTCGCCCAATACTCAAAGAGCGCCTCGCCCTCAACGGAAGGAAGGGTGCTGTTGCCCACGCCGCCGTAATTAAAACGAAGCGTGGCGCAGCCCTCTTCCGCGAAACGGCGGGCCAGGTGTTTGATTAGATTATTGTCCATCCGTCCCCCCATGTGGGGATGGGGCGAAAGCAAAAGGATCGCCTGCTCGGGGATACTGTTCTCCGGGTAGGCCAACACGCCTTCAAGGTGTTTTTCTCCGGCACGAAAGTTCACATTTTCTTCGATGATTCCAGCAACATCCATGTCAATACAGCCCTCCCGCCCGCATTTCTTGTTGCTGTTCTATGGGACGGGGATCGCGGATCCCCAAGGGGTGAAATCCCGCTTCCACCGCTTCCGAAGCGATATGGGCCACCCCTTCCGCCTCATCTCCCTCGACGACATGGGGCAGGAAACAGGCCCGGTCCAGCCGGTGAAAGCACACGCGCCCGCGGCCATCGCCGTCAGGCGCCACAACATCGAGGGCAAGTCGATGCCCATGGGGCACATACACGGGGCCACCGTCGCCAAAAGGCGAAATCTGAGGGCATACGCCAGCCAAGCTGTTGCCATAGCCCGACAGGGCGACGGCGTTGGGAAACCAAACCCCTGTAAGTTGCTCCCAGAAGGAATCCGATGCCGCCATGCCGCCGAGATGAATACCGGTTATCTCTTCGCGAACTTCGCGGGACAAACGGGTACCCAAGACCTCCAGCACGGGCGGTGTGCTGAAAAGGACGCCGATATGCTGTGTATTGAGAACCCGCTGCGCCTGCTCCAGCACATGCTCCAGGTAGCGCGTGTGGCCGAGGGAGCCTTTGGCGAGTTTGCGGACCCACCGTGGATCGAAGTCCACCGTAAAGGGGTCGAGCGAGTCCATGGCCCTGGCGCACGCACGGGCCGCCTTCCCGATTACATGGGGTCCCGAAGGACCAATATAAAGCCAGTGCCGGTCCTTCGGGAACGCAAGAAGTTTGGCCGCCGCGTGAAAAGGCACAACAAAAGCATCATGGAAATCCGCCGGGTGATACGCGGTGGATTGGGGCACCCCCGTGGCACCGCCCGTCTCCGCCGTAACGAAGCCCGCAAGGGAATCATGGTAAGCCTTGGGAATCATGGCCTCGATGGGCCGCTCCCGCAAAACGGACGGGGGAAAGGGTGGAAAACGCATCAAGTCGCTCAGGGTCTTTATATCGCGCACCGGATCGAAAGGGAGGGTTGCCCGCGTTTCAAGCCAATAGGGCGCTCCCCATTTCGGGTCAAAGTGGGAGGCAATTATTTCTTGAAGATACTGGTCTTGCGTCACGATGGCCCCGCTTTCTTTTTGGTGAATTGCACAACCAGGGCGGGCAAGAGCCACAGGTCGGCCAACAACGCGACGACCATGGCCCCACCCGAGAGGAGGCCAAAAAATCGAATGGGGCCAAAGGTGGAAAGGGACAAGGCGAGAAAGCCGACACAGGCCGTTGTGGTGGTGGCAATCATGGCGGGCGTGTTCAGGAGGACGGCCTCGCGCATGGCCGACACGCTATCGCCCGCCTCTGTTAATCTTTCCTGCCACGAACAAAGAAGATGCATGGTGTCGTCCACCGCGATACCCAGGGCCATGGCGGCCACCATCACCGTGGCGGGATCCAGCGGAACGGCGGCAAGCCCCATAAAACCAAAGAGTATTAGAATCGGGAACAGGTTGGGCAGCACGGAAAAAAGCAGCAGACGAAGGGAGCGGAGTCCAATAAAAATGCAGATGAACACCACCAACAGCGCCAGGCCAAGACTTTTTAGCTGGGTCTGGACGAGGGCAATCTGTGCCTGGACCAATTGGAGAACAATGCCCGTATGATAACCGGTGTAGCCCGTCGGCGCGCCCGCAAGGGCCTGCTGGGATGTCCGAAGAATCCTGATCAAATCCTCGCCATCCATGACACGAACCAAGGCGGAAAGGCGCGCGCGTTTTCCGTCGGGCGTAATGAGCATCGCCAGAATATCGCGCTCACGCACCGGGAGTTCATCTACCAGTCGAATCGCATCCCCGGTGGTGTCCGGAAGTCGATAGTACTCCGGGTCGCCGCCGTGCTCCCACTGGTTCAACTTTTTCAGGTAGTCCAGGGGACTGATGACGCGGACGATTCCCGGCTGCCGTGAAAGGGCGTTCGCTTGCTCTTCGAGCACGGGCCAATTCCGCTGCTCCAGCCAGTTTTCTGGCAAATTGAGCACCATCTCCAGGGTATAGACGCCCGAGAAATGTTCCATCACGAAATCGGAGTCCGCCACGACCTTGGCCCCCGGTTCGAGGAAAGTCAGTGGATTGGATTCAACGGCGATGTTTCGGGAAGAGACGATGGACAAGAGCGCCAGAACGACTCCGGTGACGAGCACGGTCTTCGGGTATCGAAAGGCGACATTCCATATTCCCATTCCCCGCTGCGCCTCCCCTGCCGAAGCGATGGGACGCGCATCAATCCGCAAGAGAGAGATTAGAAAGGAACCCAGACTGAAGGTGGCCAGAAAAGCAACGAGAATTCCCGCTGCCGCCGACATACCGAGATCACGAACGGGTGTCATAGTTGCCGCAAGCAGGGCGAGAAAGCCCAGGGCGGTGGTTATCGCGGACAAAAGACAAGGGCGTAGGCATTGCGAAATGGCTCTTCTGAGCGCCAGGTCGGAGTCCAACCGGTCGCGAAGGGCACGCTCGTAATATCGGAGAAAGTGGACACTATAGGCCATGGAAAGCACCCAGAGAATGGGCGGAAGGGCGATGGTGACCATATTCATGGTGAATCCAAGCCAGCCCATAAGGCCCAGTGTCACTACCAACGTTGCCGCCGATACGGACACGACCAGAAACACTTTTTTGATGGAACGAAGCCGCAGGAAAAGCACAAGCGTGGAAAACAAAACGGCCCAAGGCAGTAAGCGCCGACTTTCCCGTTCGGAGGCGTTGTCGAGGGCCACATTGACAACGCACGGACCGACAATATGGGTCGTCCAACCTGCGGCCTGCAGTGGTTCTGCGGCACGATTCAATTCCCCCATATAGGTCTTACGCCCTTCGGCGGAGAACACGGACTGACTGTTCACCACCATCCCGCCGATACGGTGGTCCGGCGACACAATCAGGTGTTCATAAAAGGGCGTCGTCTCGATCTCGTGGCGCAGTTCCCCGGGGTCCTCCGCCCCAAATTGCTCGCGAAATACCGTGGGGATGCTTTTCACGGTGGCAACGGCCTCAAGCGCCTCCAGACGCTCCAGAACATCCAATTGAACATCAAGGGAGTCTTCCGAGAATAGCTCCCGACCCTCATAGGCAATCAAGGTGTAGTCGTCGCTGCCAAAATCGGACTTAAACCGGGCATAGTCCGCTGCGGATTCATCGTCGCTCACCCAATGCTCAATTCCATTGTCGATGGTCAGGAATTGTAATCCCCACGCCGCCGCCACGGCGAACAAGGCCAGCAGAAGGCTTGCTGGCCCGTGGAAGGGATATCGCGGTTTTGGGGAAGGCATCATGAATTCTTGTGAAAGGGGTACTGCTGGAAAAAGGGTTCCAACACGGTGCTCAATTGTAAGCCTAACGCCACATCTCCTTCGATTTCAATGCGCATATCGAAAAATGCCGTGTCCGGGGCGAGCACCCCCGTCACCACCTCCAGCAGGGTCGCCCGGTCGAGATTAAAGACGCTCTCGGCCTCTTCCACCCCCGCCAATACACGCTCCAGCCGTCCCGAAACTATGGACAGGGTCCAGCATCCGTGCTCCATATCGTTGACCGCGACGCCCAACGCACAGGAGAGCGACCGCAAGCCCGGGACCAACAGTTTTCCTTTGAGGTCGGGAAGAAAGACTTCAAAATACTGCTGACACGCTTCCGTCACGTCTTTTTGAATGGTGGGATCCATAAACTATCTCGAAACCGGACTGGATTCAAAATCGAGTCCAAAATGTTGCTCAAAGAATGACTGAAGAAAAAAACGAAGCTGCGCACGATCCACGGCATGGGGATGATTGAGTCCTGCCTGACGTGATGCCCCCGCCGAATCAAAGGTGGGATCACTTTTCAGCATATAGGGCTTGAACACGCTGGAAATACGCTGGAGAATGGATTCTGCCGCAGAAAGGTCCTCCCCGTCCAAGGTATCCACCGCCTCGTACTCCGAAATGTCGAGCAACGACGCGATCACCGCGATAATGTCTGTCATGGTGGTGGGTTGGCCATGGGTCAGGTTAAAAAAGCTGCCGGACGCTGGATTGGTCGCCGAAATTCGCAACATCCGGGAAAGAACCTCATCCACGGGCATCAAATTTTTCGCCGCACTCGGCGCAACGACCACGCGAAAAGAGGTCGGCTCTGCGGCATCCGCGTTCCGGCTTGCCCTTCGCTTTCCGGTCAACCGCGCAAGCCGCAACATCTTCGCAACATTGTAGACGGTCTGGCCATCACTCAACCCCGAAACCCGCTCCCCCATGATAATACTCGGGCGATAGACTACGACGGGCAAGCCGGATGCGACCACCCATTGTTCCGCGTGGTACTTGGACTCTTCGTAGGGATTCTTAAAGGAGGCTGGCTCAGGAATGGCCGTCTCTGGAAGGGATCCCGTATCGTCCTGGTTCCCCGCCACATAGGCCGTGCTGACGTGGTGGAAACACGACAAATTCTTCACCGTATGGGCGAAGGCCACCACGTGGCGCGTGCCCTCAAGATTGGTCTGAACAATCACGTCGCGCAATATGGGCTCGAACTTGGTGATCGCCGCCAGGTGCCAGATCGTGTCTACGCGCTGTCGCAACGCTTCGGCATCTTCGGCAGACAAGCCAAGCCCCGGTTCCCTTATGTCCCCTTCGACACAATGGATTCTTCCAGGAAAGGCACCCTGTAAATCAGCCAGACGTTGGTCAAAAGGTTCCCCGGCCCGGCTCCGCGTGAGCACGTCCACCCTGGCGCCGCTGCACCGGAGCACGTAGCGCAAGAAATGCTGTCCCAGGAAACCGGTACCGCCCGTCACAAATAAATTCGCCCCGTTCAATCCATGGAGCCGACCATGAAGCTGGGTCAGGATTTCAGCGTGGGTAGCCAGGGCCGCGATATGTTCCCACAGCGCCGTCTCCATCGTTGCGCGGGGAATAATTCGATCAATCACACGTTCATTGAGCAGGGCCAGCGCATCCGGGTGTTCCTCCCGTGAAATCAGGACACCGATGGGCATCATGGGGCGCGCCTCGTGAAGATAGCGCAGAAGCTTTTTGCATCGTTCCCGGTTTCCATCCAGCACGATAACGCACAGCAGCAACCCCTTTCCCAATGTGTCCAGCGCGGATGCCATGGCCACGCTGTCGGGAGCGCAGGCAACAATATGCGAGTCTACTGCCCATTCTAAGGAATTTGGAACACCACCACCTACCCACAACAGGTTAAGCACCCGTGCGCTCATTCACGCCCGCCCTTCGCAAGAGGCTGGACGTTGAGTGCCCAGTCATACTTCGTATAGCACAGGCGATAATCCTTCCACACATCCTTCGGGGTTCCCGGTTCCGCCATATAGGCTACGACAAATGCTGCGACCGATTCGGAATCCTTCTCGAAGTCCTTTCGATACCACCGAAAAATGGAGGACAGGCTTAGACACTTTTTCTCCGGCTCGACCCGGTTCTTCTCTTCGGAATTCAGAAAGTTCCGGGCCTGATTCTCCAGCTGAGCCTCCAGTTGCGAAGCGGTGTAGGCCTCATTCCTAAGCTCAGGGCACCCCAATGCCGCGCACACCAATGCAAAATGGACGCGCGGTTCCTCATAGTTCTTCCGAATAATTTTATGTTCCAGTGTATCGAGAGAAAGCTTCTTGCCGAACAGCAGCACCGTCTTCTTGCCCCACGGACTCGAAAGCAGGGAGCCAAGGGACTTGATGCTGTCCACTGGATAGGCATCGATAATAAACTGGAGCGTGGTTCCGTTGTAAACATTGATGAGAAAGGCGAGTTGTTCCTCCGGCGACCAGCCTTGGAATTCGCTGATCGGGACCGAACCCGCAGCCATCAGATAATCGTCCAGCGGAGTCCGGTTCTCTTTCAACCCCCGATAATCCACCAGCCCGTCAACGACATACTCCTTCAACACACCATCCAATTGGGCGTGCTGATGATCGAAGTTGCCCGAGGGTGCTGCAAGAACTGCGGCGACAGCTATCAAAACCAATGTCATGACCATCTCCTCTCGTGTTCCACTAGGGTTTCCACCCGTTATGCCGAAGATAACCGGCAAAATCCCACATGTCGGAAGGCTTCTTTCGTTTGAAAAAAAGTGTTGTATAAAAACGGTGCCCCACGGCTTCTTTCGCACCGTATTCTCGGTCTTGCCCTACATTGTGGTCCCAGCTCCACAGGCCAAAAAGGGCCGTCTCCAAGGGTTTCCAAGCCCCTTTTACCAGCCCCCGCCGATGTCCTTTGGTGTGATAGAAGGACGTTTCGCCGCCATCGGGGAGCGGCAAATGCTTGAGCGCCTCCATATCGGCCCTGGGGGTGGCAATCACGGGGAAGTCGGCGGCCACGTCAGATTCTGATCGCACGGCAACGCCCATGCAACGGTGGCTCTCACTGCGTATTGAAATGACAATGCGCCCATCACTATCGGACTTTTCTTTCAGGCCAAGCACGCCTGGCATCTGCTCCCCATAGACCGTGAAGCCGTCTTTATTCCAGCCCGCCGGATAGGCATCCTCCGGCAGATAGTCCGTCGGCATGATCGCGTGGTAGCACCCGCAACTCTGGACGGTGGTCAGCCAGACAGGTTTCTCTTCGTTGTTCAAGGTAATCACCGCCATAGCACCCATGTTTTTTCCCGCTGCGACGTTCAGCGGTATCAGGCTCGCAGGACTCCGCTCGAAGTGAATTCGATAAATGAGGTTGGTGTACTGGCCCTTCTCTGTGGCAAAGGGCACCACCTGCGTGTAGATGCTGGGATGAGACGGGTCCACGCGGACTTTCTCCCGTCCGTTCTCTCGCAGGGTGGCTGTGGGGGTCCCAATCTTATTGAAGGATTCCTCATCGTGTTCGACCACGAAGATCGGGGCAAAGCGAGACAGCAAATCGTCGCCGCCCTCGAACACATAGGCCGAAGTCGTTCCCCCGGCCTCTTTTTCGGCCAGTGCCGTCATGGAAAGGGCTAGGAACGCGACCAACACGATACTGCTTGTAAAACGCTTCATTTTGCTGCCTCCACTTTTATTTCCATCGCCCGCTTCAACGCTGTGGCATTGGAATTGGACGAATTGACCGCCATCGCCTGTTGCGCGGCATCCAAAGCCTGGTCCCATTGCTTGTCTTTGCGGTAGGCCATCGCAAGCAATACCAGGTACACATCGTTGTCTGGGGCCAACTCATGGCAGTGCGAGAAGGTCGTGATGGCTTTCTCAATGTCGCCGCCAGTAATGGGCGGATTGTTGAGGTACATAATGCCGATGGCACGCTGGCATTCCAGATCTTCCGGCGTAGCTGCCAGCGCTGCCTTAACATGCTCCTTGGCCTTGGGGCCATTCCTCATGCCGGACATCATCCCGGTGATGCTGTTCGCATACAGCTCCCCCAGCACACGGTGCGAGGCCGCCTTTTCGCTTGTACTCTTCGCCAGCAACAAGGCGCGATTGGCGAAAACCTGCCCGTCTATCGCCCAAACTGCCTGCTGTTGCCTCATGTCCTTGGCTTCCTTGCCCGAAATACCATGGGCCTGGCGGCGGGTACGCAGCTCCGACGCACTGATGCGGAGGGCTTCTGCGGCGTTCCACTGAGCGGTGAAATCGGTCTGCTGCGCTTCGGCCGCCGCACCCAGGGTGCTCCGCAGGGTCGCCATTTCTTCTTCATCGTAAGCGCTGCGTGCTTCCCTGAAGGTGTCCAGGGAAGTCAGCGGTTCCTCGCCTTGCGAGGGCAACGCGACAAGTATCATCAAGAGCGCCAGCGGAATTAGTGTTTTGATCAGCATATTAGCTTTTCCAATGGTAGGCGTCGGGGCAGTTCAGCAGGTATCCACCGCCGAACATCCGGTCCAGGGATTTCCAGAAATTTTGAATGTGAAGGGCTGAGGCACCTTCCCGGCCCATGTCCAACTCATCGTTGAGAAACTTATCCCATGCGGCCCGCTTCCAGTCGACGAAATGCATGATGGCCCGCTCGCCATCGGTTCCGGGACGGGGATGGGCGCTCCCCATAGGCGCATGGATGGCCTTGAGCAGCCCATTCACGCCGGGGCCGGCACAAATAACATGGCCATAAATGTTGTACTCCTTGTCCAGGTCATAGAGGCAGGTGATAGCCAGAACGGTACCCAGCTCGATGTTCTGATCCTCGGCGGGAAAAACTATCCGGACCAGCCGCTCGCTACGGACCTCGTCTGGAACCAGCTCTTTGTAAAGCCGGGGACTGCGAACGATCTTGTGATGACCGCTCCGCTCGGCATAGTGTACTTCGGACTTGAAACACTCGCTGTCGAGACAGGCTTGTATGATTCGTTCTTCTTCGGTCATGTGTCTTTCCTATCCTTGTGCTTGATAGACGGTGGCTGCTTCGCTGCGGGAGCCGTCCCAATACGCTGTTTTCAGGATTTCCATGGCCTCCTTGATTTCGGGGTTAAAATGAAGGCTGTCCTCATTTACATACATCCCCACGAAGGTATCGGCCAATTCCTTTGAAAGCCCCCGGCCAAACTGCAAGCTGTATTCCACAGCGGCATCACGTTGCGTCATGGCAATTTCCACGGAACGCCGGTAGGCGTCGGCCACGGTGGTCTTGAGCGACGTGCTCAAATCCTTGCGGATGCAGTTGACACCCAGGGGAAGGGGCAGGCCCTTGTGGCGTTCGGCGAACATTACGCCAAAATCACCAAGCAGGGTAAAGCCCTCCTCCTTGTAGGTGAGCTGACCCTCGTGAATGATGACCCCAGCGGCAACATCACCAGATTTTACGGCCTCCATAATCGTCGTAAAATCCATATGGACTTCCTCGATCTCCGGGAGCAGCGTGCGGGCGACCAGGGTGGCCGTGGTGTAGGGGCCGGGCAGCGCCACCCGTTTGCCCCGCAGATCGGCCAGGGCCATATCGCCGTTGGCAATAAGCCTGGGTCCATAATTACGGCCAACACTCGTGCCGACTTCCAGAAGCTCATAGCGATCTTGCACATGAAGAAATCCATGCACGGACAGGGCCGTGACCTCCAGGGGATCCTCCCCCATGGCCCACTCGTTGAGGGTTTGAATATCTTGGAGCACATGCTCGATGCGGTGATCCGGCAGGATTACCTGCTCCGAGGCAAAGCCATAGAACATGAAGGCATCGTCAGGATCCGGGCTGTGCCCGATACGTAGTGATTCCATTGATTTATTACCTTTTCTATATTCGTTCATGGAGCCGACCAGGCTCCCCTTCGCGGAGGGGAACATAAAGCCGTTGGCTTTGCCAACAACGTGTCGTAGACACGTAGCACCTTCGTCTGTAAAAGCCTTAACAAAAAAAACAATATAAACTCAAGTCATTCCCACGAAAGTGGGAATCCAGTACGCAGCAGGAGCACGTCCTAACACCACTGGTTCCCCGCGTTCGCGGGGATGACGGTCTTGGGCTGTGGGCAAAGCTCGCCTTGGCTCCTCATCAGGTTATGGCTGCTTCAGCCGTGCAGGAGTTTTCCAAAATACGTTGCTGTGTGAAGCTACCGTCGCTGTTCAGGTCATTCTCATAGCGCTGTAGCTGTTTATAAGTTGTCGTCCGTTGGACGGGTGTAAAACCTGCGCCGTGAATTATGGACAGGACCGAGTCCAAACGGGTCGCCACCTGATGGCGGGCTTGGAAAAGCACATTCTCTTCCAGAAGAAGGCCGCCAAAATCATCCGCCCCGGCATGGAGTGCAAGCTGGCCCGCACGCCACCCCTCGCCAAACCACGAGGCCTGAATGTGGGGAACGTTGTCCAGGATCAACCGAGCAATGGCAATGACCCGCACGTAGCGGCTCGCCAGGGCGGGTTGTTTTACAACACGGCTCAACGGCGAGGAACCGGGCTTAAAACTCCAGGGGATAAAGGCATAGAAACCGCCAGTTTCATCCTGTAGGTCCCTAATTCGGCACAAGTGCTCAATAATGTCTTCGTCACGCTCCACATGCCCATAGGTCATGGTGGCACTGGTCTTGTAGCCGACTTCATGTGCCTCGCGCATTACGCCGAGCCAGGCATCCGTCCGGGTCTTCTTGGGCGAAATCTTGCGGCGAACGGAATCCACCAGAATCTCCGCGCCACCACCCGGCATGGTGCGCACGCCCGCCTCCCAGAACTGTTTCAGCACGTCGCTTGTCGTAAGGCCGCTGTGCTCGGCCACGTGTAGAATTTCCGAGGGAGAAAAAAGGTGGAGGTGCATCCCCGGCGCGGCGTACTTCAATGCTTCGATCACGTCCAGATAATAAGGCAGGCCCAAGTCGGGATTGTGTCCCCCCTGCAAGAGAATCGTGGTTGCGCCACGGGCCTGGGCTGCGGCCGCGTTGCAACCTATTTCTTCTGGTGAGAGCGCATAGCCCTCTTCGTCGCCGGGCTTCCGGTAGAAACTACAAAAGGTACAGTCCGTGGTGCAAACGTTCGTGTAATTGGGATTCGTATCAATAACGAAGCTAACATCGGTGCCGGGGTGCATGGCCTGACGCATCGCATTGGCTTCCGCCATCAATGCCACCTGGGGGGCGTGACGGTAAAGCTCCAGGGCTTTTTCAGGAGAGAGGCGCGACGGGGACATGAAGCATACTTTCCATACGTTGTAAAAAAAGGTCTCGGCCTTCCAGGTCTTCCCAAGTCAGACGAGGGCGAACGGCCCGGTGGTAAGCGGCCAAATGAGGCTCATCATCGACACCCGCCGCCTCTGGATCTCCGGGATGGGAGGCACCCCGTGCGCAACGCTCCAGCCAGGCAACAATGCGGTCTCTTTCCACGCACCCAATCGATTTGGATACCACCCACTGCGCGAACACGAAGGGAAGTCCCGTCTGCTCCATCCACCACGCCCCAAGGTCAATGCCTTGCTGCGACGGGGACAGGGTGCGGGCATATTCGATGGTGGCATCACCAATGAGAAGGCGAGCTGGAGCCTCGGCCTCCACATCGGTGAGGCGCGGAACATCGTCGAACTGTCGCTGGCACAAAACCCGCAACAGTTGCACGGATGTCCTGCTTTCTGGTGTAACGTAGACGGGTAGCCCCGTGCGGACCAGTTGCTCCAGGGGTACGTCCGTGAACAACTGTACGCTCTGAACCGCGCCACGACACGCGATGCCATAGGGGCCAATAGGTTCCACCAAGCTGGCCAGTTGCGGATAAACCGCCACAGGGAGCAATGCGGCATCAGACTGGCCCGTCGCCACGAGCGCCTCTACACCCGCAGGCGTTTCAAAGACCAAGCTATGCTCGTCAGGGGGTGGGCACAACCGGTACGCACGGCCAGAAAGATTGTTGATAGCAGCCAGTCGAATCAAACGGACACCTGCTGCCCGACTGCCGCGTCCACCTCAAAGCTGCCGTTTCGCTCTGCGGCAACCTGGCCGCCATCGCGGATGATGTCCTCCATAAAAGAACGCGTGAGTGCCGCCGGGGATTCGGAATCGGCCAACTGCATGATTCGTTCCTTGCCCAAGGTACCATCGAGGTCGTCAGCGCCAAAGCTCAACGCCGAAGCCGCTGTCTCCAAACCCAGGGTGGGCCAATAGGCCTTGATATGGGGGATATTGTCCAGCACCAAACGGGAGAGGGCGATGATACGGAGACACCGGGGCGCCGAAACCTGCTGGGCCACCACCTTCGTTTTCCCGGGCAGGAAAGCAAGGGGTATAAAACTCTGAAAGAGGCCGCCGCGATCCTGAAGATCACGCAGTTGCATCAGGTGATCAACGATCTCCTCGTCCGTCTCAATGTGCCCGAAAAGCATGGTGGCGTTGCTGGGAAGCCCAACCTCGTGGGCTTCCTTATGAATGCGAAGCCAGTCCGCCGGGCCAATCTTGTCCTTGTAGAGTGCCTGGTGGATGCGCTCATCCAAAATCTCCGCGCCACCGCCCGGCACCATATCGACACCCGCCGCCTTCATTTGCTCCAGAATTTCCAGGGAAGGCTTTTTTTCCATCCGTGCGAAGTAGGCGATCTCCACCGCCGTAAAGGCTTTTATCCACAAACCGGGGTAGTGGGAACGAATCGACTTAATCAGTTCCAGCGAGCGCTTGAAGCCCCAACTCGGCCACAGGCCCCCCACCACGTGCGCTTCGGACAGGCTCGGGTCAGAGAGATCCTTGAGGATAGCGGCTTCGGTCAATTCGTAGGCGTGGGCGTCGCCCTTCTTCGCGGCAAAATCACAGAAGCGGCACGAATACACACAAAGATTGGTGGGGTTAACGTGGCGATTCTGGACATACGTAATCTGGTTGCCAAAGAGTTCGTGCTTTCGGTCGTAGGCGCGGATTCCCAAATCGAGGAGGGGAGTCTCCTGTAGCAGGGACAGGGCATCGCTGGCACTTATTCTGGATGGTGTTGGGCGCATGGTAACTCCTTCTTTCACACAAGTATGTAAGAAAGATTTGTGCCAAGTATCCGATTTGCGCCCATAACCCCGTTTATCGACGTGTTTGTGTCAATCACAGGGAGTTTGGGCGGGTCAAGGGGTGCAACCCTGGTTGACGCGAAACAGGTCAACCTGCGTCCTTGTAAGGACTTAGCGTCGTTGACAATCGGAGGGTACGGCAACGAGGGTTGCACCCTCTCTGATTGAAGTTTCCTCGTAAGGAGTACTTCGGGTGCCACCCTTACACGGAGGAGCGAAGCGGGGGAGTTTAAGGATGCAGGCCATCTGGACAAGCGTTACGCCAACCAGAAAAACTGCGTGTCGTCCCTGCCCTCTGAAATTCTACCTATTGATGCCGGCCCTCTCCTGTCGCCCCACACCCACCGGTCTTTTTGTCGACTATAGTTGCCTGTGCCACTTTCTTGTACGGGATGGCTACCGGTCAGCCGTCGGTACTCTGGCGCAAACGCTTGTTCAACGCCTGGCGGGATATCCCCAACATCTCCGCCGCAATCGATTGATTTCCGTCTGCGCGGCGAAGCGCCTCGTCCACCAGGAGATCGGTATTCTCCTTGAGCGTGGGCAGCACCTCGGAATAGCTGACCAAAGGCGAGGCGTGGGCACCATCACCATCCAGGACAACGGCATCAGTCACACCCTGTTGAATGTGCTCACGGAATCTCGCCATGGAAAGCACACCCCCGGCGTGATGGGTAACGGCATCAATCACCATGGAACGAAGCTCGCGGACGTTTCCAGGGAAGAAGTAGGTCTTCAACAGGGAAATCAGTTCACGAGGCGCGGTGGGCGATTTTTTTCCGAGCAGAGCGGCGGAGTCCTCCAAAAAGTGCTGCAACAGGGGCGCGATGTCTTCGTAGCGCTCTCGCAGTGGCGGAACCGTAACCCGGTGTGTATGGAGGCGATAATAGAGGTCCTTCCGAAATGTCCCGGTGTCGCTGAGCTTTTTCAGATCCCGATTGGTCGCCGCCACAATGCGGGCATCCGACTTCTTGGCCACGTCGGAACCAACGGGATAATATTCGCTTTCCTGGAGGAGGCGCAGCAGTTTCACCTGCGCTGCCGCATCGAGGTCACCAATTTCGTCCAGGAACAGGGTGCCCCCCGAGGCCTGTTCGATAAGTCCTGGCCGCACGGTGTCGGCCCCAGTAAAGGCCCCCTTCTTGTGGCCAAACAAGGTGTCGGAAAAAACATGCTCATCGAGGCCCGCCACGTTAACGGGAACAAAGTTTCCCACCCTGCGGCTCACGTGGTGAACGGCCTTGGCGAAGAGTTCTTTGCCAACACCGGTCTCCCCTTCAATCAACACGGCCATGGGCGATGCCGCCACCGCTTCGAGGTACTTGAAAATCCCCCATATCTTCGGAGACGCCGTAATTATCTCGATGAAGGCATCTGGGTCACGCAATGTATCGTCCAGCACGCCATCCTTGAGCAAGGAGTTTTCCTGGCGCAATTGTTGGAGTTCCAGGGCGCGCTTCACCCCGCCGATGAGGCGCTCGGCCTCGCTCGTTTTGACGTAGAAGTCAAACGCGCCCTCACGCATACAAGCCACGGCGGTATCAACTTCGTTCATGCCCGTCAGAATGATGACCGGGGTATCCGGAAACTCCCCGATAATTTTCGGCAATAACAGATCGCCGGAAAGATGGGGCATATTGAGGTCCAGGATAACGAGCGCGGGTTGCAGCCCGCGCACCCGCTCCAATGCCTCGCGGCTATCGGTGCAGGTCTGTACATTCGATATTCCCGTCGCCCTCAATGCGATACTGAAACTCCGCAGCCACGCCTCTTCGTCGTCAATGAGAAGTACAAGGCCGTTCAAAGAACGTTGTAAGGTCATTCGACTTCTCCTGCATCAATTCTCGGCAGTATTATCCGAGCCACCGTGCCCACTCCTTTTTCGGATTCAAAGCTTAATTGGCCGCAGTGCTCCTCGATAATACCCGCAGAAATGGATAACCCCAACCCCGTGCCTCCATCGTTACGGCGGGTGGTGAAGAATGGATCCGTCACATGGGGCAAGTGCTGCGACGCGATTCCGCGCCCTTCATCCCTGATTTCTATACAAACAGAATCCGCTCCCTGGGTACACGTGCGCACCGCTATGGCCTGATCGGTCGCTTCGAGAGCATCACACGCATTCAAGAACAGATTGATCAGCACCTGCTCCAGACGCTGTCGATTGCCGCGAACCAGAGGCGCGTCTCCGCTCAGGTCTACTTCCAGGCGGCGCGTTGCTTTCTTCAAATGACCCGCCAAGAGACTCAGAACCGATTCCACCACATCATTGAGAGCGACCTTATCATCAAGCCGCTCATCGGATTTCCGGGAAAAGCCCTTGAGATCATCGACGATCCCACTGATACGATCCGAGCTTTGCATCGCATCCTTCAACAAGAGAGGCATATGCTCCCGAAGCTCGGTATAGCTCATAGACCCCAGGCTGAAGTCGCCGTACTCCTCATGGTACGCCTCCAAAACGGGCAGCGCCTTCTCCCACACCTCCTTGAGTATGCCCAGGTTCAACGCGATGAGACCATTGGGATTGTTAATCTCGTGGGCCACGCCAGAAACCAAGGTACCGAGAGAAACCATCTTGTCCGCCTGGCGCAACTGTTGCTCACGAAGGGTGGCATCCCGCTGCGCCTGTTCCCGCATGAGTATCTCGCCCTGGAGCTTCGTGACGGTTTCCTCGAGTTGCTGCGTACGCTCCCGAACGGAGGAGTCCAGGGTATCTATCTGCGTCTTGAGGCTCCGCCGCATTACATCCAGATCTTCCGCGAGCAAACCAATTTCGTCCTGGGTCGTTTTCGGTGGACTGATATCCAGATCACCGCTGGCAATACGGCGCGCCGTGGCGGATAACGCCGTCAATGGGCGGCTGATGCGGCGGCTCAAGACTAAGGCGACGAGGAGAATCGCCACAACCGCAAAAAGACAAAGAAGCAGCGTGAACCAGGCTTGGCGACGGACGGGCTGTAGCACCAATTCTTCTGGCGCGATGGCAACGCCCGTGTAGGTAGTCTGAGGGTAGTCTCCCTGCGCCATTGCGACACCGACGATTTGCCGGCCTTTCCTGCCGCGCACCGAAGAAACACGATGAAAACGAAGACTCTCGTTCCCATTGCCCGCCAGCAACGTGAGTTCTTCCGCCAACAGCCCCAGCATGTCGGCACCGACCGGTCCTTGTGCCACGATCTTATGCTGGTTGTCCAACAGGAGTAGCGCCATCTCCTCATCCGACGATGAGCTCTCTTGAAAAGCGATGCGCTCCTGCACCTGCTGCCAATCATAATAGGCCACGAGCACGCCGATAAGCGTTTCCTCATCGAATGCGCCAATGATCGGAAAGGCTACAATTACCGTATCCCGAGTCTCCCCGCCCACAGAACGCGCCTGGACCGACGACACGTAGATTTCGCCGCGCAGACCGACCTTTACGCCCAATTCGGCGGAAGCGTCTCTGGCAACGCGGTTGAAATCGCTGGCGGCCAAAACCCTGCCTGTGGTATCTGTACACTGTATTTCGATGAAGTCGCTGTTCGCCTGGAGATCCCGCAGCAGAAGGCCCATCCGAAGATCAATATCTTCCCCGGTAAATACGCCCTGAAGCGTATCGAGTTTGGACCAGGATTCAACCTCCTGGACCCCGCTCTGAACCAGCAATGTCGTGGTTCGGGCCAAGGTCAAAGCGCTACTCTCCAGCGAGTCGCCCACCATGCCCACGAGCGTTTCCTTGTTGCTGTGGTAGGTAATTGAGAGAACAATCACCAACGGTGCCAAGGCTGTAACCAAGAGGCTGACCAAGACCTTGGCGTACATGTTCATTGGATTTTAGCCCCAGATCCGGCGGGCGGCGGCTCATCCACTTCCATTGATGACTCTTTCTTGACCATGCCCCTCAGCGCCCCAGATGGGTCCAGTACCGCAAGCACGCGAATAGAATCATCCACCTCGTCGGCGTAGATATAGCCAACGGCCCCTTCCAGCTTTTGAATATACTTCTTAACCGTCGCAGCACTTTCCAAAGACACCGGAGGCTTCGCATTACCCGTCATCGTCTCCTGCATCCAGTATCGGGTCATTTGATAGACGCTCTTCCTAAGCACCTGCGTGGAAAAGCGTGCTCGAATTTTACTATCCCCCAGCTGATCGATGGGGATACAGCGCTTGCCATTGGGCCACGTCGTTTTCTTTTTCGTAAACATGCGGGAGAGTTCGCTTCGGGTCAATGACGTGGTGGTATTTTTCAGGTGGGTAACAACGGCAATTTTTCGATCAACCTTCTTCTCGACCTGCTCTTCCGCCACGGCCCCAAAAACGACAAGAAACACAAGCAGAATCGGCCCGAAAAAAAGGCGGGCATATCCTGCGCTGCGGCGCGCACGTCGAGGCAGTACTATGGAGAACAGGCGTTTCATTTAGTGCTTTGCCCAATGAGAATGCGTATAAAAACGAGATAAGCCCGCGTCATTCCCACGAAGGTGGGAATCCAGAACGCGGCAGGAGCACATCGTAACACCACTGGCTCCCCGCGTTCGCGGGGATGACGGTCTTGGGTGTGGCCCAGCCACTAGAAGTTAAACACGGCCGAAGCGGCCATGCCATCGTATTCGTCGCGATGCCCTTCTGGATCCGCATGGAGCCATTCCAGCTTCAGCGAAATATTGGATCGGGGGCGAAAATTAACACCGAGCGTGTGGCGCTCTTCATCCCAGCGCGTTGTCCGTTCATCATTCAAATCGAGGGAGTCAAAGCGATAGAAAAGGTGCCAGCGAGGGGTCAGGCGATATGCTGGTTGGAGATAGTATCCGAGAGCCTCGCCACCGCGTTGGCCCGAAGTCCAGAAACGGGGACGGTTGTTGTGTTGCTGGTTACTGTGGGCAAGCTCGGCCTGAAACTCGAATCGACCGGCACGAAACTGCGTATCCAAGCCGAGAACCGTTTCACTGCGCCCCTCCTCGTCGTCGCCCAAATAACCGGAAAATGAAAAATCCAACTTATCCAGCCATGCAGGCCCATTGGCCCCGGCGAGATGAAATGTTAGACGACCACCCACCGCCTTATTGTCATTTCGGTCCAATTCGCTCTGTTCAGCCTCCCCCCCGTTGCCCACATACGCCGTATAGGTCAAGCCGAGCTCATTCTCTTTCCACCAATCCCCCGATACCTGCAACGCGGTAATCGTTGCTGGAAAAACGTTTCCCACCATCAAGGGAGGCAGCGTAGACAAGGTCAGGTTCGGATAATTATAGGTCTGCCAATACTGGGGCAGCAGCAGCTTCCCACCCCGAATACGAAGCAAATCATTGTGTCGGTACTCAAGCCATGCCGTTTCGACTTCAAGATTCTTCGACTCCTCTCCGCGACCCGCCAGGTAGTCGTTTTCGTCTATGCGGTCAAACTCTATTTCGCTGAATATAGTCCACTTTTCGTCTGCGGTGCTACTTCGGATAAACAGGCTCAAATCGTTCTGAATAAACGAGCCGACGGTATCGTTGTTGGCATTTATGTACTGAAAATCGTAATAGCCGTGCAGACTTACCCGGTCAACCACCTTGGAACGCACTTCATCGGCGAGGGTTTGTTGCTCCAACACCGCCTCCTGAATCTCTGAACGCTCAATCTCACCCGCCGCCTGCGAACCCTCCAAATCTGCGATGCGCTTTTCCAGCGTGGCGGTCTTCTTGTCGTAGTCCGCCTTCATTTCCTGCATGATCTTCTGATTCTCAAGCAGCAGTTTGCGCAACTCCGCAATTTCGTCGCTCGCTGCAGCCGCTTCCACGAAGCACGGTATGATGAAAGCCACCATAGCCAGACAGAGGCCACGCGACAAAACACGATGGACAAAATTCGTGCGCACTGGTCTTCTCCTATCTGTACACATATTCGTATCCCGTAAGAGTAGGGCTTTACCGGATACTACGTTGTTCCTCCCCCCTTCTTCAACAGGCGGGGGCTACGGCGCGCCTTCGGGACTCATCACACTCCCCTGCCGTTCCATATCGTCGAGGACGGCCCGTAGTTGCTTCCGAACGTCGCGGGCATCGTCGGACAGCGCATTCACTGCAAGAGGGATGGCCTCGTCCAGGTCGTTTCTCAGGTCGTAGAATCGACCATCGGCGAAGAGCTTGTAGCGGGTTGTCCGGGCGGAGCGGCCTCGCCATTGGTTACTTCGGCCCCAGCGTGGATCGTAGTGGCAGTAGAGCCATGGCTTTTCTTTAGCAGACTCACCGCGTAATATCGGCAGAATACTCCGTCCATCAAGGGAGCTTGCGCTATAGTTGTCGATACCCGCGAGATCGAGGAGGGTGGAGAAGAAATCCTCGAAGCCGACGAGTCCCCCATGTTCGCTGCCCGGCGCGACCTGGCCGGGCCAGTACGCAATGAGGGGTACACGGGTCCCCGCATCGGTCATTTTTCCCTTGCCGCCTACGATCTTTCGGTCCCCCATCATAGAGGTAATTTTTCGATTGGTTCCGTTGTCCCCGGTGAAGAAGAATACGGTGTCCTCCGCCAGACCGAGGCTTGCCACGTGGTCCACCAAGCGTCCCACGACCTTGTCGGTGTAGGCCATCATGTCCGCGAAGTGCCTGTTGTTGTTCTTGTGCCTGTCGCCCTTTTCCCATTCGGGACTGTCGGGCGTGGGCACGAAGGGATTGTGGACGAGGACCATGGGAAAGTAAAGCAGGAAGGGGCCGTCCTGGTTTCGGGTCATGAAATCACAGGCGAAGTCGGCGAAGACCGTGGGGCCGTAGACATCCTCATCGCGGGGCAGGGCCCCGCCATTGCGTTCGATGAGCGGATTGGCGAAACGTTCGCCGTCCTTTTTTTCGTAGGTGAGTTGCCACAAACAGTGCTCGTCGAAGCCGAAATGGGCAGGCAGGGTCTTGTCGTGACCGAGTTGCCACTTGCCCGCGATGGCCGTCGTGTAGCCTGCGGCCTTGAGGGCATGGGCGAAGGTCTTCTGGGCCGGGTCCAGCCGCCCGAACTGACGGTAGTTCCGAAAGTTATATTGTCCCGTCATTATTTTTACCCGGGTTGGGGTGCAGAGGGGCTGGCTGTAGGCGTGGGTAAAGCGCATGCCGTCTGCGGCCAAGGCATCGAGCCGTGGTGTCTTATAGGAGGTAGAACCGTTCACGCCAAGACACTCGTAGCCCATATCGTCAGCCATGATGAGGACGATATTGGGCTGGCGGGCGGCGCTGGACAGCGTCAACAGCAACAGACAAAGCCCGACAGCAGCCCCTGAGAGACGAAGTACACCCGTTGATCTGCTCTCTTTTTTTTGGGCCAAAGCGTTCGTTTTCATTCCTGCACTCCCTGTTTCGCAACCCGATTCCGACCGTAACAGAATATCATACGTACAGGATGGGCGAACGGAAATTTGGTTCAGGATGCCAGACTCCTCGATTCCACTCGCCACCTCTTGCTATTTTGACACCCGCAACACTAGAATAAATCTACCAATTTAACAGGAGACTCGGCGATGCATCTGCAACATACCACTAAGGCGGTGATTCGGCCCGGAGAACAGTCGGGCTATGTAGCCGAATGTCTTGAAATACCCGTTGTTACGCAAGGTGCCACGCTCGATGAAACGGTCGTAAATCTGCGTGAGGCCGCTGAGCTTCACCTTGATGGAGAAGACTTGGCAGAGTTCGGCTTGGCACCCGCCCCGACAATAGTCATCACGATGGAGTTGGAAACCGCACATGCCTAGCCTTCGGCGCATGTCAACGTGCTTTCGACATGCATCAACGTATATGAGCACGAAAGTGCCCCAGCGGAGCACAGGAACTTAGCCCAGGGTGGAGCGTAGCGGAACCCTGGGAATAAAGGACGAATGATGAAAAAGCCCGCGAAGCGGTCGACGGAAATAACGGAACAACTTCCGACACCCGCTACGCGGGTTTGGACCATGTATGCTACAGGTACCCAGCGTTTCGCTCGTACCTCGCTACACACTGGGCTAAGTTCCTTCGTCCACTTCGTGGACTAAAAGAGCACCCCACTTTGTGGTTTTGCCGGTATCTACTGATTCTCTCATCGAACAATTCCAAAGAGACCGATACGCATGAGCGTCCCCCGCATATTCACACTGTTGATCGCCGCCCCCCTCTCCTTGAACGGTTACTCGTACATGACTGTTGGGGAGATATCGGTGTGAGCAGCCCCGTCTGCACCATCGTAGCTGGTCCCAACGGCGCGGGAAAAACGACCTTTGCGCTCTCCTACTTGCCGGATATTGGCTGCCGTAATTTCGTCAATGCCGATCTAATCGCTGCAGGCCTGTCGCCCCTATCTCCAGAGCGGGAGTGGATGGCGGCGGGCCGATTGTTTCTCAAGGAGATCGCTCACTGCGTGGAGCGGCGGGAAGATTTCGCCTTTGAAACAACCCTCTCGGGAAGAACATACCTCAGGTTGATACGTCAATTGATGAACGATGGGTGGCAAGTCAATCTAATATATCTCTGGCTGCCGAATGTGAATATATCCATTGAACGGGTGGCGGAACGAGCGCGGCACGGCGGGCACGACATCCCGCACGATGCTATCATTCGTCGGTATCCGCGCAGTATCGACAACCTCCTCAATCTCTATGCGCCCTTGTGTCATTCTACTATCTGCTTTGATAACTCCGAGTCGAGTCCCACGCCTATTTTCCTGGACGACGAGAATGGGCGGACCATAAAGAACACGAAACGTTATGATGCCTTGCTGAAAGGTTTGAAGAATGACTGATACACAACGTAGAGCAATCGAAATAGAGAACGCATTGCGCCGTGCGGTTGCTGCAGAACTGGACAAGAAAAATCGCCTGGGACAATATGCCGTGGTCTCTAAAGATGGCAAAACCGTGCGAATTGAACCCCTTGAAGCATCTGCAGCGAAAGAAAATGAATAAGGCTCGCGACCTGACAAGGCATTCCCCATGACAAGATACATGCTCCGCATACTCCTGATCCCCGCCCTCTTCGCCCTGAGCGGCTGCTTGTCCCTGAACATTGAGGACAACGCGATTCTAAACACGAGCTACAGCGACGTGGGTTCCTTTCTTCCGCTGTCTTTCGAGCGAGATGCTTCGGTGAGCTATCAGGAAGTAATTCAACAGGCCATCGATGAAAGTCCCTCCGGGGCCACGCTCCGATTTCCGCCGGGGCGGTACCTGCTGGACGATGCGTCGGGACTTCGGGTGCCTTCTCATCGTACCCTGAATTTGGAAGGGGCTACCTTTGTGCTGTCGCCCGAGCTTCGGGAAGACGGCCAGGCCTTCTTGCTGGAAGATGCAACCGGTGTCACAATTCGTGGTGGGACGATTGAAGGCCAGCGCACCGCATGGCCGGAATCGGTCAACATCTCGGGAATTCGCGTAACAGGCGAGAGCAGTCACCTTCGGTTTGTGGCGACGAAGTTTATCAACCTCTCCAGCAATGGCATCGGAGTTTTTGGCGAGAGTGCGGACGCACCCATTCGCCACGTCTGGATCGAAGACATCTACACCGAGAACTGCTGCAACATCTACTACGATTACCTGAGCGAAAAGCCCGGTCCCGCAGAAGGCAGCAAGCGGGAGGATCAGGGCAATATCTGTTTCTACTACGTGGAGGACTTTGTCGTTCGCGGAAACTACCTGGACGGCTCCCGGTCGGACGGCACCCATTTTATGGGGTGTAGCAACGGCCAAATCACGGACAATCAGATTCTGAACAGCCAGATGGGCGGCTTTTTCCTGGAGCGGTGCCACAACATTGTCGCGACGGGCAATATTATACGAAACAACGGCTCTCGGGGATGCACCATTGAGCGCAACAGCACCTCGTGCATCTTGAGCAACAATGTGGTGGAAGGCAGTGGTCGCGAAGGTCTCTGGGCACCCGCTGTGGCGGATATTGTCGTGGCAAACAATATTTTTCGTGAAAATGGGCAGAAAAATGATACCGGGAAAGATTCGGAGATTCGCATCAACGAAAACAGCCATTTTGAAGTGGTCCCCGCCAATATCCGTATTGAAGGCAACCTGTTTACAAGTACCGGTCATTCCGATGGGATCATACAGGTGAATAAAGGGGTTGGCAATGGTATTGTGATTCGGGGCAACAGTTTTACAGGTCCCGTGCGAAAGCTACTTCTGGACCCCAGCGTGTCTGTCGTCGTGAACGACAACCACGGCCTCGCCCCAAGCCGCTGACATTGAAAGCAATTCATCCATGGAACTCTGGTACACCCTGCTCCTTTTTTCCGTCGGCCTTGGCGCGGGCTTTGTCAACGTACTTGCGGGGGGCGGCTCCCTCCTGATCATGCCCATCATGGTGCTCTTGCTGGGTATGCCCGGCCCTCTGGCGAATGGGACAAATCGAGTCGCCATTCTCGCGCAAAACGTTTCTGCCGTGGCCGGATTCCGAAAAAAGGGCTTCTCGGATATTCGCTTGAGCATTTCGCTGGCCCTCTGTGCCCTGCCGGGTGCCGCCATTGGGGCGTGGTACGGAACAAGACTCGAAGGCGTACTCTTCAATCGGGTGCTGGCGGGTGTCATGGTGGGGGTTATGGTTTTAATGGCCCAGAAGCACTATCACGCGAGGAAAAAGAAGGACCAACCCGTCGATAAACCGAGTGGAAGCCACACGCCTACCCGAAAGCAACTCATCGCGGGTCATGTACTCATTATGGTGGCGGGCTTCTACGGCGGCTTCATTCAGGCCGGTGTAGGCTTCATCCTCATGGCCATCTTGCATCAGGTGATGGGGCTGGACCTGGTGCGGGTCAATATGCACAAGGTCTTCATCGTGGCAACCTATACCGTGGTGGCCCTGGCAATGTTCGCCTGGAGTGGCAATATTATGTGGTCGCGGGGTCTCATCCTCGCGGTAGCCATGTCCATCGGCGGCTGGTTTGGCTCTCACTTTGCTGTAGACAAAGGCGAGGGCGTCATCCGCATCGTGCTGAATGTCGCCCTCGTGGTCTTGATTATCAAGCTGCTGTTTTAACGCTCCACCGCATCGGGCCGTGCGTATTGCTGCATGAACATGCCGCCGGTAACATTCATCACATCGTTAAATCCGTGCTGGCGCAGAATGCGGGTCGCGATGTGAGAGCGCACGCCGCTTTGGCAATGGACCAAGGTCGGACGCGACGAATCCAGTTCATCAAGCCGATCACGAAGAACATCCACCGGTATACGAATCGAGCCGGGCAGGCGCATCTTCGCGACCTCGGCGTCGGTGCGCACATCCACCACTTGCACATTCTCAAAACTCCCCGTGGGTGAAGCAATCGGCGTGAGTCCGTCCAGGTGATTGCAGGCCACGAAGGCGGCCATGTGGATGGGATCTTTCGCGCTGCCAAAGGGCGGTGCATAGCAGAGATCCAGATTCGCCAGATCGCCCACCGTCGCGCCAAATTGCATAGCCGTCGCGATAATGTCGATGCGCTTGTCCACCCCCGCACCACCGACGGCCTGGGCACCAAGCACCTTGCCATCATCGGGATCAAAGACCAGCTTGAGAACAATCCGCTCCGCGCCGGGATAATAGCCCGCGTGGTTCATCCCAATCACAACAACGGCCATGGCCTTCTTTTCCATTCGTTTGGCCATTTTTTCGTTGAGGCCCGTGGCTGCAGCCACACAGTCAAAGACCCGCACAATAGCGCTGCCCTGCACCGTGCCCATGGAACGTGCGGTGCCGGTGGCCGCGTGTTCCCCCGCGATGCGGCCCAGACGATTCGCCGGACCTGCCAGCGGTACCCGCAAGGGCATGTCCGCAAAGGTAAAGGGGTATTCCACCGCATCCCCGGCGGCGTAAATATTGGTGTCGCTGGTCTGACCGAATTCGTTGACGGCAATGCCACCCGTCGCACCGATAGTGAGTCCAGCATCCACGGCCAGCTTGGTGCCAGGGCGTACCCCCATCCCCAGAATCACCATATCGGCTTCCAGCGACGTGCCATCGTCCAACGTCACACCCGAGACCTGAGAACCGGACACATTGAAGGCCTGGAGTCCCGTACCCAGATGCAGATCGACCTCCTTCGCCGTGAGGGCTTCGGTGACGATAGCGGCCATTTCGGGATCGAGGGGCGCAAGAACCTGGGGGGCCAATTCAACGAGGGAAACCGCGATGCCACACTGATGAAACTGCTCGACAATTTCCAGGCCGATAAAGCCCGCCCCCACCACCACGGCCCGTTTCGGCTTCGCCTTGTCCAAGAATTCCTTGATGCGGTCCGTGTCTTCCACATTCCGCAGGGCGAAAACATTGCCGGCCTTCGCACCCGCCATGTTTGGGATAATCGGCGCCGCTCCGGGGGCCAAAACCAACTTATCATAGTTGTCCGTAAAAGACTCACCGGTTTCGCGATTAATACCTTCAATGCGCTTCTCACCGGGCACAATGCGCGTAATCTCATGCCAGACCTTCACCCGTATATTAAAACGCTGCTCAAACAGCGTCGGCTTGGCCACAAGCAACTTCGCACGCTCCTTTATGTCGCCGCCCAGATAATAGGGCAAGCCACAGTTTGCAAAAGAGACGTACTCATCCTTTTCATAGATGACGATTTCCGCATCCTCATTGCAACGCCGCGCACGGGTCGCCGCACTGGCACCACCGGCCACACCACCAACAACAAGGATTCTAAGGGATTTCTCTGACATGAACTTCATTCCTTCTTTGAGTGAATAGGGGGACGACGCTCATTGTAGCGCTGTGACCTGCAAAAAGTCATGTGGTGAGAAAGCAAACTGATCTGGCACCCAACGTGGGGCTTTGCCCGCAATCAAAAATTTGTCGCAGAGGCTAGGTGTTTTCGCAAACCTTCACGGGATATACGACCCCAACGATACGAAACAAGCTTCGGGTGCCACGGATAGGCCTCTCAGGGCTTACCCGTGTAGAAGCTACCGAAAACTTTCTCTTTGCCCGACGAACATTTTTTCAATCACGGGCAAGGGCTATCGCCCCTTGTCCGTGGCACCCAAAGCTACCCGTGAACACGTACGTGTTTTCCATGTGATCAGTAAGAACCAAGAGAGCCGAAGGCATGAGAAAGGCTCCTGAAAGAGGCCTATATCGTCGGCAAACAAAAAAATCTTCGGACTCTTAATAGTCCACGAAGTGGACGACGGAACTTAGCCTGGGGTGAAGCGAGGTACGAGCGCAACCTCAGGTATCTGTGTTCTGTACACCATAAACCCGCGTAGCGGGTGACGGAAAACACCCCACCATTTCCGCCGACCACTTCGCGGGCTTTTCTTGATATCTCCACGTTATCCCAGGGTTCCGCTACGCTCCACCCTGGGCTAAGTTCCTGTGCCCCGCTGGGGCACCTTCACAATCCCGGACTCTCATTGCGCTTCCTTGAATATTTCCTCCATCGGCACTCCTTCAAGGGTACCGCACGATAGGCCTTGAGACGCTTTTCTGCTTCTTCCGCCCATAGGGCATCAAGTGCGCGATCCGGCTCGTCTAAGCTCTGTATAAGTCCTTCGACAATCATGAATCGTTCATCTGGCTTGAGTTTCAACGCCTCTTCAAGTACATCTTTGGTACCCATCTCATTTTCCTCTCAATTTCTAAAAGCGCATATGCCAACGTCGCCTGTTGCATTCTAGCAGACTTCGCGCAGAAACCTTTCCATGCTTGCACCCGTGTATTGTGCCCGCTATGCTACAGACTAAAATGGACCCTCCCCATAAACACGGAGCACACAGCTATGAAAATCCTGTTGATAATGCGGCACGCCAAATCCGACTGGGGCGATGCGGACCTTTCCGATCATGACCGGCCACTGAACCACCGGGGCCGACGCGACGCACCGCGGATGGGACGCTTCCTTGCTTCCAAGGGACTCCATCCAGAGGCCGTGCTGTCCTCCAGTGCCCTTCGAGCGCGCACCACCGTCGATGCGGTGGTCGAAGCCGCGCAATGGGACGTTTCCGTCGATATCGTTGAAGAATTCTACCTCGCTTCGCCTCGGGACATCATTGCCCATCTGGAGACACTGGCGAACAGCGTGGAGTGTGCCCTGATTATGGCCCACAACCCCGGTGTCGCCAATCTTGTGTCCGCACTCACGGGAACCCATGTTGAGATGCCCACGGCGGCTGTGGCGGAGGTCCAGCTCAATATTGAAAGTTGGCTGGAACTGGGCTTGGATCCATTGCACCGTTTGGAGAATCACTGGCACCCCAAGGGCTTACCCGCAGACTTTGCCTGACGCAGACCCTATGGAGTATTGATGAATGCCCTCAGACATCATGACCGACCTCTTTCGATTGGACGAAGACTGGACCGTCGAACAACGTGAAGTGATTGCACAGGTTCGCCGCTATGTAGACGACGCTGTGCTGCCGTGCATCGGCGCTCACCACAACGACGAGACCTTCCCCGAAGAAATCATCGCGGGCCTTCGGGAACTCAGCATCTTCGAGTCTATTGCCGACCAGTCACTCGCCCCCACCACCTATGGCCTGGTCAATCGCGAACTGGAACGGGGCAGTTCCACACTGCGCAGCATTGTCAGTGTGCAGGGAGCACTGGTGATGGGGGCTATTCAGCAGTTCGGCAGCGATGAGCAGCGTAGCGAATGGCTCCCTCGGCTTGGACGGCTTGAAGCCTGGGGCTGCTTCGCCCTTACGGAACCGAACTTTGGGAGCAATCCGGCCGGTATGGAAACGCGGGCCGAAGTCACGCCGGGCGGCTACCGGATTAGCGGCGCGAAATCCTGGATCACCAACGGGGTGCGCGCCGATTTAGCGGTGGTCTGGGCGAAACTCGATGATACGGTCCGAGGCTTTCTGGTAGAAACGGATCGTCCCGGCTTTTCCGCGAGCGCCATCAAGGGCAAGTGGAGCTTTCGGAGCAGCGAAACTGCCCAGCTCTTTCTGGATGATGTCGAGGTGCCTGCCTCCGCCCTCCTCCCTGGCGCGACCTCGCTGAGTTCCGCGCTCAAGTGCCTTGCGGGCGCACGCTACACCATTGCCTGGGGAGCCGTGGGCGCTGCGCGGGCATGCCTGGAGGAAACGATTGCCTATCTCAAGGAGCGCCCCCAGTTTAACAATCAGCCCTTGGCCAGCCACCAGTTGATTCAGTACAAACTCGCCTGGATGGCTACGGAAATCGTCGGCATGGAACTTATCGCCCGGCGCTTGGGCGAACTCCGTGCGCAAGGCCCCCTGGACCCGGCACAAATCGCCCTCGCCAAGATGAACAACTGCCGAAAGGCCCTGGAGGTAGCCCGCACCTGCCGCGAATTGCTGGGGGCCAACGGCATCCACAACGAGTATCACATCGGACGGCGCATGCTGGATTTGGAGACGGTGCTCACCTATGAAGGGACGGAGCACATCCACGCCCTTACTATTGGGGCCGCGTTGACCGGGATTAAGGCCTTTGGGTAACAGGGACGGACTCGCGCTTCCGGCGTCGGCCATTGGGCTGGATGCGTGTTGGCGAGCGGTGCGCCCGTGGGCAGGGAGGGAGCCGTTGAGGCGCGTGCCTGTCCCGGTGGGCTTGAGAAAGGGCGTATTTCGATTGACCATTAGCTCCCCCACCGTAGCGCCGGGACATGCCCCCGCATTAATGGGACCTACGCTTCACGCGGCATCTGATTCCAACCCCGTGGCACATTCCTCCACCGTGTAGCGCCCGTGCGGTGGTACGTCCCTCAGGGGCCGACCGTCACCTCTCGTTCCCCCCGTGCGTAGCGAAAGACATCGATGCCATCCATCTCGAGGGAAGCCCCGTTGATGAGGATGACGGCCCGGAGCCAGATGCCGACGGGCGTGTCTGCCGGATGAAGGCCCCAACGCGTGAAGAGAAAGATGATAAGGGGAATCCAAAAGATGTGCCCGAGACCCAGGATGCGAGTGAATCCGAAGCGAGCGGTCAGCGCCATCATCAACATCCCGCCCATCATGAAGGTGACGAGGACGACTTTCGCCTCAAGGGTGCCCCAAAAGGCCAGGGGCGCGACCATATTCACGCCCATGAGCACCACAAGCACCCAGAGAAAAATCCAGCGCGGACCATGCAGCAGCCCCAGGACAAAGG
>JAJRPE010000208.1 GCA_024280935.1 Candidatus Hydrogenedentota bacterium
AAGGTGGTCTTGGAAGGCGAAGGAATCAAGAAGGCCAACCGGGTCTTTGAGAAGGTCTTGATTAGCATCGGACGCAAGCCCAACGCCAGTGGCCTGGGCCTGAAAAGCACCGGCGTGGTGGTGAATGACCGGGGCTTTATTGAGGTAGATGCCCAACTTCGCACGGCGGACCCGAACATCTTTGCCATTGGCGACATTGTCGGCGGAGCCATGCTGGCCCACAAGGCGTCGGCGGAAGGCCGCGTTGCCGCCGAGGTTATCGCCGGACACAATGCCGCATTTGAACCCCAGGCGATTCCGTGCGTGGTCTTTACCGACCCGGAGGTGGCGTGGTGCGGCATGACCGAAGAAGAGGCCAAGGCCGAAGGCCGTGCGGTCAACGTCGCCCGCTTTCCCTGGGCCGCTTCAGGCCGTGCAACCACCATCAACCGCACGGAAGGAATGACCAAGATCATCTCCGATCCCGAAACCGAGCAGTTGCTGGGCATGGGTATCGTGGGTGCCGGTGCGGGCGAACTTATCGCCGAAGGCACCCTGGCCATCGAGATGGGTGCCCTTGTGAGCGACCTCGACTTGACCATCCACGCCCACCCCACCCTGAGCGAGACCGTGATGGAAGCGGCGGCTTCGGTGTCCGGCACGGCCACGCATATCTACCGCCCGAAGAAAAAATAATACAACGAAAGACCCCACCGGGCAGTCTGCGGCGATGGTCGTGGCTGCCCGGTTTTTTGTGTCTTATGGTATCATTGAGGGGTGCGGGACCCATAGTTGCCAATAGTATTTTTGGTCGGCGCCCGCAAGATCAGGCTTGATGTTGAAAGGAGCATCCTATGCATGACGAACAATTGCTTGGACGCATAACTTGCGATTCCGGTATTATGCTTGGCAAGCCCGTAATCAGGGGTACGCGTTTGTCTGTGGAACATATCCTGAATCTGTTGGCCCACGGATCGCCCGCCTCGGAAATCCTCGCCGAGTATGATGGACTCGCGCAAGAGGACATTCTGGCCTGCCTGTTGTTCGCATCCCAGGCCTTATCAACCACATTCTTCATGCCGCTCGAACCAAAGTCCGCCTAGATGCGCTTTCTCGTAGATGAATGCACCGGCCCGGGAGTCGCCCGCTGGTTTGGGCGAACGCTCCCACGATGTGCTTTCCGTCTATGACCATGCCCGGGGTATAAGCGATGACGAGGTCCTTGCGTTGGCCTGCTCGGAGAATCGGGTCCTCATAACGAATGACCGGGATTTCGGAGAGAAAATCTACAGGGACCATCACCCCCACTGTGGTGTTATTTTTCTCCGGCTACAGGATGAGCGGTTCGCCTCAAAGGCGGAGGTTATCGAAAGACTTCTCCGAAAGTACGAAGACCGTCTGAGCGATGCCTTCGTTGTTGTGACGGAAAAGAATGTACGGTTTGGCCGCCGCTAACCGGATTGCCGAGGCCAAGTCATCTTTGACCAATGCCTACGTGCGCTCTTCTTCCGGGATCAGCGCAACGTCGGAATTGGCGAGTATTTTGGTGGCCGCGCTTGCGTTGCCCTGGCGAATCATCAGGCGGGCTGTGGTGAAGTACGTGGCTTCGCGTGAGACGATGGCGGGGATGTCGTGCGCTTCCAGCTTTGCGCGGGCCATTTCCGCTTGGACATGTTTTCCAAGCACGGGCAAGGGCTATCGCCCCTTGTCCGTGGCACCCCAGCGGTCTACAAACGCTCACGGTAACAGAAGAACAGCGCCCCGTTTCAGACTTCCCGATCCCGACCGGTTTTTTGGGGTGCTTGCAGGAAGTGGGCTTGGCACTTTTTGATTGAGGAAAGGTGGGGTTTCTGGTCACTTCGTGACCATCACAGGCGAGACGCCTGTGCCACATTCCCTTTGCACGAAAAGGGTGGAACAGGCGTCTCGCCTGTTGTGTCACACCGCAAGGTTGATGTAAAAACAGCGTTGGCAAGGGCAAATAAGTGCCAAACCCAATTCCGTCGGGATCAGGAAGTCTGCGTTTACAGGTGTCGGGATTGCCAGAATTCTCGCTTGTAGCGTTCGACGCGCAGGCTCAACGGGGTGTCTGGATTCTCGGCGTAGGCTTCTGGTTCCCAGGGGAAGGCCGGCCACAGGTAGGCGTCCACGCCGCGTGTGCCGGTGATGATGTCGCGGCTGCCGGGCCTGAAAGCGCTCACCCACCCGTCGATTCGGAAAACATCGCGCCAAGTCTCTGTATCCCACAGGATCGAGATTCCATCGCTCCCGGAAGAAAGAAGACGGCGTCCGTCATCGCTGAATTGGAGGGTAAAAATACCCTGCGTGTGGCCTTCCATGGTCTGGGCGAGATCCCACGTGGCGGTGTCCCAGATGTTGATCTTCCAATCGTGTCCGCCGGTAGCCAGCAAGGCACCGTCGGGCGAAAAGGCGACGGCGGGAACACGCTTATTGTGTGCCGTGATGCTCTTTACCCGTTCACCCGTTTTTGCGTTCAGGACATGGGCGGTCTCGTCTGCCGACCCCGAAACGAGCCAGCGGCCATCAGGGCTGTACGCCAGCCCAAGGACTTCGTCTTCATGCTCTTGCCATTGTTTGATGATCGCGCCATTGCGCCAATCAAGGAGCAAGAGTTGGCCGTCGACAAGACCTGCGGCGAGTGTTCCCGGAATGGCCTCAGAAAAAGCGACGACATTCACGCCACTGCCGAAAGGGCCAAGCACCCGTCTGGTGCTGTGGGTATTCTGGTCCCAAACGCGAATGGTTTCGTCGCGGCTGGCCGTCGCGTAGATTGCTTCCGTGGGGTGGAAGGCTGTGTGGCGCACTGCGGCGGTATGGCCTTCCAACACCTTGATCAGCGCCCCGGAATTGGCATCCCAGATGCGTGCCGTTGTGTCATCGTTTTCTTTCCAGTGCCCGGCTGCGGTGGCCATGATGCTGCCGTCCGCGCTGAATGCAACCTGGTTAATCATTCCCGTGTGGCCCGAAAGTTTCCAATAATTGTTCAGGGGACCGGGGAAAACCGTATCCCACTGCTTCAATGTGCCCCGATCATCACCGGAGAGGAGCATACGTCCGTCGGGACTGAAGGCGAGGCAGTAAATTTGTTTCTCGTGACCGCGAAAGACGCGCGAGGTCTCCCAAGTCTGGGTGCCCCAGAGATATACGACACGGTCGGATCCGGCAATAGCAAGCCTTTGTCCGTCGGGTGAATAGGCGATGGCCCACATGGCGGAACCGTTGCCCTGGATGATGTGGTCTTCTGTGCCCCTGCGCAAGTCCCATATTCGCACGGTGCCGTCGCGGCTGGCGCTGGCAAGACGAAGGCCGTCCGGGCTGAAGGCCAGGGCGGTAATCCTGTTGCTGTGGCCCTTGAAATGGTGGCGGACTTCACCGGTGGCGGTATCCCAAACGGTAATAAAATTGCTGCGATCACAACTGGCGAACAGATCCCCTTGCGCATTGAACACCACAGCCTCAATGCCACGATTTCCGCCCGCGACAGCGAGGCGCTCGGTGCGTGTTTCATAATCCCAGAGACGGAGAAATCCGTCATCGCCGCCCGTGATAAACGTGGATCCGTTTGGATGGAACTGGATGCAGTTGATATCGCTTTCGGCGGCTCGCCAGGTGTGGGTGACCACGCCGCGCTCATAGTCGAAAAACGTAATGAAGCCGCCCTCCTCGGCGCAGGCAATGAGGGGCAGGTTTGGATGGGGCGAGATTTCGATGACGGCGCCGTGGGGACTCGTGTAGGTGTTTAAGAGGGTGCCGGTGTCGGCAGACCAGATTCGGGCTGTGTTGTCAAAGCCCGAGCTGGCCATATGGACACCATCCGGCATATAAATGACAGACCATGCCGTTTCGGGTTCGTGGTTGCGCAGGGTGCGCTGATCCCGGTTGCACAGGTAGAGTAAGTATCCCCATTCCCAGTGGCGAAACTGTGGCGGGCACCGGTCGAGCTGAATCATCGCTTTTTCATAGTCCCCGTCGGCGATATACTTGTGAGCGACGGTGATTGCGGCAAAGTAGAATTCGTGCTCCGCCCGGTGTTGGGCCGCGATGGCCCAATCGCGTTCCGTCTGGATTTGCTGGTAGCTGAGGAAGACGGTGCAGGACAGCGCGAAAACGCCGATAATCCCCACAATCAAGGGCGCTTTGAAACGGCGGACGAAATGGGCGAATAACTCGCGAAGCCTGTAGTTATATACCCCCACGAGCCGACCGGATAGAAAGCGTTCGATATCGGTGGAAAGTTCTTTTGCCGTTTGGTAGCGATCCTTCGGGTTGCGTGCCATGGCATGGCCGCAGATGGCCGTGAGTTGTTCTGGTGCCCCCGGCACGGCATCGGATATGGGCGCAGGCGCGCCCGCCAGCAGTTTGGCGAGGGCATTCGCGGGCGTTTCATCTGGATAAGGCGCGATACCCGTGAGCAACTCGTACAAGACGGCCCCGAGCGAGTAGACATCGGAACGTTCATCGACCTCATTCACGTCGCCCGTCGCTTGCTCGGGTGGCATATAGGCGGGTGTGCCCATGGCCACCGCCGTCGATACTTGAAGCGCATTGATATCTTCCTCAGCAACGCCCTGGCGACTGGAGATATCGGATTCGTTTGTCGCCTTGGCGAGGCCCCAGTCAATGACGACCGTTTCGCCGAACTCCCCCACCATAACATTGCCGGGCTTGATATCCCGATGGATTACATTCCGGCTATGGGCAAAGGCGATGGCTTGGCAAAGGTCGATAAAATGAGGAAGGAGCCGAAGCCGTCCTTCCAAGGTAGCGGCCTCCCGAATGGCTTTGCGCAAGCTGCGCCCCTTTACAAGGCGCATCGTGTAGTAAAGCGTACCGTCTTCGCGTTTCCCAAGCTCGTAGACCGGTACGATAGATGGATGTTCCAACTGCCCCGTGATTCGGGCTTCGTAGAGAAAACGGGCCTGCTGTTGACGTGTCGCGGGATCGGTTGTGGGTTCTCGGGCATCCAGCGTGGAACCCCCACTTATACCCTCGTGCTGGGGCAGTAGCTCTTTGAGGGCGATACGGCGGGCCAGAAACTCGTCATAGACCAGGAGAACACGGCCCATCCCACCGCGGGCGTGTTCCCTGGCGAATTGGTACCGGCCTGGCGCTTCTGTTGAAACCGACGGAGCGTCGGTGGATTCGTTAAAGGACGTGCGAGCCGGACCGCGCAACGTCTTGGCTTCGGTGCTCCCCAACTCGCGCTCAACCATGAACGCAGACAGCGCGGCAACGACGTGGGAGAGATCCCACGCTTTGTCCCGTGTGAGCGCGGCGGCCTGATCGCGCAGATCGGTGAGCACACCGGTGCTACAGCGCGTCGCCAGCAAGGGTTCAATCGAGTCAGACTCGCCAATGGGGAGTTCCCCAGGGTGAATCAGGCCAACGTGAACAGCGGCGAGGCCAATCAGAAAGTCCAAATCTACATTCATGGGAAAAACGGCTTGGTATAAAAATGGAGTGGCATATTCGTGACAAGAACTCCGGACAGCAATGTTCCCAAGCATCTGGCCCTGAATCAACGTGCATTACGAAGAATCGGGGTCATGCTCCCGAGTAGCAGTGCGATTTTCAAAAGGCGACGTAGCCTTTGTGATACATTATGGAGCATACGTATTTATTCGGGTGAAATCAATGCTCATCGAAAGCACTACCATTATTGCGTAGTTTTTAGATATTGGGCACGAATGATGGCCCGGCCACTGCAGCGATTCCGTAACGAGGCAGATTCGCGTTCGTAGGGGCTTTGTTTAATAGACTTTTCTCTTCGGTGCCCCCTGGAGCAATTTCGCATTCATAATATGGGTGACTTTTCCAGAGTAATCTTGTATAATTTACATGTACAAGACAGGAGAACCCATGCACCGTAGCAAAATGTCGGCTCAAGAACGCGAACTACGCTCGCGCCTCGCCCAGTTCACCAGAACAAAAACACTCATTCACGCTACGCTGAGTGTCCGCCATGTCACGTGCGGCAAAAAGGGCTGCCGTTGTGTCCAAGGCGACCGACACCGTGCGGTATACCTGGTTTCCAACGCCAAGGGAAGGAAGCGCCAGGTCTTTGTGCCACCGGCCCTGGAAGAGGAAGTCCGCGCGTGGGTGGAGAGCTACCACAAAGCGACAGGCCTCTTGGAGCAGATTTCGGAGGGGGCGTGGAGCGAACTCAAGCGACGCAAGGAGAAGGGCCATTCTTAGCCGCTTCCTCAAGTATGCGGATAAAATCTATGGCATCCGGGAGGCCTTCCAAAAGGTCACGGACGGACGCCAGCGCCCAGTCATTTCCACGAGACAGATAGTAACGGCACTATTCCTTATGGTGACGGCACGCATAGGAAGCCTCAACGGCATAGAGGATGCTTTGGGCGGCAAGGGCACCTCGGGTAAACGATGGCAGCGGTGGATGGGTGGGGATTTGCCCAGTGCGGACCGTTTGGGGGAAGTGGCGGCGTTATTAAATCTGGACGAGCTTCGGGCGGTGATTATTGAGCACCACCGGCGTCGCAAACGCAACAAAACCCTGCCGTCCTTGCCCGGCGGCCTGCGTGTTCTTATCTTCGATGGGCATGAAATGTGTACAAGCTACCGTCAACGCTGCGAGGGTAGCCTTTCCCGCCAGGTGCAGTGCAAGGACCAGGTCCGCACCCAGTACTATCTACGCTACGTGGCGGCCTACCTGATGGGCGCGAAGGGGCGCGTCCTGCTGGATCTGGAAATGCAGTTGCCCGGCGAGGGCGAGATCGCCACCGCCGAGCGGCTCTTCCTGCGTCTGCTCAAGAACTGCCCCCGCGCCTTCGATGTCGTGGCCGGAGACGCCCTCTACCTCGATCCCCACCTGTGCCAATTGATTCTGGATAGCAACAAAGACTTCATTGCCGTGCTCAAAAACGAAAACCGAATACTTATTCAAGACTTTCGGGGCGTGCTGGAACTCAATGGCGGCCCGCCGTTGCAATTTGAATACAACGGCAAGCAATGCCGCTGCCACGACATCGAAGGCTTCACAACATGGACCCAGTTGGGTCAGCCGGTCCGTATCGTGCGCCGCCACCTCACCAAGGAAGACGAGGAACTATCCAGCGAATGGCTCTGGGCAACCAGCCTTTCCAAGGACAAGGCCAACACGCATACCGTCGTGCGCATCGGACATGGACGCTGGAGCATCGAAAACCAAGGCTTCAACGAGTTGGTCCACGAGTGGCACGCCGACCATGTCTACCACCTCAACACCAACGCTATCACGGCCATCCTACTCTTGCTGTTTCTGGCCTATGATATTTTTCATGTATGGCTCGAACGCGGATTAAAGCCAGCGCTGCGGCAACAGCACACCGCCAAATACTTCTCCCGCCAAATTCAAGCAGAATTCTACGCAGCCCTCCTGCATCCCGGATAGTCTCCAGCTGTCTCACTACACACCCTGCCCATTTTTCTCACGCCAGGCCCCTGGCAGAGGGCACGACTGTCGCTTCCGGTGTCCAAAGGGGTATCAAAGCCTTCTTGAACGGTCAACACCGTCCCTACCCGAGGGAAAAAACCTCAAAAAATACCAATGCGAAACTGACACAAACTAAAAATACCAAAACGTCCTGTGACAACAAGCTCTTTCGGCGAGAGATGCGGAATCGCTCCGGCCACTGGGAGAAGCTTGCATCTGTTCAGGGGCCTTGCTACAATTTTTCTGGTGTACGCATAGGGCTGCACCCGATTTTGTTGAGGGTCGTCTGCGATATGAACGAGCCAACCTTCTCCGCATTCACGAGAGGGTAATTTTTTTGTCTGGACACCGAAATGACCGAAATAACACCCGAGCAGGAAGCGACCATTGTCATGGATGGGGCCACATTGGCCGATACGCTTCGGCGCATGGCCCATGAAATCGTGCATGAAAACACGACACTGGAGGACTTGGCGCTGCTGGGTATCCTTCGTCGTGGACGCCCCCTGGCGGACCGGCTGGCCGGAATAATCGGCGAGCTAACGGGCATAACGCCGCCGGTGGGTTCCCTGGCGACGACCCTCTATCGAGACGATTTTCGGGGCGGCATCGGCTCCCCTACCAGCAAGGGCAGCACCCATTTCGATTTTAATGTGGATGGGCGAACGATTCTGCTGGTGGATGATGTGCTGGCGGCCGGGCGGACGATTCGCGCCGCCATGGACGAGGTCATGGACTATGGTCGCCCCCGTCGCATTCAACTGGCCTGCCTGATTGACCGGGGTGGCCGTGAATTACCGATTCAAGCCGACTATCTGGGGCATTCGATGGCAACGGTTGCCAACGAGTGGGTGACGGCCCGTTTGATGGAGATCGACGGAGAAGATGCGGTGCTGTTGACCCGTCGCGAAACCGAAGCGGAAGGAGCGTAACCACCCGTGTCTACATCGCCTGAAACGGTATGGTCGCGAAAGGATCTCCTTGGCATCGAAGATCTCAGTCGCGAAGAAATCGAGTTGATTCTGGATACGGCACCCCAGTTTGTGGCCGTTTCCGAACGCGAAAGCGGCATTAAGAAAGTGCCCCTCCTCCAGGGGCGCTTGGTGGTGAACTGGTTTCACGAGCCGAGCACGCGCACGCGCACTTCTTTTGAGTTGGCGGCCAAACGGCTCACGGCGGATACCCTCGCCATGTCGGCCAGTTCCTCGTCGTTTGTAAAAGGCGAGACCCTCCACGACACCCTGGCCAACATCGAGGCCATGCACTCGGATGTAATTATTCTGCGTCATGGTGCGGCGGGGGCACCCCATATTCTGGCGGCCCGCCACGACTCGCATATTATCAACGCGGGCGATGGCCGCCACGAACATCCCACCCAGGCGCTGCTGGACGCCCT
>JAJRPE010000209.1 GCA_024280935.1 Candidatus Hydrogenedentota bacterium
CACAGGTAGGCTTTGGCAATGTTTCCTTCTTCACCTCCCTCCAGAGTTGCCTTACCGTTTCGTTCTTAATGGTTGACTAAGTTTCGAGCCACTGCGGCTCACGCGCCCTTTCAGGGCTATTTTATGGTGGGTCATTTTACCCAGGGCGTTGCCCTGGGCTAACCTATTGAGCCCCTTCGGGGCGGAATCCGTGCCGAGAACTTTGAAAACCGAAGAGGTCTGTGCGTAGGGCTGTGGTCGAAATAAACTTGCCAAGTTTGTGTGTTGGTATACAATGGTGGTCCTGAAATGATCCCCGCCGTTCGCCGATGTGAAAGCCTGTAACTGCCGAATGGAACCAATCGCGGCTTGGCAATATTAAATTAGTCATTTTCCTAAGCGTTCAGGGGGCGACAAGGCTCCCCTCCAAGGAGGGGAATATAAGGCGTTGGCTTCGCCGACAGAAAGGCGTCGTGAACGCTTAGCGTTTTGTAACCACGGTTTCGGCGGCGTTTCGGAGTTTTGGGAGGAGGACCGTGCGGAGCACATCATCGCCCTTGTATATTTTAAGCTCTTCCTTGTCCAACACATCCACGGCACCCGCATCCATCACTTTCTTGCGCATTTCGCTGCCCCGCTTGGCAATGGTGGAAACGATGACGGTGGGAATGGGCTTGTACTGCATGATCTTTTCAAGAAAGACATTGCCGTTCATCTTGGGCATGATGATGTCCAGGCACAGCACGTCGGGATCGGTTTCCAGGATGAGTTCTCGCGCCTTGTAGACATCTTCCGCTTCACCGCACACTTCGATGTCATCTGACAGTTGGATTCCCGCACGGAGCAAACGGCGCACGGTGGCGGAGTCGTCAATGATCAGCACCTTGATCTTACGGGACTTGAAGGTGCTGCGCAATTCGGTTTTTTCCACGTTGCCGCCCGAGCGCTGGATTTGCTTCAACTCGATTTCGTTGGTTTCGGTGTTCATGGCGATTTTGCGGCCATTGAAGCCCCCCAGATCTTCCCGCACAATGGGGATCTTGTGGAAACGCATTATTTCACGGGCCGCAGCAATATTTCGTTCCCCCACATTGCCACCGGAGACCGATTCCATGGAACCCAAGTGCCCCGTAACGGCACCGCCGCCGAAGAGCGACGCCACCAGATCCTGCTTGAGCGTTCCGACCCGTTGGGCCACTTCAATGAGCGAGGTGATCGCAAAGTCACCGTACTTGCCCGGTGCCAATTTGCCCGACTCCCGGTAGGGAAGCATGAAGTGATTCAAGCCGCCCCATTTGTTTTTCTTGTCGTGGAGGCATACGGAGACGCATGAACCCAACAGGGTGGAAATGATCGTGGGCCGTCGGCTGTATTTGGCTTCGCCAGGCAGAATGAAAACGCGGTTCATGGGGGACTCCGGTGGATGATGAGATAGATGCCTCGGTGTAGTTTTATGAATCGATATGAGACGACAGCGTAGCACATTGACGTGTCATGTGCCATCAATACTGCCTCTGCCCACAGGGTATTGTTTCTTTCCCGGGGCGATAGGGACACAGTTTGCAGGCGAAAGGATAGCACAGGTATCTCGCCTGTTTTGGTCCGCAGTGACTAGAAAAAAACATGACCAACGGGGTTAGCGTTGGCCATGGTGTTCCGTGCATTCTAATGTTCAGATACGACGCTATGCGGCGCGACGCCGTCGCCCGGCACCCAGCAGGATCAGACTCGTGAGAATGATCACGGAGAGCATGCCAAGGTTGCCTGGCACAAAAGAGGCCGAGGCCGTTTCCGTTGCGGGTCGTGCGCCGAGGCGCACCGTGCCGCCGTGATTGACCCAGGCACCCAGATACGCGCCATCTTCGCTAATCGCCAGTTCAGGATTGGCGAGCCAGCCGACCACGTTGCTCCCGGGATACCAGACTCCGCCCGAAGCATCGTCGCCATAATAATAGAGCGTAAGGTCGGCCGCGTCGGCGGCTTCTGGAACCGGTATCCATATCAGTTGGGCTTCCGGGAAAACCGAAAGGGGTGTTACCTGATGGACCGCGCCCAGCCCTTCCAGAAACAGGCCGCTGTCGCCCTCCGCCGGAATATGCGGAAGGGCTTGGACTTCCGTTACCGCCTTGGCGGCATCGCCCGCGCTTCGATGGAAATCTGCCCTTACCGATCCGATGTCCTGGCCTGCCGCCGTTTGACCACCGACTGTAACAGTGAAGCCGGTGTCGCTGGCAATGGAGTCAAGCGCCGTGATCACGAGCCAGCCATCGGTGTTGTCCTCGGCAACCGGCACCCACTGTAACGCATCCGTCGAGACCAAAGTGCCGGAAAGATCCGCCCACAAACTGCCGACATCCACTCCGTCATCACTGGACAGGCGTACGGCCACGCTATCTTCCTGGCTGAGCAGGTAGCTTCCGTCGCCGGCTTTAGTATTGGGGAGGACCGTTTCCTTGAAGCGCCCGGCCTTCAACTCGGATTCGGGAAGACCGCGATGCCCCGTTGTACCCAAGCTGAGTTCGCTCGTACCACAGGCATTGACCGCCTTTACGTAATAGAAGTAGATAATATTTGTGATGATGAACTCGCCAGGGTTGAAACATCCGCGGTTCAGGAGTTCAAATTCTGGTGCTTCCGCGAGCGTATCGGAGAAGCGCGGCTCGGCAGTGGTGCCCAGCAGCTCGATCTGGTCGGGCGACTCTACGGGGCTTCGGAACACTTCGTAGAGGGTTGCGCCTGGCGTTGCGCTCCAAATCAGTTCCACGGCATCGGGGAATATACCGTCGCTTGCGGCAAGGTTTTCGGGCATCGTTAATATTTCGCATCCCAACTGAATGATAGTCGCGATTTGCGGACTGCCATCCGCGCCGGGGGCTTCGATGCGGATTGTGCCGGTGCGCGATTCTTCGGTGTCGTTCGCTGCCACGGTTATTTGCAACGTGCTGTCGCCGGAGCCGTTGGTGGCGCTTGCGAAAGTAAGGAAGTCGGCACCCGTGTTCACCGATGCGGTCCAGTTCAAGGCACCTGCGCCGCCATTTTCGATGGTGATATTCGCCGTGCCTCCCGCAGAGCCAATGGATTGTTCTGCGGGTACCACCCGCAGGACGGGTGTGCGCGGGGTTTGCACAATGGTCACGAGTTGGGGATTGTTGGCCGCCCCGGGCGCTTGGACTTGGATGGTGGCCGTTCGTTCGGTTGTGCCGGTGTTTTCTTCCAGGGAAACTGAAATAACGCCGCTATTGGTTCCTGCCGTACCGGCGATAATGCTGATGAAATTGGCACCATCCACCACCGACGCGGTCCAATTCATGCTTCCCGTGCCGGTGTTTTGCACCTGGAAACTTACCGTGTTCGCGGCGGACCCGACGCTCTGGGTGTCCGGTGTTACCTGGAGCACCGCCTCCTGGGCGGTCTGGGTAATGGTAACTTCCACCGGCGAATTGCTGGCATCGCCAGACTCCACCCGGATAGTTGCCACCCGGTCGTCTGTGCCCGTGTTTTCCGAAAAGGCCACGGTGATCAATCCGGCGTTAATGCCGCTGGAACCGGCGCTGACGCTGGCAAAGGCCCCGCCTGTGACGACAGCGGCCGTCCAGTTCAGGGTACCGCTACCGCCGTTGGAAACACTCAGGGAGGCGCTCCCTGCCGCCGAACCTAAGAGTTGGCTGGAGGGTGTTACCTGTAAGAGCGGCACACCCGCCTGTTGTACGATTTCGGCTTCCACCGGTGAATTGGAGGCACCGGGAGCGCTTACCGAAATGGTGGCGGTCCGCTGCAGAACAGAGAGGTTCTCCGCAAAAGTAAGCACAAAGGTACCATTGTTCGTGCCGGTGCCGCCGGAGGTGATGGTGGCAAAGCTGTCGCCTACCAGGACCGAGGCGGTCCAATCGAAGGAACCGGTGCCCGTATTGCGTACTTGCACCACCAGCTCTTCGCCGTCTGCGCTCGCCACGTTGCTTGCGGGCGTCACTTCCAGCAGGGGTACTGCCGCCGACTGATTGATGGTCAGGGTGACGGGATCGCTGCCCACGCTGCCCGAGGAAACAGTCAGCGTCGCTGTGCGGCCGTCCAACAGGGTGCTTTCCGCTATCGCCACAGTAATCGTGCCGTCATTCGTGCCCGACGCACCGGCGGAAACAGAGACGAAGTCGCCGCCCGATGCGACCACGGCGGTCCAGTTAACGTCGCTTGTATTTCCTGATACGCTGACATCGAAGTTTACGGTGCTCGCACTGGAACCCACGTCGTAGTTCACCGGTGAAACGGCCAGGGCGGGCAGTTCCACGAAAAACGCGGTAACAGACTTGTCAGCATCCATGATGACCGCGTCGGGACTGGTCGAACCGGTCAGATCGCCTTCCCAGCGGTCAAAGGCCCAGCCTGCAGCCGGTGTAGCGGTAACGGTTAGCTCCGTGGCGGCATCATAGAGTCCGCCCTCCGGCGAAAGGGTTACGACTCCCTGGCCATCCACGGCCGTGCTTACCGCAAAACGCGCGTCCCACAGGAGGATGCCCGAACCACCATCGCCACCGTCATTGCCCAGCACCGTGCCCACGCCTGCGCTGCCGCCCGCGACCGCCACCGTGCCATTTTCCGTGGAGAGGCTCTGAATCCAGATGCTGCCGCCCGCACCGCCGCCGCCGCCGGAGAGATCTGAGCCGCCATCCGCGCCATCGGCGAGGATAGAGCCGTCATTGATGATTCGGGTCGCTTCAATCACAATCACGCCGCCGCCACTACCGCCCGCCGCATTGATATTTACAAAATTGGCCACCTGGCCGCCGCGCCCGCCACCGCTGCCGAAGCGCGGAAAGGGGTAGGTGTCACGGAAGCCTTGCCCCAGCGTGGTCGCCACCGTGTCAAAGGGGGCACCACTCGCGCCACTTGTATCAGCGCCAGAACCAGTCGTTCCTCGGTTCCCCGCTTCACGATGTCCGCCACCGCCACCCGCACCGGGATTGTTACCGCCACTTATTTCGCCAAAACCGCCGCCGCCGCCGCCGCGATTCGCCTCGCTGCTGATTCCGCCGACGTTGCCCCAGGTGTCGCCCTGTTGACCAATGCGGCCAGGTTCATCACCTTCCAGCGTGCCACCGCGATAGCCGCAGCCCGTTGCATCTATTGCCGCGCCCGCCTCAATGGTCAGCGTGCCCCGCACTTTCAAGCGCAACACACCGCCCTCCGCCGGATCCACCGTTGCCACCGGGTTGCCCGCGAAGGCGCTTACCGTCAGTGTGCCTCCTGCGGATATAGTCAGATTCTCCAGCGTGGGAACCTGATCGTTGCTTGATGGGTCATAGGCCGTCGCATCCGAAGCGAGGCGCACTTGAGACCAGAGATCCTGGATGGTCGTTTCGCCGGTGGGCACCGTGAAAGAGCCATGGCGGCCATCACCAAAGTCAAAGTCCGGCGTTTGTGCGCTTGCCTGGGGTGCCAGCACGGTCAGTGTGAGCGCAAGCAGTGCCAGCGCGGAGCGAAACGGATGGAAGACGATTGGGCGTAGCGGTGCTAGAGGTCCCATGAAAAATCCCTTCAGGTGGCGGGTAAAGAGGTGAGATAGAGCTTTTTTGGGTATATCCCCAGAACATTCTAAAGGTTCCCTGCCGATGGTACAAATATTGGCCGGAGCAATCGGCCACAAGAAGTATCAGAAATGGTGTTGACATTGTGGCGTGAATCGGTGACAATGGGGCTTAATTGAGAGCCATGGTAGTTTGAGCAGCAGCGGGCGGACGCGGAAGGCGCGAAAATCAGGGTCGTCTTTCGCGTGAAAGTGGTGTACTCAAGCGGGTAATTACTTGACAAAAATAGGCGTAAGTCCAGATATACCAGTGATTGCTCACAGTATTTACATTGACAAAATGTCCCTTCTTTGGTAAAGTTATAGTGTGTGATAAGCGAGAGGTGTCGCAATGCAAACCACGTATACCCTGTTCGGGCAGCGCTTGGTGGAAAAGGGCATTATCAAGCAGCAACAGCTTGACGAGGCCATTCACAAGCAGCAGACGACGATGGCTCACCGTAAAATTGGTGAGATCCTTGCACGCCTGAACTACATCAGCAAGCACCACATTACCGAAGGCTTGGCCGATCAGCTGGGTATCCAGATCGTCAAGCTGAGTGATCGCGAAATTCCTGAGCGTATTCGTGCGCTGATTGATGGCAGCATTGCCACGCTGTACCGCGTGATTCCTATTGAGGAGCGGGGCGATACTATCGTGATTGCCACGGCGGACCCCACCAACATTAACAACATCGATAACCTGCGCCGTTTGCTCGACCGAAATGTCGAACCTGTGTTGAGTACGGTGGAAGAGATCGCCGCTGCCCTCACCAAGTGTTACGGCTTGCAGGACAACACGGTGGAAACCATGTTGTCTTCGGAGAGTTCTCAGAGTTCCATGAGTTCCCTCAGCACTATGTCGAATCTCAGTTCGGCGGACTCCTCTTCCCTGGCCAGCATGAGCGCCAGCGATATCAGCCTGAGCAGCATCAGTATTGATGCCATGGGTGCCGAAGTGGCTGGTGCTGCCGCCGCAGAGGAGGAGGGCGAAGACAGCCCCGTCATGCGCTACGTGAATCAAATCATTCTGGAGGCCTTCCGCCTTCGCGCGAGTGATATTCACGTCGAACCCTCGAAAGCCGACGTAAAGGTGCGTTATCGGATCGACGGTGTAATGCATTTGATGCCGCCCCCGCCAAAGCGTGCGCAGGCATCCATTATATCGCGTCTGAAAATCATGTCCGGCATGGATATTACCGAACGCCGTGTTCCCCAGGATGGTCGTATTAAGATGACCATGGGCGGCAAGATGGTGGATCTTCGTGTAAGCGCGTTGCCCGCTTATTATGGCGAGAGCGTTGTTATGCGTATTCTCGATAAGAGCGGGCTGTTGCTGGGTTTAGGCCAGTTGGGCTTTTGTCCGGCGCACCAGCGTACCTGGGAAACGCTCATGCAGCTGAGTAATGGCGTTATTCTGGTGACGGGGCCTACGGGTTCCGGGAAAACAACCTCCCTCTATGCGTCGCTCCACACCCTGAACAAGGTCGATACGAAGATTATTACCGTGGAAGACCCGGTGGAATACCAGTTGGCGGGCATCAATCAGGTCCAGATAAACCACGAGATCAAATTTGACTTCAGCCGGGCGTTGCGTTCCATCATGCGCCAGGATCCGGACATTGTCATGGTGGGTGAAATTCGCGACCCGGAGACGGCGGAAATCGCCATCAAGGCGGCCCTTACGGGGCACCTTGTCTTCAGCACCCTTCACACCAATGACACGGCAAGTTCCTTCACCCGGCTCGTGGATATCGGCATTAAGTCGTTCCTCGTTGCGTCGGGCGTGCGCGCAATTCTGGCCCAGCGCCTCGTGCGCACCATCTGTACCAATTGCAAGGCGCCGTACACACCGAATGAGACAGAGATTACCCGCCTGGGCATCCCGGTGGATATGGAACACGTGGAGCTTTACCATGGCACGGGTTGCGACAATTGCAGCGACACCGGCCATGCTGGCCGCCTGGGCGCGTATGAACTGCTGCTTACGACAGATTGTATTCGCGATATGCTCATGGCGAAGGAATCGGCCACGGCTATCAAGCGGGCGGCCCGAAAGGAGGGCATGGTGACGATGCGCGAGGATGCGTGGCAGAAGGCGCAGAATGGCATTACGACGTTGGAGGAGGTTAACCGCCGCACGCGTGTTGACGAACCGTTGGAAAAGGTAATCGTGACCTGAAACGAAAAGGCCGCGCTTGGGAGATAGTATTACATGGCTTACGAAATGGTTAGCTTGTTGCGCATGTTGATTGACCGGGATGGATCCGATCTGCACATTGCGGTGGACGATCCCCCGGCGGGGCGTGTACACGGCCATATGCAGTTTTTTGGGGACAGTCCGCTGACCGCCGAAGACACCGAAAGCTTGATGAAGAGCATCGCTTCGGTGGACAACCAGCAGGAACTGCAGGAGGTGGGCGGCACCGACTTTGGTTTCGCTTTTGAAGATGTTGCCCGGTTTCGCGTGGCCGTGTTCAAGCAGCGCGGTTATGTGGGCATGGTGTTGCGCTTGATTCCGCGCACCATGATGACCTTTGAAGAAATCGGTCTGCCCATGTCGCTGCAGGATGTTATCTCGCAGCCTCGGGGTATGATTCTTGTAACGGGTCCTACCGGTTCCGGTAAGTCCACCAGTCTGGCGACCATGATTGACTGGATGAATATGACCTACGATCACCATATCATCACGATCGAGGATCCTATCGAGTATTACCACTACCACAAGAAGAGTATCATCACCCAGCGCGAGGTGGGCGTGGATGTGCCGACCTTCTCCGAGGCGCTCCGTCGTTCGCTCCGCATGGACCCGGATGTGATTCTGGTGGGCGAAATGCGCGATTTGGAAACGATCGAGGCGGCGGTGTCCGCTGCGGAAACAGGCCACTTGGTCTTTGGCACCTTGCACACGACGGGTGCGGTGCGCACCGTGGATCGTCTGGTTGATGCCTTCCCGACGAACCAGCAGGAGCAGATTCGAACACAGCTCGCGGGCAATCTCAAGGCGGTGATTTCCCAGGCGCTGATACCACGTAAGAGCGGCTTTGGTCGCGTGGCGGCCTACGAGATCATGATTTCCACGCCGGCCATTCAGAATCTGATTCGCGAAAACAAGACCTACCGAATTACGTCGGCCATTCAGACCGGCCATAAGTATGGCATGAACCTGTTGGACGAGCACCTGCTGGCGCTTTTCCGTAAGGGGATATGCAGTTATGACGATTGCGTAGCACGTTCTCAGTTCAGTGAAGAATTTGAAGCCAATGCCCGGGCACTCGGGATTGAAGGAGGGCCGGCACCGCTGGTGGCGGCCAACTAAACGCTTATGGCTCTAGGATCACGTGAAAAACAATTGGGTGACATTCTGGTTGAACAGGGTGTTATCAGCCCGCTCCAACTGGACGAGGCGCTGGAGCGCCAACGTCTGACCGGGGACATGCTCGGTCGTGTCCTGGTGACGATGGGACTCTGCGAAGAGCAGGATATCATTGAGTCCCTCGGCGTGCAGTCTGGCATGGAACGGGTGGATCTGAGCAAGCTGAAAATCCCCGAAGAGACCGTGCGTGCGCTCACGGCGGATGTGGCCAAGTTCTACAGTGTGATACCTATCCGAAAGACGGACGACAAGCTCATTGTTGCCATGGCGGACCCGCTTAATATTCAGGTGTTGGACGATCTGCAGCAGATTGCCGGCATCGAAGTGCAGGGCGCGGTCAGCAACGAACGGGATGTGGCGGCGGCGTGGAAGGCAAACTACAGTTTTGAGGGCGATTCCATCCACGAGATGCTCGTGGCACTGCAGGAGCGCGTGGGCACGGGGGAATACAGCCTGGCGGAATTGGGTGTCCAGGAGGTAACCGGCGACACCGACAATCTGGTGGAACTGGCGCAGCAGCCACAGATTATCAAGATTGTGAACCTGGTCTTTCTTGAAGCCGTGCAGAAGCGCGCTTCCGATATTCACTTTGAAGTTTACGAGGACGACTTTCGGATTCGTGTCCGCGTGGATGGTATTTTACAGGAAATCGTGAGTCCGCCCAAGAATCTGGCCATTGCGCTTACGTCCCGCATCAAGGTTATCTCCAACATGGATATTACCGAGCGGCGTCTGCCCCAGGATAACCGTATCGAGCTGAAAGTGGGCGACACCATCATCGATATTCGCGTATCCACCCTGCCCGTGTTGCACGGTGAAAGCGTGGTGATGCGTATTCTTGATCGCAACGCGGTCAAGCACGATTTGATTGCGCTGGGCTTTCCCGACGATATCTTCAGTGCCATTAACGAAGTAATTCACAAGCCCAATGGCATTATGCTGGTGACGGGCCCGACGGGTTCCGGCAAAACGACCACCCTCTACGGTTGCTTGAATATCCTGAACACGCCCGATGTCAAAATAATTACCACCGAAGATCCCGTCGAATTCCAAATTGATCAGCTCATCCAGTGCAATGTGAACGATGCCGTGGGATTGACCTTTGCCCGCTGTCTTCGCTCTATTTTGCGCCAGGATCCCGACATCGTCATGGTGGGCGAGATTCGCGATCTGGAGACGGCGCAGATTGCCGTGGAAGCGTCTCTGACCGGGCATATGGTGCTGAGTACCATCCATACCAACAGCGCGCCCGAAACCATTACCCGCTTACTGGATATGGATGTGGAACCTTTCCTCATTGCGGCATCGCTGGAGGCCGTGCTGGCCCAGCGTCTTTGTCGGCGAATCTGTCGCTTCTGCAAGGAGGTCTATAAGCCCGACGAGGATGAAATGCTCGAATTGGGCGTGCCCAAGGCGTGGCGGGAGGATCCCAAGTTTCAGCTGGTCAAGGCGTCTGGCTGTCAAAGTTGCGAATACACGGGGTATCTGGGCCGGACGGGTTTGTACGAAATGATAACGGTAGACGAAGGCATCCGGGATTTGGTGCTGGAAAGCGCCACATCCATGAGACTGCGGCGTTACAGCCGGAAACACCTCGGCATGATTACGTTGCGCGAGGCTGGATTGCTCAAGGCGGTTCAGGGGATTACCACGGCTGCCGAAGTTATGTACCACACCGATCTTGTTGAAGACTGACGAAGGATTGACACATGCCCAAGTATTTCTATAAGGCCACAAACAGGGATGGGAAGACCGTTTCTGGCGTGGTGGCGTCGGACAGCAAGGCCTTGGCGATTAACGACGTGCGCACCTTGGGGCTTTATCCCACGACGGTTCGCGAGGCGTCCAAGCGTGACGAGAAACGCGCCCGCAAGGAAAAAAAGGGCATCGACGAGCTCTACTTTGGCGGTGTCAAGACCAAAGAGATCGTGACGATGACGCGCCAGCTTTCCACGCTTATCGACGCGGGTCTGCCCCTGTTGCGCTGCATCAATGTGCTGATTGCCCAGCTCAAACCCTGTAAGCTGCGCGATATCCTCAAAGAGTCGTCCGAAGACATTAAGATGGGTTCCACTTTCTCGGAGGCCCTGGCCAAGCACCCCAAGCAATTTGACCGGCTCTTTGTAAACATGGTGAAGGCGGGCGAGGTCGGCGGCATGTTGGAAGTCGTGCTTCAGCGGCTGGCCACGTTCATGGAGCGCCGCGAGGCCCTCAAGCGGCGGGTTAAGGGCGCCATGGTCTATCCCATCGCGGTGATGCTCATCGCGGCGGGCATTGTGTCCTTCCTTTTGGTCAAGGTGGTGCCGGTCTTTGACGAGATCTTCGATGAACTGGGCGGAACGCTGCCCTGGTCAACCCAATTCCTCATTGATGCGGGTGATTTCATGGTTTACAAATGGTGGATGATTCTTCTCGTAATCAATTCCAGCATCATTTTTCTGAAACTCTCGATGAAGTTCCGATTCGTGCGCCGCATGATCGATATTTTGAGCTTGAAGCTTCCGCTGATTGGCGACTTGGCCACCAAGATAGGCGTGGCCCGCTTTGCACGCACGCTGGGCACACTCATCTCTTCGGGCGTGCCGATTTTGCAGGCGCTGAAAATTACCCGGGAAACTATCGGTAACAGCGTTATCCAGGATGCCATTGACAAGGTTCACGACAGCATTAAGGAAGGCGACACCATCGCCGCGCCGCTGGATGAGACCAAGGTATTTCCCCCCATGGTGGTCAATATGATTGACGTGGGCGAGGAGACCGGACAGTTGGATGCCATGCTCGGCAAGGTGGCCGATATTTATGACCAGGAAGTGGAAGTGGCGGTGGAGGCCATGTTGACCCTCATGGAGCCCATCATCATTGTGGTGCTCGGTGGCATTATTGGTTTCATCGTTATATCGCTATACATGCCCATCTTTACCTTGGGCGACCAGATTAACAACTAGCAGGCTGCGACGGAATAACGACGACGCCAAGAGACAAAGGTTGTGGGCCAGATGCCTGCGCGAGGAGGAATACGCATGCGTAAGAAAAAAGGTTTTACCCTGGTCGAGCTGCTGGTGGTGATGGCAATTATTTCCATCCTTGCCGCTATCGCCATTCCCAACGTGCAGAAGTGGATCGCACGAGGCCGGGCCACCAGCGCCATCGCGGAAATCAGGCTTATAGAGACCACGATTACCAAGCTGCTCGCGGATGCGGGTCGAAGCAGTATCAGAGACCTGGTCGACGATGGCCTGATCATGGCCGACGTTAAGTTGGCGTTCGGCCATCCGGTCACGGCCACCATGAACGACTTCGGGCCTGACGAATTCGCGTGGTTGGTCGACGTTTACTCGGACACGACCAGTGCGCTGCTGCGCGCCGGACGAGAGGTGCTCAATCTGAATATCGCCGCCAACCCCTATGCGGCATACTACCGGCAGGATGTCGTTCGCCAGCTTGGAACCTCGTACATGAGCGAACTGGGCACGGACCCCTGGGGCAACGAATATAGAATTTATCCGGGCCAATGGCCGAAGAGCAATGGGACCATTCCTTTCCGAAATTATCTGCCGCCGGCAGGAAATCTGCTGCCGGGCCAGGCGGGTACGGCGAAGGAAGACGAGTTGTCCCTGGGGACGAACTCCGCTGCCGTTACGAATGTTGCCCTGTTGGATGCCGAAGACCTTGATCTGATCGGCGCGCCCGCCAATACCCGGATGGAACAGTATATTTGGTCCATCGGCGAAAATCTGGTGTCCGGCCAGGCGCTCTTTAATGGTGCGGGCTATCTTTTTACCGACGGAATTCTGAATTACGAAGAACAGCCGCCGGAACTCATGGGCGGCGGCGATGATATCAACAACTGGGATGGCGAACAGAGCTTTATGCGCCACTATAATTAGTTTGTCGAAATTCTATGAAGCCAGCGTCATTCCGGTGGAACGACGATTGTGAGCAAGGTTAAGGCTATGGGCCTTGAAACGAGGAGATGCGCAGTGAAACATGCAAGCTATTGCGGGCGGCGGGGTTTTACGCTGGTGGAGCTCATGGTAGTCCTCGCAATAGTGATCCTGCTTTCCGCCCTTGCCATCCCAGGCCTGGCACGACTGGGCGCTTTTTCCCGCGACGAAATCCGGCGGACCGTGCAGGAGGTCTCCTCGGTGCTTCGGGCGGCGCAGGTGTATTCCACGACCTACCACGTCAATACGGCGGTGGTCTACTCGATGGACCACTGGTCGGATACGGAAGCGGCCGCGCTGGACGCCACTCCTGGCATCGAGGATCCATTGGATCCCGCAGACCCCATTGTTGATCCAGTATTCGACTCGGTTTCCGGCAATGCGGTTCGCCAGATTGAAGCGGCGGCTATTATGTACCAGTTGCCCAGCACCATGGGGGCGCTGAGCGGTCGCTACGTGCCCATTCCGGGTGACGCGGGTGGTTTTCAGGAACTTCCCCAGGACATGAGCATTTTGCTGATGGATCCCGAGAACCCAACCGCGCCCGCCTCGGGGGTGCCCGCAGATTTCTATTTTAACGTGGTTCGCTCAAATTACCACAGCGATGGTGCTCTTGCCTACAACCTGCCCGCCAGTTTGGGCATGTCGAGGGTTCCCGTGGCGCTGCAGATACCCGTCGGCCTTGATGTGGCGGACCTCCTGTTGTATGCCAACGGCACAACGCCCTTTGTGGAGGAGAATTTCGCCGCGCACTTGTTCAAGCCCTCCGGGCGCTTGAGCGCGCCAGCGGCCCGCGAGCGCGTTACGATCTACGTTGGACCCACGGCGGATCGTCCCCCGGAAGATCGCTTGGTCGATGTGATTGCCGGTCAGCTTATCAACGCTGACGATACGCCCAATATGAACTATCGCAAGATTCACATTTTCAAATCGACGGGACGGATTGAAATCCCGAAAAACTTTTAGCGCCTGAATTTTGAAAAGTCGCTATTAATAACAAGAAGGCATCGCGTCATTCCCACGCACGTGGGAATCCAGAACGCGACAGAGGTCTATCGAAGCAGCACTGGTTCCCCGCGCTCGCGGGGATGACGGTTGCGGGTTGTGGCCCTGCCACTTTAGTGAGGTTATGGATATGAACAGGACCGATTGCAAGGGCTTTACCCTGATAGAAGTATTGGTGGCCCTGACCATTCTTGGCGTGGCCCTTATCGCCATCATGAAGATCTTCCCCGAGTCCATCAAACAGACCCGCAAGGCGGCCGAACGCCAGCAGGTGTCCTTTCTCGCCAAAACAGAATTGGGCAAACTGCGTGCGGGCGGCGTGGGGCCCCTCCTGACCAGTTGGGCGGCCAACAACGCCTACCGAAATTTAGCCGCAGCGGGCGGCACCTACAATGATCCTGTGCCGGGACTCTACAAGTCTTGGACCAGCACCGTGAAACGCATCAGCAGCGATGTGGACCTCTATCGGGTTACCTTTAACGTGGAAATGTTCGACGGACGCCGCGAACGCTTTGTAACCTATGTTACAGAACAATAAAAAGGACACGGGCATGGAGCGCACCACGCCAAAAGAAAAATACACCGCTAACCAGGGTTTCACCCTGACCGAGTTAATGATCGCCATGGCCATTTTTACCATTCTCATGAGTGGTTTGGCGGCCATGTTTAACTCCGCCGTGACGGCGACGCGGCAAGGCTACGCCAGCATTGATGCCTTCGAGAACGCCCGTTCCGCCATGACCACCATTGACCGCGACCTGAGCGGTGCCTTTGTCTCCGACGAATTCGGCGATGTCTACAGCTTTTACGGACGGCCCGACGGCTTCATGTTTGTCGGTGTCCTGGACGATGGTCAACTGGGCCGTGTGACCTACGCATTTCACCCGGAAGTAGCTAAGCCCGCCTTCAAGACAACGATGGTGGAACGTTGGGGCCTGGTCGAGCAAAACGTGCGCCGCCAGTTCCAGCGCCTTGCCTGGGAGAGTGGCAGCATCGGGGCCGCAGCGCAAACCGATGTGCAAACGGCGGTGGATACCCTTGCCGCCGCGTATGGGGTGGTGGCGGTGGCGGGCATCTATCCCCAGAACGCCCTGGTGGAATTCAGCGTCATCGTGGAGACGGAAAGCCTGATTCGCTATGAGGAACCCGGCGTGGCCGACTTGGATACCTTTGATATGCGCGTGGGCACCGACGCGGGTGCCGCGAACCTGGCTTGGCCCTACGTGGATCCCGTGGAACCGACACTCGATGGTGTGACCGGAACTTTCGGGGATCCCACCTTTAATCAATTACGATTCCTGCTGGGTGCCGTGGATTCCACGCCCTTTGTGGATCCCAACGACGATCTGCGCAATGTGTTTGGGGATATCGCCGCCAACGGGGGTTGGTGGCACCCTGTAACCAACGACCGGATGTATCTCCGGGTGTTGGGCCGCGATAGCTTTGATGCGTTATTGCGGGCACGGAAGCGTGAATTCTGGATTCGTATGCTTTCGGGCGAGGACATGGGTGTCATCGAACTGGCGCCGGACACGGCCAATGGCGTTGCGGGATACTGGTATGACGAAGGCTATGAGCAAGTCAATCTCGTACCCCGGCATCCCGTCGTCAATGAATATGTGGTGGCCGATGGCATCATTGCGCGTGCGATCATCCTTGATCCGGCCACCGAAGTTCCGGTGCTGGTCTTTGGTGAATTCCTGGATGCCTTGGATGCCCAGATTAAGTTTTCCTACAGCGATGGCAAGAACGGCAGCGTCAACTATTTTAACGCGATGGAAAACCTGGCCGATCCCGATAATCTCGATGGTTCGATTGATACGAATGGCGATGGCGTCGCGGATTTCACAATTCCCAATGTGCCTACCCTGTTGCAGACCGGTGGCTATGGCTGGAATGAAGTGCTCGACGCGGACAGTGGTCTCGCGGACAACCTGCTCAATGTCAACCGCACGCGGAAGAATCTGGGCTCGCCCCTCCTGCCCCGTTTGCCGGTGATAGTTACCCCGGAGCTTTGGGTGACCCGTTCGCGGACGCGGCCCGGCGCGCCGGATTTCCGCCGTCGCTTTGTGCAAGGCATCCAAGTGCCCGCAGGCGAGGGCCGCACCCCAAGCACGATTATTGCGCGCAGTCCAGGCCAGGCCCTGTAGGCGCAACATGCATGGACGTAACAATAATTAATTGTCGACCACAAAGAACGCAGAAAACGCAAAGAAATTGCCCTCGTCCCCAAGCGGATCTTGGGAATGAGATTGAAACTCCAAGGGAAAGTGGCACAGGCGTCTCGCCTGTGTAAATCACAGCCGGGACGGCTGTGCCACATTCCCTTAACATGAACTAAGGATGCCAAAGAGCTTTCGTAATGCCTTATTGGGTTCTCATTCCCAGTGCGGAGCTTGGGAGCGAGATACATGCTCCCTATCACGAAAGACAAATAGACAACGGAATCTTCCGGCCTGAAAGGCCAAAACAGGATAGCCCAGTGCAACGCTCTGGGTAGCATGGCACAACATTAAATAGCCCTGAAAGGGCGCAACAAAACACGAAGCACATGCCAAGGGCGAACTTTCGCCCACAACCCAAGACCGTCATCCCCGCGAACGCGGGGAACCAGTGGTGGATTGGGGTGAGGCTGCCACGTATTGGATTACCGCACGCCTGGAAATGACAACAAACGAGACAACCGGGACGGATGTCCTACTATTGGATTCCCACGTGCGTGGGAATGACGCGATGCTTATGTGTTGTTGGGTCTTCTTGGAGCCATACGATACTAACACAAAGGACGCGGGACGGATCCTGCGGGCGGTTGGGACGCGGACACTGGGTTCGCATTCCCGTCTTGGGGAAAGGGCCGCAGGGATCGCGGCCAGGTAAAAGGTGAAGTAACGATGAACGACAGGCATACGACCAAAGCGAATAGCCGTCCGCAGCGCGAACGCGGCGCGGCATTAATTATCGCCATCGCCATCATGACCATCCTGACGGCGATTGGCCTGACCTTTTTCGCAATCAGCCGCCAGGAAGTCAAAAACGCGAACGACGTGAAAAACCGCGTCCAGGCCGACCTGCTGGTGGATTCCGCGCTCGCCATCGCCATGGCCGAAATCAACCGCGATTTCATGCGCTATCCCGAGGCCACCTCGCTCGACCATGCCCTGTTCACCAAATTCAACGGCAGTTGGGCCGTCGGAAAGCAATGGGCGCTCCAGGGCGGGATTCCCCTTCAATTGGGCGGCATCCCCCAAGTTGATATGAACGCCATGCCCTTGATCGATTTTGGGGGCGGCGTGGTCGAACAAATGTTTTCCGGTCCCAATTCCGCGCCCTGGCTCTACTATCCCCGCTTTGAAGGGCCCGTTCCCTTCGCCTATGCCAATGTGTTGGGCGTACC
>JAJRPE010000210.1 GCA_024280935.1 Candidatus Hydrogenedentota bacterium
AAAGCGCGGGCATCACCTCAGAAATCATGCTGACCTAAAAACACACCACACAAATACTTCCAAGCCCAACCCGCTGTGCGAAAAACAACACCCGCACGGAGCGCACCTCCTATGCCTGGCAACTCCTGAAAAGAGAAAACGCCACCCCCGAAGCCAATTCCGACTAATGCTATGGACAACAATACTACCCGTGACACACCCAACGCGTTCAGTCCAACGGGGTTTCTAAGTCGGCAAGCGACTGAAAAACCATTATTCGTTGGCCACTGTTCCCGATGTTAGCCTTGAACCCTATCCAAAACGACTCGGGGTGTCACCTACACGACACGAGGCACGAGTGGCCTTGTGGGTGTGGGTTTACCTAAATTCTCTGACTCACCCATCATCACCTTCGCGGACAACCCCACGCAGTCTTTCTCGTCGGCGTAATGCTTGCCCAGATGACCTGTATACACCCTTAAACTCCCCCGCTTCGCTCCTCCGTGTAAGGGTGGCACCCGCATATTTTTTCGACTATAATTGCCCACGACGTGAACGCTTACTGATACACTTAGTCGAGTACGCCGGATTGCCGCGAGTTCCAGGCTCGAATCTGGCTCCCAAAAAGAAGATTATTGGAGAACGAATTATGCTGGTATCACTCACGTTAATCGCTATGGCCACGGTGACGCAGGCCCTTGAAGTCGCGAACGAACCCTTCGCACAGGAAGACCCCTCTTTCTACACGTCGCAAAGCGAGCTTCCAAAGGATGTGCGCTTTCCGTCGCAAGCATTCAGCATCCCATCCGATGACCTGGGCAATGCAGGGAAAATTCTATCTGTGGTCAAAAAGCCCGGTAGCAACCAAGTCACAGCAATTGGCGCAGAGCGCGGCCTTTACCTGCTCAGCGACGATGGCAAGAACTATGCGCCAGTCTATCCCGCCGACGCGCGGTACTCCTGGGCCCCCCGCCAGGTGTCGGCGGTGGTCTATGATAGCGAGGGACGCCTTTGGTTTGGGGCAGAGAACGGCATCGGCGTGTGGGACGGCACGGCCTGGTCGCTCTACACGGGTGCGGAGGGCCTCCCTTACAAGAACTTCACCTGCGCCGCAGCTGGGAAAGACGGGGCTGTCTGGTTTGGCACCAAACGGGGCGCGATTCGCTTCGACGGGAAAACCTGGAATTACCGCGCAGGTCGGCGTTGGCTGTTGGATGACCACGTGACGGGCATTGTGGTCGAAGCGGACGGTTCGGCCTGGATCGCCACGAAGACCGGGTTCAGCCACATTAAGCGCGAAACTTGGACGCTGGAAAAGAAATCGGACTACTTTATTGACCAAGTCGAGACGCGCCACAACCGCGACGGCTATATCACAAACTGGGATCTCAAAATTCAGGGCGACGTGTCGAGCGCGGTGCCCCAAATCACCGACAACGATGGCCTCTATACCGCCATGTACGGCGCGGCCATGGCTTTCAAATATGCGGCCACCGGCGACGAAAAAGCACGTGCACTGGCAGAACGAAGCTTTGTCGCGTGCAAACGTCTGGTGGATGTCGTGCCTGAATCCATGAAAGGCTTTCCGGCGCGGGTGTTGATTCCCGCCGATTGGAAGGACCCGGTCAACGAGCAATACGGCGCGGAATACAACGCAAAGAAGCAAGAACGCGATCCCTTTTGGAAACAGATAACGCCCCGTTTCCCGCTCAGCGAAGATGGCAAGTATATGTGGAAAAACGATACCAGTTCTGATGAACTGGCGGGCCACTATTTCTTCTACGCCATCTACTATGACCTTGTCGCGAAGACGGCAGCGGAGAAACAGGCCGCGCAGGACGTGGTGCGCGACATCACGGACCACCTCATCCGAAACGACTTCGCGCTGGTGGACCACGACGGCAAGCCAACCCGCTGGGCCTGGTTCGGGCCGGATGCCCTCTACTCGGCCCACGGCTGGGCGCAGGTCGGCCTCAACTCCATGATGATGCTGTCCTTTCTCAACGTGGCCGGACATGTGACGGGCGATACGAAGTATGGTGACGTGGCCGCCATGCTGCGCGATGAGCACCACTACCACATCAATTCCATGGTGCCCCGCCCCACCTTTCCGCCCGCCAATGTGGTGCCCTGGGACAACAACCTCGCCCTCCTGAGCTTCTACGGCTTGCTCAACTACGAAAAGGATCCAGAACTCTGGATTCTTTACCGCCAGGCCCTGGAAGATTTGTGGCAGTTCAGCAGCAAGCAAAAGAACGCACTGTGGAACTACATCTACGCGGCGGGGGCCAAGAAGTTTACCGAACTGGCGAAGGCCAACTATTTCGACGGGGCCTTCCCCGAAGCGGGTCCCTATACGGGCCACTATATAGAACGTTTCTCAACCTGGGATGCCGCCGAAGCCGACTCCCTCGAAACCCTCCAGCGCATGCCACTGCGCCTCCTCGGCTGGCACATGGAGAACAGCCACCGTCTGGACGTGGAGCTAGACCCCACCCCTGGCGCGGGCAACAATGCGGGCTGGTCGCGGGTAGACCGAAGGGCCTTGCCCATCGACGAGCGCGCCCACGTACGACAGGATCGCGATGCCTACAAGTTGGATGCTACAGAAGGTGACGGCTGGACCGAGCACGAAGGAACCTTCTATCTCCTGCCTTACTGGATGGCTCGCTATCATGGCTTTTTGAAGTAGGTCTCAGTAACGCGCTCACTCTGCCAGGAAAACGTCGCCAACTGGAAACACAGGCAGCCCCGCAATTGGGAGCACAGGCGGCCCGCCTGCTTTGCGCCTAAGGCGCATAAACACACCGCAATGCCGTTCTATATGCCCCAAACTGACGCGTGTTTCGCTCGACATCAATACTCTTCTCTTTTAACAACGCCCCTTCGGGACGATGCAGGCGGGCCGCCTGCGCTCCCAGTTGTGGTCTGCGCTAACTAATGGCATCAAGATAACTGTAATACAGACTCAGAGGTGGTGGGTGTCGTAGGGTTCCATCTCTTCGCGAAACCGGGCACTTCCATAGGGCCACGCTTCGGCCTCAGCGACCAAGTTCGCTACCACGGGGTTCTGTTCGACGTAGAAGAGCGTACGGGCCAGGTGAAGTGGACCACGCATGTATCGATCAAAGACTTCGGTTTGCCAGACGGCCCCCTTGCGGCCGACGATTCGATTTAGCTGGTGCGCCGAGTACTACTTCCAGGAATGGGTCACGGCCTCCAAGGGGTACCCCTCGAAAGTCTCCACAATGGTGTGAACATGATTTGGCATCACGCACCATGTAATCAGCCGATAGCGCTGACCATCGAAGTAGCGCAGGTTTTCTTGCACCATTTCCGCAACCTGCGGCTGCCGCAACCAGCACGCCCCGTGCCCTTTGTCGAGATAACGCTCGATTCTCCGTTTGCGCCCGAGGCTATCGATTTCCCCCCTGCGGAGCGCCTCGTCGTAGGATTCGAGCACAACTTTGGGCAAGGAATCCTTTAGGCGATACGTAATGAACTGCACCTTACCCGGTTCGTCGTAGTGCGGAAGATATCCCCGTGAATACCAGCCTCGCATGGCTTCGCCTCTTCTTGTTCCCACGTTGAACACGTCTCCAACCCACCATAGCACTGTTAGCGCTCACTGTAAAGGCAAAATAGAAATCTCACTATAGAGACGCATGACCGTTGGGAGCGCAGGTGGCCTCACACGCACGCCTTGTCCGCCAGTCGAGACTTGACAGTTTGGAGCGCAGGCGGCCCGCCTGCTTTGCGCCTAAGGCGCATGATATAGGTGAGCTACTTTGTAGTTCGAACGCCGCGGCTCCCCCGGCACGACTAAAAATCTCCCTCAGACCATGGCCTGACTTTGCTACCCCATGCAGGCGGGACACCTATAACCGCAGAACGAAGTTGTACGAGAGACATGCCACGCTTCGCGTACCCGTGCAGGCGGGCCGCCTGCGCTCCCAGGCGTGGTCTGCGCTCCCAATAAAAACGCCGCTCACGTGGGGTGAGCGGCGCATTAGATTCTGCTTTGCTTGTCGCTACTCGGTTTCGGGCGGAGCCAATACCGTCACCACGGAGACCAAGCCGTTCTCTACGCTGCCTTCGGCCACGGTAGCGGTCTCGATTTTCAGCATCCGCTGGATGTCGCCGAGGGTGGCTTCGATGGCGGAGATATTCGCAGCAGCAGTCGTGATGGCTGCGGAGGCAACGGGTGCGGCCATACTCACGGACGCGTCGGCCTTGGCACGGCGTACCGCTTCCACGACGGCCACGGCGGCGTCATAGGAGACCCCGTGTTCGGGCGGAGCCACGGCGGCGAACTCATCCAAATTTGGCCAAGGGCTTTTGTGTACGCTCTTGGCCATGTCGGCATCGTCGCTATAGGTCCATCCCCAGACTTCCTCGGTGATGTAGGGAATGAAGGGGGCCATCATCCGCACGAGGGCGCGGTGCGAGAGCCGCAACGTGGCACAAGCGGAAAGGCGTTCCGCCGTCAGTTCTTCGTCGTAGGTCCGGGGCTTGGCCATCTCCAAGTAGTTGTCGCAGTAGACGCTCCAGAAGTAACCTTCCACGAGACTCAGGGCCTGGGCATAGTCGAATTCCTTGAAGGCGGCCGTCGCCTTTTCAATCACGGGACGCAACTGGGCGATTACCGCACGGTCGAGTTCGGTGGTGATTTTGTCGGGCGTAAGCTGGTCGGCGGGCACGTCGGAAAAACGGCCGATGGCAAACTTACTCGCGTTGAAGAGCTTGGTCACGAGCTTCTTGCCGACCTTGAAGACCGTCTCGTCGAATGAAGTGTCCACACCCAAGCGTGCGCGGGCCGCCCAATAACGCACCGCATCGGCGCCAAATTGGTCGATGAGGGGTTCGGGGGTCACCACGTTGCCCTGGCTCTTCGACATCTTCTTCCGGTCGGGGTCGAGAATCCAGCCGCTGAGCACCACGTTGTGCCAGGGAACTTCTTTCTCGTGCAAGTAGGCCTTCACGATAGTGTAGAAAGCCCACGTGCGAATGATATCGTGGCCCTGGGGCCGCATGTCCATGGGGAAAAGCTTCTGGTGTCGGTCTTTGTCATCCACCCACTTGGAGGCCACCTGGGGCGACAGGGAACTCGTGGCCCACGTGTCGAGGACATCGGGATCGCCGGTAAATCCGCCAGGCTGATTCCGCTGGTCGGCGGTGAAGCCCTCGGGGCACTCGGATAGCGGGTCAATCGGCAGCGCGTCAAACGAAGGCAGTATCGGTTTGTCGTAGCTGATTTCACCGTGCTCATCGATGCGATACCACACGGGGATGGGCACGCCAAAGTAGCGTTGGCGGCTCAGGCACCAATCCTGGTTGAGACCCTCCACCCAGTGGGTGTAGCGCTTTTGCATGTAGGCTGGATGCCAGTTAATCTTGTCGCCCTGGGCGACGAGGGCTTCTTTCTTATCCATGATTCGGGTATACCAC
>JAJRPE010000211.1 GCA_024280935.1 Candidatus Hydrogenedentota bacterium
GGATATTGCGAGGAATGAAGAAGTGCTCATCACACGTCGTGGCGGTGATACATTCAGCGTCGTCTACAAGACGGAGAAGGCATCGCCCTTCGACATACCCGGCATCAAGACCAAGGCCACCACACAAGACATTCTGGACGCAGTGCGCGAGTCTCGCCGCAGTACGTGATGCCGTTTTAGCCGATCATGTCATCTTGACGGGGCGCGGAGTACCACAGAAAAGGGGGTTGGGCATTCCTGCCCGACATTAGGCGCACTTGGCGTGTGTGGTGCCGTGTTTTGTCGTTCGCGTTCCAAGTGGTTGCACATGCCGATGTGGGGTTTATGTTCTACGCGCCCTTTGTGTCGGGCTGGAAAGCCCAACCCCCTTCACCATGGCAAGCGTTCACGGCCTCCCGTGTCTTTTCATTTCATCTCGACACAATAAAATACGGCTATGGGTGCCACGGTCAAGCCCCGTAGGGCTTGCCCGTGCAGCAACCGTGGAAACGAGGGAAACCTGTCCGGTCTGCTTGTCAGGTACATCTTTGCACGGGCAAGGGCTATCGCCCCTTGTCCGTGGCACCCATAGCGGCTCGTGGACGCGCACCGTTTTATTGCCCGATCTCCAGCTTGCGTCCCGCTTCCCAGTGTTTTATGCTCTACTTGGTCAGCGGGCAGGGGTGTTTTCTGCTGCGGCACCCGAACAACCATAGGCGGGACTCATGGAAGAACACCTTATTCAACTGGCGTTACTCGTTGTGTTGGGCATTGGCGCCCAATGGGTCGGCTGGCGGGTAAAGATCCCCTCGATATTGTTTCTGCTGGGTGCGGGTATTGCGGCGGGGCCTGTTTTCGGGTGGGTGCGACCAGATGCCCTCTTTGGCGACTTGCTCCTGCCCCTCGTGTCCGTATGTGTGGCCTTGATCCTCTTTGAAGGGGGACTCACCCTTCGATTCAGCGAGCTGGCAAGCGTCAGTACGGTTTTCTGGCGGCTGGTAACGGTCGGTGTGGCCGTTACGTGGGGGGTAACGGCGGTGGCGGCGCACTACTGCCTCCAGGTATCCTGGCCCGTATCCCTGCTCCTCGGGGCTATCCTCGTCGTGACCGGCCCCACGGTCATCGGCCCCCTATTGCGGCACATTCGGCCCACCGGGAAGGTAGGCCCCTTGCTCAAATGGGAGGGGATCATGATTGACCCCGTCGGTGCGAGCCTCGCGGTGTTAGTCTTCGAGGCCATCGATGCCGGGGGCGGGCACGCAGCGCCTGAGGTGGCTTGGGGTGTGGTGAAAACCCTGGGCATCGGGCTGGGCCTCGGCATTCTGAGCGCCAATACCCTCGTGCTCTTGATTCGTCGCTACTGGATTCCCGAGATGCTCCATGTGGCTTTCAGTCTCGCTCTCGTTCTTGGGGCCTTCGCTCTTTCCAATACCCTCATGCACGAATCTGGCCTACTGACCGTCACGATCATGGGGGTCTGGCTTGCCAATCAGAAAAAGGTATCCATTCGCCACCTGGTGGAATTTAAGGAGAATCTTCGCGTTTTACTTCTCTCCGTCCTCTTTATCCTCCTGGCGGCACGCCTCGACCTGGCCATGCTCAAGGAACTCGGCTGGGGTGGCTTCGCCTTCGTGCTGATTCTCATCCTGGTGGCCCGCCCCCTCTCCATGTTTTTCTGCACGGTGGGTACGACCATGACCCGCGCCGAACGCATCTTTCTCTGCTGGATGGCTCCCCGTGGTATCGTCGCGGCCGCCGTGACCTCGGTCTTCGCGATTTCTCTTGCCGAAAATGGCTACGCCGGTGCCGAGCGCATGGTGCCCGCCACCTTCCTCGTCATCGGTATCACCGTTTTGGTCTACGGACTTACCGCCGGCCCGCTGGCGAAACGCCTGGGACTTGCCATCGCCAATCCCCAGGGTTCGGTTATCATCGGTGCCCACGCCCCGGCACGCGAGTTGGGGCAGGTGCTGCAGAAGGAGGGCTTCGATGTGCTCCTTGTGGACAGCAACTGGAGCAATGTCACCAAGGCGCGTCAGGAGGGGCTCCCCGCACACTATGGCGATGCCCTCTCCGAGGATCTGCTCGATGACTTGCCGCTTGATCGCATGGGCCGCGTCTTGGCCCTGACCGGCAATTACACGGTGAACGCCCTCGCTACCTTGCATTTTGCCGAGGTCTTCGGGCGCAGCGAGACCTACCAGATGGCCATGGAACACAAGCCGTCCAAAGGCCAAGACGAAGCCGAACTTCCACGTCATCTTCGTGGTCGGATCCTGTTTGGTGAAGACGTGCCCTTCCGCCTGATTTCCGAACGAATCTGGGGGGGCGCAAAGATTAAGGTGACACCCCTGACCGACGAGTTTACCTACGATGCCTACCAGGAGCAAAACCCGGAGGCCATCCCACTGTTTGTGGTGACCGAAGACAAGTGCCTCAACGTTATCACCTCCGAAGACCCGCCCGCGCCCCTGCCAGGCCAGAAGCTGGTGAGTTTGGCGTAGGCAGGTGGAGCTGGGTGAAAATAAGGGCGTGTTGAGGGAGTGTGGCACGGGCGTCTCGCCTGTGTTTTTTGCGAGTCGAAGACGAGCCGTGAAAATGGAGAAAGTTAATCCCCTGGATTACGCACGGTGGTTTGGTAACTTCAAGAAATGATGATGCACTCGTCCGTGGGCATCTCAAACGCCTCTTCGCATACCAGTCGAACGAAGGCATATACATCCCCACCGAAGCGCGTCTTCAGGTCTTCTTCGAGCTGTCTGCGTGTTGATGCAGTACCAACGATTTTCCCGCCCCGGACGGCCACAAATTCTCCGGCATGTGACACCATCAATTCATCTTTGTGGATCAGGAAATACTCCTGATCCTGAATCGGGTTGCGTGTAGGCCTGCCGCGCAGCCCACGGTGTCCACGCGGCATCCCAATCAAGCCAGGTATGGCTCAGGGCAAACGCATCTAAATTCCCAGTAAAACTTGGAGATAGTCGGTACTGCGTGCAGCGGAGCGTTGCTTTGCCTTCAGCGCGCGCTTCTTTGATTTGTCCTTCTTGAGCAGGTTGAGGACGATTCTTCGCAGCATTGCGAGGTTTTGCGGAGCATTGTTAGTTCGCGCCCTACTATCGTCTTCGCGGAGGGTGACATCCAGGGACCAGTGCAGCGAATTTTCCACGCCCCAATGCTCCCTGACGGCCTTGGCAAGACGTTTTGCGCAGCGAGGCAAGCTGGCGAGAAAGAAACGGCGCTCAATGGAGTTTTTCCCTTTGACGCAGCGAATAGATTCGACCATGCCGATGCTGAACAGCCCTTTCCACAAAGGCCTGTCTTCAAACCAGTCTATATCGGTGGATATCCAATAGCGACGAGTTTCGATTCGGCC
>JAJRPE010000212.1 GCA_024280935.1 Candidatus Hydrogenedentota bacterium
CGGTTCGTGTGTTTGCGCAAGATCCGACAGCACCACACGGGTAATTATCAACTCATCACCATGAATCGCTCGTCCCCCTGTGGCGCTACAATCTGGACAACTCCAGATGAGATCATCGGGTTCGTAGTTTTTTTCGCAAGCAGGGCAGGACACCAGAGCCGGGATCTCGTGCCAATCCAACACCGCGCCAGCGGCAGCCGTATCGGCAACGGCGGCCTCGAAGGCAAACTTTAAGGATTCGGGGATGACTGCCTGCAACGCACCAATTTCAACCTCGATTCGTTCGACCGGGGCACCACCATGGGCTTCTGACAGCTCCAAGGCGCAATCCAGAATACTCTTTGCCAGACTAAATTCATGCATCGGCAGGCCCTTCCAAATCCTCCGCGCCATTATAGGGCTTCGCGGGGTCGGCGGCAACTGGGGCCGCCTTGGGGAAAGCAATAAAAAAGGTGCTACCCTCGCCGACACGGCTCCTGACCCCAATCTGCGCACCATGGATCTCCGCAATACGCTTCACAATGAAGAGTCCCAAGCCCGAACCTGCGACATCCCCCAACACGGTGTTGTCATATGGAATCCGAACCAACTCACAAAAGAGCCGGTCCTGGTCCGCTTCTGCCACACCGATGCCGCTGTCCTCCACTTCGACACGCACGGCATCGTCAACACGAAGCACCCGCACCGTGATACGGCCCCCCTTCGGAGTGTACTTGATGGCGTTGGTCAAGTAATTGACCAACGCCTCCCGAATAAGTCGGGCGATTCCCCGAACCGGAGGAAGATCACCCTCCTTTTCCAGCGTCAGTGTGTGCCCTGCCGCGACCACAAGATCCCGGTTTTTATCTATCAGTTCTTCAACGATCTCCCCTATATCGACCAAGGTTGCATGTTGCTCCAGGCCTCCCGCTTCCAGCGCGGTGAGACACTCCAGGTCATGGAGGAAGCGCGTAAGTTCCTCCAGTCGATACTGGGAACGTGCTATCCATTCCTGCTGTGCCTCCGTCAGCGGACCACCGTAACCATTGGCCAGATTGCTGATGTGCATACTCACAGCACCCACGGGCGAGCGCAGGTTATGGAGGGCAATATGAAGGAAATCCTGACGTAACTGGGATAAGTGCGCCAACTCCTGGTTGCTGGCGATCAATTGCCGCACACTGCGGCGCAACACCCCCATCAGGTACGTCATAAGAAGCACCGTCAGCAAGATGAGGAGTCCCTGCACCGTGAGGACGGTAAAGACAAAAGCCCCACTGAGTTCTCCACCCTCCACGGCACCCTGTGGATAGTGCCCCGGAATCCAAGCCTGCCACGTACCGATGACCAATCCCGCCAAAAGCACGTAGGCCAGCAGAGCATGGGCAAAGGCGGCACGCCGTGAAAGCAATACGCTCGCGATGATAACGTTGAAGATAAAGAAGGCTTTGAAGGGAGAAAAGGCCCCTCCCACCAGCCAGAGGGCCACCGTCAACCCGACAAAATCAGCGGCTACCGTGAGATGAAGTACCCGTTCCAGAAAAATGCCGACCGACTCGGTATGGTCGCGTTTGTATCGATAGGGGCGAATGGCCAGCCAAGTCACGGTGTTACAGCAAAACAAAGCCAAGGCCAGAAGTGACAAGGCTGCCACATCCAAATCGTCGATCTCGACAACCCATGCGGCAAACATTGAGCCGAGTACAATGAGTGCTGCCACCAAAAAGCGTATCAGAACCAGACCGTGTAACCGCTGTCCAAGATCAAGATAGGGTAAAAAGGGACGGGCCTCTTCCGGGGAGGGTTGGGTAATTTCGTTCCGTTTTTCTTCCATCCTGCGTGGCTCCAGGCGGGGATTTTATCTATCCATTTCTCGTAAGGGGTGTATGGAAAGTCTCATCGGCCCTTTTGGGTCTGCTCTCGACACAAAGATCGTATGCGTTTTTTCGGCCTGAAAGGCCTCAATAGCTTAGCCCCTTCGGGGCGGTCACCCATACGACATGTCTTTTAAGTTCTACAGCGATTCGGCCACGGCCTCTCAGGACTCACCCGTGTAGTTCCTGCCAGTAAGGGAGACGATCTAAAATCAGAGGCAGCGCTTCTTCACGGGTAAACCCTACCGGGCCTACCCGTGGCACCCGTAGGCTGTTTTTTCGATTATAGTTACCCGTGCCGCACGATGGAAATTCGCAGCCGCCCTTCCAGGCCCAAACGGTCAGTCCTACTTCAATTTTGCCTTCAGGGTCTCGACCAGCATCCTGGGATCAATCGGCTTTTGAAAAATTCCCGACAGCCCCAATGCATGGGCATCAATATTGTAGCGGACGGTGTCGCCCGCTGAACTCAGGAGATAGATGGGCTTATCATAACCCGAATCCCGAAGCTCTTGGACAACTTGCTGGCCCGTGTCCACCTTCTCCATCATCAGATCGACAATCACGGCATCGGGCTGAATACTTTGCGCAATCTTGAGTCCCTCTTCACCGCTGGACGCCTCGCCCACGGTAAAGCCCTCGGCCTGCAACACAATGCGTAGCGCAGCGCGAATATCCGAATCGTCGTCAATGGTCAAAATCGTTTTTTTGAGCCGTTTGCCCATATCCATGTTCTATATCCTCCATCCCCGAATCAGCGGCTGGACGAAATCCAGCGCTTTCTCAAGGTTTTTCTCCGCCCGTGGCGTGAGACCTTCCTCCAACGCGAAGTCATACCCGCGAATGGCGAGGATCCAAGCCTCTGGCACTCGGTTGAAACTCTCCTCGCAAATCGCCAGGACCGATTCCGGCCCTACCGAATGGGTCGAAAACGAAATCGTTTCCGCAGCAGTTAGTTTCTTAAGCTCGTAGGGTTCCGCGCCCACCTTGCTGGCATCCACGAACAAAACCTTCTCATGCTCCGCCAATGTCGCGGCATCTTCTATATTAAGTTGGTACGCCTCATCCACCGTAACATCCGGCAACCCCAAGGCACCAACAGCCGATGCCAAGGCGGGTCCCAGCCCGTCATCCTGACGACCGGGATTACCGTAACCCAGCACAACAGTGCCGCTGGCACGCCGGATGTTCATTCCCGGAACTTTTCGTGAATCACGGCATCATCCGGGCCAACAAGCTGAACCTGAAGCCGCATCTGGCCCAAAGCGTGGGTCGCGCAACTCAAACAAGGGTCATAGGCCCGGATACCCACCTCAATGCGATTGAGCAATCCTTCGGTAATCTCCTGTCCATCAAGATACTGGTCGGCAATCCGTTTCACGGCCCGGTTCATGGCCTCATTGTTATGTGTCGTGGAAACAATCAGGTTTGCAAGGGTGATCATATCGTTTTTGTCGACATCGTAGTGATGGATGAGCGTGCCCCGTGGTGCCTCGATCCATGCAACGCCTGTGCCCCGACGTTCACCGGAACGGACCAGCTCCTCGCCCTGCAAATCGGGGTCGTTCAGAAGCTCCTTAATCTTCTCCGCCGCGTGAACGGTCTCTATCATGCGCGCCCAATGGTAGGCCATGGTCGCGTGAATAGGACGGCCACCGCCCAAGGCGACGAACTTCACACGTTCGGCTTCCGCAATGGGCGTGTCAATGTAGTCACAATTGTTGATACGCGCCAAGGGGCCGACACGATACCAGCCCTTCTCCTTACCCAGCGAGGTTATGTAGGGGAACTTCATATAGCTCCACGACCGGACTTCCTCGCGAATGTATTCCAGGTATTTGCTGGGCGGGACCTGATCGAAGATGATCTTTCCGTCCGCATCCTTGGCGCGCAGGTTGCCATCATACAAATCAAGGCAACCGTCTTCTTTAACGATGCTGACGAAGCTCGACTCAAAAGTGCCAAAGGCCAACAAGTGTTCCATATCGGCCTCGACAACGGACTTGCACAATTCGAGGCCCTCAACCGACCACGCGATCATGTCATCAATATCGCGCAACAATTCGTCCCGCTCGGCGATGCTCAGGTTTTTGTTCATTCCGCCGGGAATAGACCCGGTGCCGTGTATCTTCTTCCCGGATGTCGCCTTGATGACCTCCTGCCCATACTTGCGCATCAACACGGCTTTCGTGGCGATCTCCGGGTGTGCCTTGATTACGCCAATAACATTGCGATCCTCAACGGGCGCGTCAAATCCGAAAAGAAGATCGGGCGAGGCCAGATGGTAAAAATGGAGCACATGAGACTGAAAGGTTTGACCGTAGTGCATGAGTCGACGCATCTTCTCCGCCGTCGGCGACACCGTATCCACCCCCACAACCACGTCCATCGCTTTCGATGCCGCCAGGTGGTGGCTCACGGGACAAATCCCACAAAGGCGCTGCACGACCGTGGGGGCTTCCCAATAAGGACGCCCCTGGATGAATCGCTCGAAGCCGCGAAACTCTATGATATGGAATCGCGTCTCTTTAATGTGCCCATCGTCGTCGAGATGAATCGTGACCTTCCCGTGTCCCTCGACACGGGTCACTGGATTGATTACAATTTTTCGACCGGCGGTCTTCTGTGCCACTGTCATTGTCTTATACCTCCGCGTATCCTGAATACACTCTTGGGTGACCAAGGCCACACCATTATTTGCAGCATAGGCCTCTGGCCTGTGTAACTCACAGCCGGGACGGCTATGCTACATTTCATACCATCAATTTCTTCCATCACAGCCGGGACGCACCACGGCGCGTCTTCGAGCTGTGTCACACTCCCTTCACGTCATTCCCACGAACGTGGGAATCCAGAACGCGGCAGGAGCGCAGCGAATCATCACTGGATCCCCGCGTTCGCGGGGATGACATCCCTGGGTTATGGAAAAATCATGTCAATCGTACTTGACCAGTTCATAGGGCAAACTCGGTTCTTCGCCCGAAAGCAACGCGGTCAGCGCCGCCCACAGGGTATCGGCCGAGGGCGGACACCCAGGAAGAATATAGTCGATCTTCACGAACTCCTGACAGGGGTAGACCTTGTCGAGCAGCACCGGTAAGTCAGGGTCGTTGGGAATAAGACCATCCCCCTCACCGATGGTCGGACCATTGAGAAAGGCCTCTTCCAGGCATTCCTTCAGGGGCATCGTATTGCGCAGCGCAGGCACCCCGCCCGTTATTGCACAGGAACCCATCGCGATGAGAATCTTGCAATTCTTCCGAAAGTCCCGAAGAATTTCCGCATTCTCATCGTTGCTCACGCCACCCTCAACAATTCCGATATCCACCGGCTGATCAAAACGCTTCTTGTCGTTGATGGGCGACTTGTCAAAATCCACCAACTCCACCAACTCCAGGATCCGCTCGTCAATATCCAGGAACGACATGTGGCACCCGAAACATCCCGTAAAATGTCCCGTTGCTAACCGCGGTTTCGCCATCGTTTCGTACTCCTATCCAGTTCATCTCTTGCGCCCAATTACTAGAAATCAGGGCGTAAACTACGCCTCAACATCGGTGCCAATGGGCGTCTTGTCATAGGTCCGTTTCCCAACAGGGATAAGGTTGGCCTGGCGCTTTACCAGGAGGCAACCCGTCGGACACGCCGCCACCGCCTCGTCCGCAGCGTCAATATCGGTGCCCGCCAAGCCATGCGAGGCGTTTACCGCAATGCGCTTGCCAATACCCCGTCCCTCGAACCCAAAAACCGACTTGCCGTCCAGTTCCCTGGAGGCGCGGGCGCAACGCCCGCATAGTACACAGCGATTTCGGTCAAGCATGACATCCGGGTGAGACGCGTCGAGTTCCCGTGTGGTGTTCTGATAGGGATACTGCGGCGCGATCATACCCAGGCGATAGCCCAGCGCCTGAAGTTCGCAGTCTCCGCTCGCCTCGCAAGATGGACACACGTGGTTTCCCTCGACAAACAACATCTCGACGACCTGTCTGCGCATCGTGTTCAATTCATCCGTATTGTTCTCGAGCACCAACCCCTCGCTCGCGGGAAAGGTACAAGCACTCGTCGGGCGCCCATTTACCTTAACGGTGCAAATCCGACAGTGTCCTCCAGGAGGAAGTCCTTCGCGATAGCACAGCCGGGGCACATAGATCCCCGCATCCGCAGCCGCCTCAAGTATCGTCTGACCCTCGCGTGCAGGGATCTCCACGCCGTCAATAAGAAGTTTCACCGTTTCGCCCGAAGTTTCCGGGGTGTCGTTTTGCGCACTCATGGGGTTTCCTCTCCTGTCGCTGGTGCGCGGCCTGCCACGGAACAGCATTCTTCCTTCGCCCTCTCGAGATCAAAAGCCATCACGCCGTCATCCGACCGGACGCGGTCTGCGTACAGAATCGGAAAATTGCGCAGTGTCGTCAATATCGGGTTGGCGGCAGTCTGGCCCAAGCCGCACCGGCTCATTGTTTTCACCGTCTCGCCAAGGGTCTCCAACGCCTCCAAATCACTGAAGGTGCCCTTGCCATCCAGAATTTTTTGCAGGCACTTCTCCAGCAAGGTCGTCCCCACACGACACGGTGCGCACCAGCCACAAGATTCCTCCGCGAAAAACGCGGTGAACTGGCGCATAGCCTCCAGCAGATCGCGCTCGGGACCAAAAATAATGACGGAACCACCCGTCGGAAGATCCTCGAAGGAAATACTTCGCGCAAAGTCCTTGCGCGCCAGGCACTGCCCGGAGGGGCCGCCCATCTGTACCGCCTGTGCATTTTCGGCACCCACACGCTCAAGCAACTGGAGCACCGTGAGTCCGTACTCGAGTTCATATACACCCGGCTTGGTGCAATCCCCAGACACGCTGAGCAGCTTGGTACCCGTTGAATCCTTCGTTCCTATGTCGGCAAACCACGCGCCGCCTTCCACCAGAATCCGTGCCGCGCAGCACAAGGTTTCCACGTTGTTGACGGAGGTCGGCTTTCCAAGGTACCCGTGCTCCACCGGAAAGGGCGGCCTGGCCCGAGGCGCGCCGCGCTTGCCCTCAAGGGATTCAATAAGTGCCGACTCTTCTCCGCAAATATACGCGCCCGCACCCAATTGAATACGAATGTCGAAATCGAAACCTTCACAGCCGCAGATGTTGTCACCCAACAGGCCCAAGTGTCGTCGCTTGTCGAGTTCGCTTTCCAAATCGCGCAGAAGGTATTCGTACTCAGCGCGCAAGTACAAAATCCCTTTGCGGGCACCCAGAGCGCGGGCGGCCACCGTCATACCGCCGAAAACCAGATTCGGTTGCAGCGCCAGGATCGCCCGATCCTTAAACGTACCGGGTTCACCCTCGTCCGCGTTGCAGACAACGTAATGCACATCCTCCTTCGCCTGTCGGCAGAACTTCCACTTCATTGCGGTGGGAAATCCCGCACCACCGCGGCCTCGGAGGCGGGCAACATTGAGTTCCTCGATAATCGCATCCGGGGTCATGGTCACGGCTTTGCGAACTGCCGCTCCTCGTTCGGTGGGCGCAAAGATTACTTGTCCAGCCGTTCGCACGTCGTTGCCCACTTGCGCCTGGCGAAGCCGCGTAATATCCCGGCCCCCACGAAGCGCCGCCACCAACTCAGGCACATCGTCCACCGTAAGGTTCGTCACGGGAACGCCATTGACCAGCGCACTTGGCGCTTGATCACTCAGCCCAATGCAGGAGGTATAGCGCAGGGTAATATCCGCATCCGGGTCGCTTGCCCCAAAGGTCGTCCCAGTAGCCTCTTCGAGAGCACGCGCAATATCATCCGCCCCCTGCATGCGCTCAACCACAGCATGGCACAAGTAGATTACGTTGGTGCCATGGGGTTCGCGGAAAAAGAACGCGTAGAAGCTAACCATGTCGCGCACTTCAACGCGTGGCACATCAAGCGCCTTGGCAAGTGCGGCCACGGTCTCTTCCGAGATATGGCCGAGTTCCGCATGAACCGCACGGGCCATATCGAGCAATCGCGTCCGATCTCCCCCAAACTGTTGGACGATTCGATTAACGACATCTGTTTCTACCATGAAATACTCTCCTCTACACGCATAAGGAGGCTTCCGCCACGAGCAACATGTGTGTGAGCCGCAGGTACGAGGCGATACATATTCATCAGGAGCCTCCCAACAAGGTAGCGCGGGCTGAACAGTCTGTTGACCGCAGCACGCGACCACCTGGGGTTAGTTCTCTTGCATTGGAAACGCAAAAAGCGTGCCGCTGTCCTTTGGCCGATAATAACACATAAAAACAGGTAAATTCGGGTGTGTATTCATAATTCGGAGCCTGAACAGCTCCAGACAATTTGTACGATGCGCATAACTGCTCGACTCGGTTGTGTTCAGGCACTATTGCCGTATAGAACCCATTCACTGTGGATAGTTGTGACATACCAGGTTTGCTCCATGCATACGGGACAGTGTCGGGGAGCAGGTACCGTTCATTCCACGGCCATTATGCGCAATTATGCTCAATGCATGACAGTAGTGTTCGGATATTGTGTTTAATCGGGTGCGAAATCGAACAAGAATGGCAGGTTTTAATGGATTTTTGCTATTTTAACATTGGCATTCATCTTGCGTTAGCGCTGGTAGTGAGCGCATACAATTGCTGTACGCGCCGGGCAAGGTAGTGAAATGCCAGACGTACTCATAGCTACATTCTTCATGGCCGTACTTGGTGGCCTGCTCTCCATGGGACTGGCCACAGCCAATCGCCGGTTCTATGTGGAAGAAGACCCCCGCATTGATGTGGTCGAAGAAATGCTTCCTGGTGCCAACTGCGGTGCCTGTGGTCAGGCGGGATGCCGCGCTTTCTCCGAGGCCGTGGTACAAGGCGAAGCGGAGCCGGTGATGTGTACGGTGAGTCCGGCGGAGGACGTTAAATCCATCGCCAACTATCTGGGCATGGATGCGGGCACAGCAGTAAAGCGGGTAGCGCGGCTGGCCTGCGCGGGCGGAACCAATGTTGCCTGGAACCGAGCCTCCTACGGAAGCGCCCAAAGTTGCCGGGGCGCGGCCTTGATTGCTGGCGGTGGAAAGGGTTGCTCCTGGGGTTGCCTCGGCTTGAGCGATTGCGCCGTTGTCTGCGATTTCGGGGCGATTACTATGGACGAACACGGTCTGCCTGTGGTTGATGAAGCCCTGTGTACGGCCTGTGGCGATTGCGTCGATGTATGTCCGAAAGGGCTTTTTTCTATTCATCCCGTAAGCCACCACCTCTGGGTGGCGTGCAAGAGCCTGGCCGAAGGAGACGAGGCCCTGGCAGAATGCACGGTGGCCTGTACGGCCTGCGCACGGTGCGCCCAAGATGCCTCGAATGGGGCCGTTACTATGAAAAATAATCTCCCGGTTGTTGACTACAGCCGGAATAATACGCATTCCAAAGACGCTATCCAACGCTGCCCCACTGGGGCCATTGTATGGATATCGAAAGACGGAGCGGTGAAAAAGGGTGCGGCCGCAAAGCCAGTCATTCGAAAAACATCGCTCCCAATCATGACGATGGATAAGTAACGAAGGTGTGGATAACAACGCGATCAGGGTCTAAGCCATGAACAAAAAAGCAAAGACAGCCAAGTATCCCGGCATACGCCAGGCGATGGACGGAAACACTGCGGTAATCATGTGTGAACGGGAGTCCAGCGACGCCGCTGGCGCCTATCCTATCACGCCGTCCACCCAGATGGGTGAATACTGGGCGGAAGAAACGGCCAAGGGCCACATCAACATTTCGGAGCGACCGCTCATATTTGTTGAGCCCGAAGGCGAACATGCGGCGGCCGCCGTTACGGCCGGCCTCTCCATGACCGGACTGCGCTCGACCAATTTCTCCTCCGGCCAGGGCATCGCCTACATGCATGAATCCCTTTACGCCGCCGTGGGCAAGCGTCTGACCTATGTATTGAACATGGGTTGCCGCGCCATGACCAAGTCAAGCCTGAATGTTCATGCGGGACACGACGACTACCATGCCGTGGACGACACGGGCTTTTTCCAGGTCTTCGGAAAGAGCGCCCAGGAAGCCTGCGACCTCAACATTATCGCCCACAAGATCGCCGAGCTATCCCTGACCCCCGGCATCGTCGCACAAGATGGCTTCCTCACCACCCACCTTATTGAATCGATTATGTTGCCCGAACGGGAACTGATCGCCGAATATCTGGGCCGCCCGGACGATATGATTCCCACGCCCACGCCCGCCCAGAAGATAATGTATGGCGAGACGCGCCGACGAATCCCGGAACTCTGGACCGTGGACAACCCGATGATGATCGGCACGGTACAGAACCAGGATGCCTACATGCAGAGCGTCGCAGCCCAACGGCCCTTTTTCTTCGATCACATTCAAGCCCTGTCGGACCAGTGCTTCTCAGAATACTCCAAGCTCACCGGTCGCGAGTATGCGCGGGTAAACACCTTCAAGTGCGAGGATGCGGACTACATCATCTTCGCCCAGGGTTCCGTGGTCAGCTCCGCCGAAACCGTGGCCGATTACCTCCGTGAAACGAGGAATATCAAGATTGGCGTGGTAAACCTTATTATGTTCCGCCCCTTCCCTGCGGACCTGCTCAGCAAGGTGCTCAAAGGGCGCAAGGGCGTGGTCATCCTGGAACGGGTGGACCAACCCCTGGCCTCCGACCTGCCGCTGATGAAGGAAGTCCGCGGAGCCATCAGCAAGGCGCTGGAAAATGGCAAAGTGGGGAAAGGCGCACTGCCCTACCCCGATGTCGCCACCTACAAGAGCATTGCGGACGCGCCGCCCCTCTATTCGGGATCCTTTGGCCTCGGCAGCCGGGACTTGCAGCCCGAGGGACTCATCGCCGCCATCGAGAATATGCTTCCCGACGGCGAAAAGAAGCGCTTCTATTACCTGTCCGTCGACTTTCTCCACGAAAAGGCCTACACGCCAAAGCAGGAGATTCAGCAGCAGACCATTGAGGCGGCCTATCCCGATATCAGGAAGCTCGCCATCAAAGGCAGCGAAAATCCCAATCTCATGCCCAAGGGCGCCATTACAGTGCGTTTTCACTCCGTAGGCGGCTGGGGTGCCATCACCACGGGCAAGAACCTGGCCATGACCCTCTTCGACTTGCTGGGTTATCACATCAAGGCCAACCCGAAGTATGGCTCCGAAAAGAAAGGGCAGCCGACCACCTATTACCTCTCCGCCGCGCCAGAGCCAATTCGGATTAACTGCGAATATATCTACGTGGACGTGGTGCTCTCGCCGGATCCAAATGTCTTCAACCACAGCAACGCGCTGGCGGGCTTGAAAGAAGGCGGCGTATTTATTATTCAGTCGGATCTGACCGATGCCGACGCGGTTTGGAAAAGCATCCCCAAGACCTATCAGAAGATTATTATCGACCACGACATCCGCGTCTTTTATCTCGATGCCTTCAAAATCGCGCGGGAAGAGGCGGCGGATCCCGAATTGCAGTTCCGTATGCAGGGCAATGCATTCCAGGGCGCTTTCTTCAAATCCGCGCCGCTGATGGAAAAACAGGGCCTGACGGAAGAAACGCTCTTCGACGCCATCAAGAAGCAGTTGCAATACAAGTTCGGCGGCAAAGGTGCCCGCGTCGTGGAAGACAATGTGCGCGTCGTGACACGGGGCTTCGACGAAGTAACGGAGATCACCGAAAAGACTATCTCCACGGAGTCAGACACCGCGATTCGCCGCGAGCCGACCCTGCCCGTGATGATGCGTGACATACCCAAGGGTGACGATGCCTTCAGCGATGTCCATCGCTTCTGGGAACAAACCGGCGAATTCTACATGACCGGCAGGGGCAACGATAACATCGTGGACCCCTTCATCGGCCTCAGTGTGGTACCGGCATGCACGGGCGTTTTCCGTGACATGAGTCAAATTCGTTTTGAGCACCCCCTCTGGGTTCCCGAAAACTGCACCGCCTGTGGTGCCTGCTACACGGTGTGCCCGGACAGCGCCATCCCCGGACTTGTTCACTCCATCAAGGAGATCATGGATACGGGCATCGAGCGGGTGGAGAAGGCCCATGGCGCGACCAAGCACCTTCGACGGGCTTTGGGTGTCGTGGACAATCGCCTTCGCAGTCGCCTCAACGCCGAGGGCGATCCGGCCCAGGTACGTGCGCTGCTCCGCGAAGCCGTGGAAGATGTCGTGGCGGTCAGCACCATAGCCGACGCGGACCGGCCCCAGTTGGAAGAAGAGGCACAATGGTTTAATGAGGCATTGGGCGACTTCCAGTTTACGGTATCAAAGCCCTACTTCGGCCAGAAAGAAAAACAACAACCCGGCAGCGGCGGTCTGCTTTCCATCACGGTAAACCCCTACGCCTGCAAGGGCTGCATGGAATGTATCGAAGTTTGCGACGACGACGCGCTGCGACCCGTCCTCCAAACGGAAGAAAGCTTGCAGAAACTGCGGGACGACTGGGATGTCTGGCGTGCTCTTCCCACCACCTCCCAGGAATACATCCGAATCGACGATCTGGACGAAAAGATCGGTGCCTTGGAAACCCTGTTACTGGACAAAAAGGCCTACTTCACCATGACCGGTGGCGACGGCGCGTGCCTCGGCTGCGGCGAGAAAACGGTAATACACCTGTTCACGGCGACCGTGGAATCGCTCATGCAACGGCGGGTAAAGACACAACTAGCCCGTATAGAATCCCTCATGGCGAAATTGGAGCAGCATGTTCGCTTGAAACTGGCGAGCACGGTGGATTTGAGTGATCCCGCAGCCCTTCAACACGCTATTGACGAAGCAAAGAATACGGACCTGACCCTGGGCCGCCTGTCCGAAGGCCTCGACGAAGTCCACGCGCAACAGCCCCTGGACCCGGACTGGCTCAAATGGGTAACCAATATTATGGCCCAGTTGAAACAGCTCCACTGGAATTACACGACCGGTGTGACGAAGCAGGGCCGAAGCAGCATGGGCATCATCAATGCCACCGGATGCACCTCGGTCTGGGGTTCCACCTTCCCCTTCAATCCCTATCCTTTCCCCTGGACCAATCATCTCTTCCAGGACTCGCCGAGCATGGCGATGGGCATATTTGAGGGCCACATGGCCAAGATGGCCGAAGGCTTCAAGGCGATTCGCTTGGCCGAACTGGCCATGGAAGATCGCATGCCCTGGAAGGAATATGGAAAATCCCTCACCTACTTCAATTGGCGGGACTTCACCGATGAAGAATACCTCCTTTGTCCGCCCGTTGTTTCGGTCGGCGGCGATGGAGCCATGTACGACATTGGCTTCCAGAACCTGTCGCGCCTGATGATGTCCGGCAAGCCCATCAAGGTGATGGTGCTCGACACCCAGGTCTACTCGAACACAGGTGGCCAGGCCTGTACCTCCGGTTTCACCGGGCAGGTTTCTGATATGGCCCAGTTCGGCAAGGCCTTCCAGGGCAAGGAAGAAATCCGCAAGGAAATCGGCCTGATTGCCATGGCCCACCGGACCACCTACTGTCTGCAAGGCAGCATGTCCAATGTGACGCACATGCTGGAAGGCTTCATCGACGGTTTGAATACACGGCGCCCCGCCCTGTTTAACATCTACACCCCCTGCATGCCGGAGCATGGCATCGCCGACGACCTGGCGGATGTCCAGAGCAAACTTGCTGTGGAATCCCGCGCCTACCCCATCTTCCGCTACAACCCGGATCTTGGCACGACGCCACAGGAATGCTTCGACCTGGACGGGAACCCCGCCATAGACGCCGACTGGCCGGTCTACACCCTGCACTACACCAACGAGGAGGGCGAAGATGCCTCCATGGAAGTGCCGCTGACCTTCGCGGACTTCGCGGTGACGGAAGGACGATTCCGGAAGCAATTCCGCAAAGCGCCCCGGGATACTTGGAACGATGCCATGACCCCGCTGGCCGAATACCTTGAGTTGTCCGAAGATGACCGGGAAGGACTCTTCCCCTATATCTGGATGGTGGGCAAAAAGAACGAGCTCGTGCGGGTCATCCCGGCGGAGCCCATCGTGAAAGCCGCAGAAGACCGGATTCAGTTCTGGACGATGCTGCGTGCTATTGCGTTGCCCGCCGAAGTACCCGACCGGGAGAGTATCGCCGCCTCGGTCAAAGTCGAAATGGCCCAAAATCTTGCCGCACAATTACTGCAACTTGCCGGTGGAAACGGGGAAAATGCCGCTGCGGCGATTATCGACACCGCAGCGGCCCCCCCCCTGCCGGA
>JAJRPE010000213.1 GCA_024280935.1 Candidatus Hydrogenedentota bacterium
AACTTTGTAAATCTCCAGATCCTTCGCGAGAGCCGACGCAGTCATCAATACAGTGGCGAGGGCTACGGCGCAACACGCCACAACCTTGCTCAGATTCCAATTTTCTGGTACTCGCATTCTCTTCTCCCTGTCTTTATATGATTTCATTTTCCAACTTTTTACAAACAGAACCAAACAATGGCTTCCAGATAAAAGGCCACCTATCAACGTCGACGCAAGGCCATCAGCACCAACCCAGCCAAGCCAAGCAACACTAAATCACCGCCCGCCCTATGGGTGGTACTATCCTTGGCCGTACCGGGGTTACATCCCGTGGGAGCGACACTCGATGCGCCGTCTATCTGATTATACCCGAGGTCAATAAGTGCGCCAAGGTCCGCCGGCGCGTACTCGCGCTGCGTTGTGCCCAGAATTATGGCGTGCGTCATGACCGACGTGCCCTGCAACGTGTTAAGGTCCCAATGGCTTATGCTGCTGCCCGGTTCATAGGGTCCGGGCGCATAGACAGGTACGGGCGTGCCCACCCCATACCGCGCCAAGGCCTGGGGTCCGTCAAACCACACGTCGCCGCTGATCAGGCTCGATGTATTCACCTGGAAAACAGGCGTCACTCCACTACTCAACAGAGACTGGCTGTTGGCCCCGTCCGTTAAGAGGCTGTCGTAAACCGTGTAAACACCCGTACCGATGGCGCTTGTGCCATCCGCTTCGATAAGCGAAGAGAAACCGAGGCCATGGGTAACCTCATGCAACAACACGCTGAAAAAATCTGCCTCCCCCGGCCCAGGATCGCCAACCGACACATTCCACGCAAAACCCACATCCACTGTAACGCTTATCTCAGGAAAGCCAGCGAAGGGTTTGAAGCCGCTGCTCAACCGATCCAGGGTGCTGCCGGGATGAAAGCCCGCAGCAACGGGGAAAAAAGTGCCTGCAGTAGCCAGCGCGCCTGTCCCATCGAACTCACTGGCCTCAACCTGGATGTCCAGCGTACGGTTTGTGTAACCAATAACCCCGGCCACGTAGGCCAGCACGTCCTTGAAGCGATTGCGCACAGCCTCACCCGTGGCGGGATCGGTGAACCCGACTCCATTGTCGACGTAGGTGATGTTAAAGGCAATCCCCCCCGACACAAGCTGTTCGCTCAGGCCCCCCTTGGGGAAGGCGTAGTCGGGCGCATCAAGGCCGTATACAAGCGTCTCTCCATGAGGACGGACCAGCACCACCGAATCGAAGGCTACGGCATGGCAAGTGACGAAACCCGCCATCAGAAGCGCACAAAATACCGTTTTCTTGAATCGAGGGCACATCCGTGTGTTCCACGAGCTGTTCATCGACGTGCTCTCCCGGAGGTACTATCGTTTGGGACAAAGGGCAGTCGGCCAGCCCTCTTTGCATAGGCTACTACTCCAAAATAAAGAAAACTGACGTATTTGTCAAGTTTTTACCAGAAAATGGAGAAAAATTGGGAATTGCAACGGGGGCATATCGGGTATTGGTGGAATCAGAGAAGGCCTACCGTGGTTTCAAATCACGCATGACCAGCTCGGTCTGAATGGCAATGTACTCTTCCAGGCTGAAATGCTTCTGCACATACCAGCGGCGAAAGGCCCACATCTGGCCGAGTATGGTGATGTTGTGCGCCATAAGCCGGGTGACTTTCTCAGAGGACAATTGAAAGAACCCCTCGCGAACGCCCCGTCGGAGGAGGGTGTCAAAAAAGTCTGTCACGCGCTCCTCATTCTCAATCACCAGGCAGCGCGCCGCATGGGGCAAGCTGGTTGTCTCCTGGTAGATAAGCAGGATGGCATCCTGTCGACTATCACAAGTGCGAATATAGGTGGCCAAGGCCCGAGGCAACGCCGCATCGATCGTTTCCTCCGCCACGGCGTCGGCCTTGAGCAATGCTTCCACTTCCTCGTGAATTGACTCGCACACCAAGTACAGTATATCGCTCTTGGACTTTACAAAATCATAGAGTTCCCCAACGGTCCACCCGGCCGCTTTCGCAATGTCGCGGGTCGTCGTCTCGTGGTAGCCCGTCTCGATGAACAACGGCACCGCTGCGTCCACCAACTGTCGGCAACGCTGGGGATCCACATCAATGTCACGCGCCTTACGGACATCCGACTCCCCCGTCGGCGCATCCCCATGCACCCCTGAATCACTTATCACCATCCACGCACTCCAGATCTACTTGAGATCCGCCCCTCCGTTTGCAACCCACACATCTGCAAGCCAGCAGGATGCTGACCTTTCTATCCCCGCATGGTAACAGGCTCGCCGTGATGCGTCAATGAAGGTGATACCTGTGGAGATCCTCGCCCAAGCTCACATCGTACAAGCACGGTGCGTGCTGTGCCGAACCTGGCTGCGGGGTATGGGAGGAGTACGTTAAGAGGCGGGGCTACCCCAAAAACGGTCCATGTTTTTTGGGGATGACAGGGCAACAGGTCTTATGGGGGCTATGGGTCTTATAAAGTTCATACGACCTATGCGTCCCATAGGATCCATTATTCCACGATATCGAAAACACAGGCGGGAGGCCTATGCTACGCTTGCCAAATAGGCGGGCGTTTTTTTTGGGGGGGACAGCCCCGCATGTCTGAGCGCTCTTCAAATACCCTGGCTTGTGTGTTCGCCACAAAGCTATTTTCACTACGAAACGGGGCCTTAAAGCGAGGCAGTCCCCACAAGGAATTAAACACCCCCGAAAACTGTTAATTCTACCGATCACTTTTAGTTTTTTGTGTTTTCGCTGCGGTATAGTATAGCTGCGTGCCGCCAGGCCCGCCTGACTGGGGTGCGGCCATGGCTAAATCTACATCTTTTGAGGCGATTCTCTTTGTTATGAACGGGCGATTCGACATTACCGCGTTGGATGACAACCCCAAGGCCAACGCCATTGCCGTCACGAGCGCGGCGCTGC
>JAJRPE010000214.1 GCA_024280935.1 Candidatus Hydrogenedentota bacterium
AGTACAGTACAGAACAGAATAGATATTGATGCTAAGTGAAACCCTTAAAAAGATTCTTTACGCTGGATTCAAATTCGAGTGTGGCGAGGTCGAAAACACAGGCTATTGATTTTATCTTATTCGTGGAAATTCGTGTTCATTCGTGGTTCAACATTTAGCTCGTCGGCAAGGGTATGCTTGGGTTGTGGGCAAGTCCACGTTAGAGAAAGCTGAAGGTCCAACGAATTTCAAGGTTCTTGCCTCGATAGATGTCGGGAACCACAAAGGGGAAGGGACCGAAGGGACCCGCCCGCTGTACGGCGTCCTTGCAAAGTAAGCTGTAAATATGATCATTGTGCGTTCCTACGACGGTGACCGAAACTAATTGCCCGGAAGGGCTTATGGCACAGTCGATTACCGCTTTAACGGGGGAGGTGCCGGAATAACGTGTGTGGATCATTTCATTCCATTTAAGTTCCACTTGCTTTTTTACAATCTTCATATAGGGTGCGATTTCACTTTGAATGGCTTGAAAGTTTGTGACACCCTGCTTGGCGGCACCGTCTTGAATCCGGCTTCTTCCCGGCGACGGACGCTGCGGAATGGTTGGACTTGCCTGGGCGATCTTGATGGGTTGGTCTTGGGCAGATTCGGCACCAGGCTTTTTTTCTTTCGGTGCCAGTATCTCCTCCAAGGGAGCCTCCATGTCCTCAAACTCAAACTCAGGCTCAGGCTCATTCTCCGTATCCGTCTCTGCGTCCCTTCTTGTTCTACGGGTGGCGCTGAAATCGGTTTCGGTTTCGTGGCGGGGGTCGCTACGGCCGCAAGCTGATCAAATTCGTCCGGTGTTAGTTCAGGCGATGGCAAATCACCATCTTTTGGGGCTTCCTCCATGGCTTCGGCATTGTCTTCCGCGATCAATGGTGATGGCGGAACGGGAGCGGCGCTTGGCGTTGCCACATCGACGAGTTGCACCGGTTCCCGAGGCGATGGTGCCTCGGGTTGCAAGTCGATCTCGATGGGCGCGGGATCCACCAAGGCCATTGGGCTTGGTGGGGAGTCGGGGACAAAATGCAACGCGACCACGCCCGCCACGTGCAATAGTACGGAAAGGATAACCGCAATTTGTATGCGTCTCGAATAGCTCATGGGTGTAAGACCTGCCTGGCGACATTGTAGCAAATTGCTATTGGCATCGCACGCGGGAAGCCTGGTGCACGATGCTGATAATAGCCGCATGTCCTTCCTCCTTGTCAGTCCGGGATTCTTGGGCTATAATGGCTTCTTTGTTGGTCGAGGCTGGGGCGTGCCCTGCAACCGTCACGGGAGAAGATAGGTTTATGCGACATGGCGCGAGCCTTATGGTTTCATTGGAAGGAATGAGCCAGCCAGCCTATCGTGTTGCCAGGGAGTTGAGCAGCAACAGTCGCTCGGGCCTCACCGTGCGTTTTCTCGCAAAGAAACTGGAGCTGCCTGCGGAAGAAGTCGAGTACTTGCTTGATGTTCACGAACGCCTTTTCTACTCGGACCTGACCAAGGTCAAAATTGTGGCGGAGGGACATGGCGCGGTAAAGCGCATTGCCGAGGGCTTGGAGAGCCGGGGCGACATACCGTCATTGCTCAGTCGTATCAAGGGGCTTGCTCCCCATGATTTTCGCCGTCTGGAGGAGCAACTGGAGCTGGAAGAACCCAGCACAAAGCGTGCCACAGCGGAGGCGGTGATCGAGCGTTACTATCATGCGCCCGATGCGGTGCTGACCCATGTGGGCGCGGGTGACTTTTCCGAATCAGCCCGCGAATTGTTCGATATCGTATGGCAGTCGAAAGATGGCGTTCTTCCGGTCTCCCAGTTGCAGGTGAAGCATGGTGCTTCGGCCTACGAGGTTGAACGAGCACTCGTGGAACTCTTCGATGGCTTTGCGCTATTCGAGATGTTTCGATTTGATGCCGAGGAGCGCCTTGTTCGTGTTGTGGGCCTGTTGAAGGAGGTGCGGGCGCATCGGGGATCTTGTGGCCCGGCAAAAAAGTCCAATAGCCGTCTTAAAGTGCTACGCGGAAAGCCAGAACAACCCCAGGATCGCGGCCTTAGTTTTTCCGAAACTATAGGCCAGCTTGTGGCGACCATCGCGGCCAGGCCCGTGCGCCTACGGGGGGATGGCGAACTTTTTCGCGAAGACCGCCGTCGCCTGTCGGCGGTGTGTCCCGAAGACTCCGAACCTTCCCTGAATACCTGCCTCTGGGTGGCCGAAGGCGTCGGGTGGCTGGCGCGTGTGGAGAATGAACTTTCCGCAGGCGAACTTGAGGCTCTGATCGATCTCGGGCGGGTTCACCGCCACTTGACGCTTTGTGATTGGATGTTGGATCAGGGCGATGACGAATCTTCACGTAATTTGCTGGCCAATTATCTTGATGAAGTTAAGGCGGGCGCTTGGTATACCACTCAGGATTTCGCGGGTTTTATTGTGGGGCTTAACGCGGAAGAGGAACAGTTGGAATTGCGGCAGCAGAATGGACAGTGGATTTACGTTAATCCAAATATTAGCGATCAGGCGGAAGGTCGGCTTTCTCGGGCGATTCAGGAGACATTCTTTTGGCTTGGGATGGTGGAAAAGGACGAACGAGATGGTGAGTTCGCCTTCCGGATCACCGAATTGGGCGAGGCTGCTTTGCGGCGGGAGGTTTCGCCCTCGCTGCTGAAGGCCTACCCAAAACGCCGGGGTGAACTTGTTGTGCAGCCCAATTTTGATATCGTTGTGCCGACAGAGGATATGGATCCGTTGCTGACGGTTCCCTTGGATCAATTCGCTGTTCGCGCCAGTACAGGCAAAGCGACGGTGTATAATGTAAATAAAGACTCCTTTACACAAGCAGTTCAAGATGGGCATGATGCGGCGGCCTTCGTCGATTTTCTGCTGGCTCATAACCGGGGCGGCAGCTTGCCGGCCAATGTGTTGACTACGCTGGAGGACTGGCGCGGCGGTATGAAGCAGCTCCGGATTCGCACGATTCAGGTGGTGGAAGCCGACGATCCGCTGGTTATGGCCGATCTGGTACACCGACGAAGATGTCAAAAATATCTCAGGCCCCTGGACGGCAGGCAGGTCGTTCAGTACGAAGGGATTGATACAGCGGATCTGATTCGGGACTTGGAAAAAGAGGGATTTATCGTCGAATAGATCCCTGGGGTCAGGCTCCCGGGTGCTTCCCGCTTGTTTTAAGATTCACGTCTTTGTCACAATCACGCTGTTATTCACGGGCGACCCGCACGGAAAGGAAATGCTCATTGTCCGAAGGTACACAATTTTATGTTTGGCCCGTTGCGGATGGGCGGACGCTTACCTTGGTCATGCTGCTTCTGGTGGGGGCCTTCGTGGGTGCCGTGTGCCTTGAACTTTACCGAAGGCGGCGGGATCGGGCGCTGCGGCTGCGTGCTGAGTGGCGCGGCGTTAAGGAACTCTGTGATGAGCGGGAACTTCTTGCGGAGGACTGGAACCTCCTGCGCGCAATTCTGCGGCAATACGCTGCTGATCATCCTTATATCGCGGTAACGAAGCGAACGGTTTTTGACGAGTGCCTCGCACGCTATGTCCAGGCGCTGTCGGCCACGGAGAGCGATGATGTCCTTATTGAACGCGGCATTCGTCTTCGCGATGTTCGGCTGCAATTGGGTTTGGATTACGTCCCGCTTGGACGGCGAATTGACACTACCCGGTCACTACAGCCAAAGCAGTTGCTTTGGGCGGCATCCGTTTCAGGAGATTCTCCAGCGTGGTATCATTTCCTGGTGGTAGATGTGAATGAAGTTACCTTTTCCATGGCCCTCGTGGGTAAGGATGGGCGACCGGATTTTCAGACGGGTATAGCGCTGAAGTTTCGCCTGTGGCGGGAGGAGGATGCCCGCTACCTTTTCGAGGCGACTTTGCTGCGCGAGGAAAAGAAGAGCGGGATTTGGGTACTTCGTCACGCGGAGACCATGACACGCAATCAATCCCGTGTCTATTTTAGATTGCGCATTGAGCAGGCCGTCCAAGTCTCAGTTCTGAACGCCACGCTCGATGATAATTATGATGGAATTCTGGAACGGGACGCGGTTACGCAGCTTCGTGGCCGTGTTACTAGTCTCAGTGGCGGCGGCTTGGCCATCGTGTTCCAGCAACCCATACCCAAGCAGGTGCTCCTGCGCATTCCCCTCTCAATTCCGAGCCTTGGTGGTGTGCTTCAGGTAATTGTGCGCCCAATTTCCACCCAGACATTGTCCGGCGGCCGGTGTTTCTTACGTGGTATGTTTGTTGCCATGGAAGAGGGAACCCGGGAATCAATTACCCGCTATATTTTCTCGAAACAAAAATTAATCGCGAGCGTGGAAAAGGCGGATCACTGATCACGTCACGAGGTATTGTTCAGTGCAACTCTTAGCCCATGCCCGGGATGCGCTGGTGCGCAATTGGCGCATCGTTCTGCTTTATCTGGTCGCTAGCCTCGTTGTCCTCACAGGCTACAGCCTTGCGTTCGAGGCCATGATTAAAGCGGTGCCTGTGGATATGACCCCAAAGCCGCTGTGGTATGTCATAACGGCACTAGGCTTGGACCTTGGCCAAGTGGCACTGATTGCGGGGTTTCAGGCCGTGGCCTTTACCCTCATTGGCAGAGAGATGGACTGCCCCCTTTGGAAATTCAAAGGCTGGCAGGACGGCTTGAAGAATTTTTTCACCCTCTGGTTCATTTTCAACCTGCTCTATGTTACATCTGCCAAGCTAGTCATGTCTGCGCCCGAATCAATGAAGGACGATATCGATGTGCTCATGTTTTTCTTTCGATTCGGCTTGACGATTGTGGGCATACCTCTTGGCGCCTGCATTATGCATGGCGGCGGCCTCCGCTGGAAGGAAATTCCGGGTATGTTGGCACCCTTCTTTCGGTTGTTCCCCATGGCATTCGTATCCGTCTCCTTGGGATTCTTGCAGTTTTTCATCGTTGCGACAACGATTCTCACGGTATCCAAGGAAATGCTCAAATCTCCTTGGCTGTGGTCGGCGGTAAATGTGCCGATTACTATTCTGGAGTGCCTCGCCTTTGCCGTCATGTGGCTTGTTTGCATCCACCATCGCGACATTGCCGATGAGTTCGAAGACGACGGTTTCGACCTCTGACCGGTTTGGCCGATCTAAGGCGTTGATTTCTGATAAATCACGATGCCCACCCGATTGATGTGCTCAATAAGCAATTTATTCTTCAAATCGTGATAGTTTTGCAAGTCAACCAAGTAAGGTATGTCCGAATCATCCAGATCCATCAGGACATCGGCAATTAAGTCGCGTTCAATGCCCTGGCCAAAGGCAACCAAATCAATGTCGCTGCGTTCGTTAAAAGTGCCTTTTGCGCGCGAGCCATAGAGCGTGACGCGTTCAATCGCCGCGAATTTTTCAAATATGCGCCGTAACGCAGCCACTGTTTCGTCACGCAAGCCCACATCCGGCATCATTCGTTGAACTCCGCCAACAGCGTCATATACCAATCGTCGAGCATGGGCAGGTAGCTATCCCCAATGCGTTTAAGCACGGCTTCAAAGGTTGCAAAATCATAGGTATGGCTCAGTAAATTTCGGTCGCCGATCATCTTTAGCCAAATATCGGCATCCTGAATATATTTCGCGGAAAAGGCCTGTCGCACGACCGCCTTGGGCGATATCTTGTCCAAGACAATACCGTCGTATTCCATCCTGTCTTTCAAGACTTTCCAGGCCAGTTCAAAGGTGTATTCAAAACGGTGGATAATGCCCTCTTTCTCCAGAGGACTCAGGTGGCCCATGTCGTTTTCCATCGCTTCGCGCAACAGCAAAAAGGCGCGTTGAAAATTATTGAAGCGCTGTTTCCAGCGAATATCGGACGTGGTCATGGCGTTGCCCCTTTCCGTGTTTGTGACGCGTTGGCCCGATTGTAGCGCCCAGCCCCCTCACGTTGCCAGACTTTTTCAGGGTGAGCTGGCTGGTCTTCACGCTTCCCGGGTGATAATATATTACGAAAACAGGGGATACTGAGTTTATCAATTACGCAGCCCGATCCGTATCTGTCTGGCAGGGGAGCAGGATGGGCTGCGGGAGTGTTTTATGACTGAAATCGACTTCATCAAGAAGTTTCTCGAAGATAACATCGATTATGCGCGGGAGAAGTTTCATGACCGGGCTTCCGTTACGGTGACAGAGAAACAGGACGCTTCGGATCTGCTTACCGAGGTGGACCTGACGTTGCAAAAGCGTGCAGTGGACCAGATACGCACGGCCTTTCCTGGTGACCAGATTGTTGCCGAAGAAGGCGAGTTTTCCAAACTGCCTACCCATCCCAACGCGCGTTGTTGGGTGATGGACCCCATTGACGGCACAAATAATTTTGTGCGGGGCATCTTTCCTGTATTTGCCATTTCGCTCGCTTTTGCGATTCATGGCCGCACGGTGTCTGCCGGGATTGCCTTGCCTGGCACGGGCGATATTTATCTGGCTGAAGAAGGCAAGGGTGCCTATGTCAATGGAACCCGTCTTGTTGTCTCCCAAGTGCAGAATGTGGCCGATGCACGCATGGATCTGGATTTCGGTTGCATATCGGACCGCGCCGCATGGTTGGGCCGGGGGCGGAATCTCATCGCGGAGGGTGGACAACTCCGTTGCCATGGGTCGGCGGTATCGGCGCTGGCGCAAGTCGCTTCGGGTGACCTCGACGCCTTTGTTCACATGAGCTTGAATCCGTGGGATTATGCGGGGGGCCAGTTGCTGGTGGAGGAGGCTGGCGGTGTTGCGTCGCGCTTGGATGGGAAAACGCTCAAGCTCTTTGACGGGAAGTCCGGCGTGCTCATAACGAATGGCGCGATTCATAAAGAAATACTGCGTATTATTCGGCGATAGTTTGGGCGGTGTGGTAATTTCGGTTTTCGGTAATAACCCAGTCGACGGGCTGGTCGTGGGTTTCTGTCGGAAAATGATGGCCAAAACACATTGCGGGGCACAGGCCCACGGTTGGCCCGGAATGATTTGCCAGAAATCGATCATAATATCCGCCGCCAAAGCCGATTCGGTGGCCGTCCCTTTGGAACAGGAGTCCTGGAACGACACATAAGCCCGTCGTCTCCCCCGTGATGCGTTGCGCTTCTTCTTTGGGTTCCAAGAGTCCAAGCCTGGTTTCAACAAGGTCGTCCAGTCGCTCCAACCGTGACCATTCCATCGCTCCGGCAGCGCGGGTAAGGGGTACCAGCACACGCATACTACGATTGAGTGCTTCGGTGATGAGGGGGCGCGTGTCTAGTTCTCCAGGCCGGGTGCCCACATAACACAAGAGCGTATCTGTTGCGACGAAAAGGGGGCTGTCGATGAGGTGGGCTGTGATTCTGTGGCTCCATGCGGAAAGTGTCGCATAATCCCAGGCCTGCCGGACATCCCGCCCATAGTCCCGTGCGGCCTGCTTGGCTTTGAAATGTTCTTCGACGATGTTTTCCATGCCTTCTTGTACCGTAGTGCGGGGTTCCGGCACAAGCTGAGGCTGGCGCAACGTGTGCTCTGTGGCGGGTAGGAAAATCCGCCCTCCTATACCTGGTGAACGCTTACCGACAGTTTTTAGCGTCCCGCGTAGATTCGGGGGTGGAAAAAACGTCCTGCTTCGTGGCAAGAAGTGCAGCGCTACGTGGCAAAGGGGAGGGGGGAGAATCGGGGAAGGCCCGTGTTTACAGGTCAACAGAAGGGACTCTGACTTGGCACAGGCCTTGCGTTTACAGGGCATCGATTTGAGTCCCATTGAATCGGTTTTAACGAGTGGTTGGCCTTGCGCTACGGCATGTTACCCATTGGCATCCGGATCCGTCGCGGGATAACGCGCAGGCCACCCCCGAAGCTACTCACCCGACAGGGTGTTGCCATAGAAACGAAGTTGGAGGATCGCATCGGATGTTACCGGGCTTGTACAACGCGGCCACGGGCATGATAGCCGCCGAGCAACGGCAGGACATCATCGCCAATAACCTGGCCAACGCATCTACGCCTGGTTTCAAGCGAATGCAGCCGGTCCAGTTGGGCTTCTATGAAGTCTTCTCCAACAAGATGATCCATCCCTTCCACTTTAACCGGGAGGCGGCCCCCGCTGGTGGCGTGAAGGGTGTGGAATCATTCACCAACCTTTCTATGGGGCCTGTCCGAATTACGGAAGACCCCTTGAGTCTCGCCCTTCGCGGACCGGGCTATATTGTCATCGATACGGCCGACGGCGAGCGCTACACGCGGGCGGGTCAGTTCACCATTGATGTGGACGGGGAACTTTCCACGCCGGAAGGCCATAAGGTTGCAAGCGCGTCGGGTGGTCCCATTGGTGTAAACGGGGAAAAAATCACCATTTCTCCTGAGGGTGTCGTCACGGTAGACGGCCTGGTTGCCGGGCAGATTCGGTTACGCGAGTTTCAAAATCCAATCCGCCTGGAACGGACGGGGGACAACTTGTATCTCGCCAGCGAGGAGGTCCTTGCCCAGAGCGCCGAGGCGGCAGATACCTATTTGGAGCAGGGCGCGCTTGAGCTTTCCAATGTTCAACTGCCTGTGGAAATGGGCAACATGATGCTGGGCCTCCGCTCCTACGAGGCCAATCAAAAAGTTATTCAAGTCATTGATGCCACGATTGGTCGCTTGATCGATCAGGTGGGTTCACCGTAATTATTTATCGCTGCGGCAGGGTAGGCCATTGCTTCACCGGGCCGCAGCAAGGCGCTAGCGCGGTCTCTGGTGTTCTGAATGCTTGGGAAAACATCGGTTACGCAGGAATTGGGACCGCAGGAGAGACATTATGATTCGTTCGTTGTTCACCGCAGCCACGGGCATGATCGCACAACAACTGAACATCGACACGATTGCCAACAATCTGGCGAACGTCAACACGACGGGTTTCAAAAAGAGCCGGGTGAATTTTCAGGATCTCATTTACGAGACCATAAAACCGGCAGGCACCGTGACCGAAGCGGGCACCATCATTCCCGAGGGCATCCAAGTGGGTCATGGCGTGCGACCCTCTGCGGTTTCCAAGTTGTTTTCACAGGGTTCCGCGATTCAGACGGGTAATCCCTTCGATATGCGTATCGAGGGCGATGGTTTTTTTCAGGTGACCTTGCCCGATGGTTCGCTGGCCTACACGCGGGATGGGGCCTTCAAGGTTAACGCCGAGGGCGAGGTGCTTACGGCGGATGGATACCTTTTGGACCCGGCCATTACGATTCCAATTGATGCGGAATTGGTGACTGTTGGACCCGATGGGACGGTTTCGGTGCTTCAGCCAGGTAACAGTTCAGCATCGGCGGTGGGGAATATTCAGATCGCACGCTTTCCCAATCCGGCGGGCTTGGATGCCCGGCTGGGACGAAACCTCTTGCAGGAAAATTTGGCATCGGGTTCGCCGGTCACCGCAACGCCGGGACTGGACGGCGTTGGGACCATATCGCAGGGTTTTCTGGAAAACTCGAATGTGCAGGTGGTGGAGGAGATTTTGCAGATGATTATCGCGCAGCGGGCCTATGAGGCCAACTCGAAGGTGATTCAAACCGCTGATGAAATGCTACAGACCGCGAACAATGTACGCCGCTAATTTGATGGCATACTTTGAAGGGATAACGATGTATCGCCTGATTCTTTCCTTGATTCTTTCAAGCGTGGCGCTGCTTGTTTCCGGGGCGTGGAGCGAGGCGGTTCTGGAGCTGAGGGAGGAGGTCCTTGTTAAAGGACCCAAGGTATTCCTGAGTGATTTGGTTGAAGTCGAAGAAGGGGCGTTGGCGGATCGATTGGCGGAGGTGGAGATCTCCCAGGCCGCGCGGCCCGGTTCCTCAAAGAATTTTAATGCGAGCTTGGTTGAGGCTCGTCTCAAGACGGCTGGCTTGAAGGATGTCTCTGTTACGGGATCGGCGCGGGTGCGTGCCACGACGATGCACATCGATATATCCAGAGAGATGGTGGTGGCCTCGCTGCAAAACCATATAGAAACCGAAATGCCCTGGGATCCAGCGACGACCGAGGTAAACATTCCGCTTCCCCTCAATGATATTGTGGCTCCCGAGGGGGATATGGAGATTCGGTGGCGCTCCAATCCCCAGTACCGCTACTTGGGTTCTGGTGCTTTTCGGGGCGATGTTCTTATCGATGGCGCTGTATATCGAACGGTGACAATGCGTGCGAGTATAGAGGCCTTCCATGAAGTCGTGGTGGCTGCAACCGATATATCGCGTGGCCGACCAATAATGGCCTCCCATCTGGAACTTCAGATGATGGCGGTTTCGAGAGCGCCGAGAGGGGCTATGCTGCATATTAAAGATGCCGTTGGCCTGCTCGCGCGCAAGACGATTTTTCCAGGCCAGCCCATTACGTCACGCAACGTGGAAGCCAAGAAAGTCATTCGCCGAAACCAAATGGTTCCGGTAGAAGTGCGTAGTGGACGTATTCGCATTCAGCACCGTGCCCGGGCCATGATGGATGGTCGGGCGGGCGACGTGATTGTTTGTACTAACCCGAGTACCAAGCAAGAGTTTCAAGGGGTGGTTCGCGCCGATGGCGTGGTGGAGGTTCATCCGTGAAAATGCCTGTGTATATTGTGATCGCAATGTTGACCATTGCCCTGTCGCAACCTCCTGTTGCTGCAGATTCCCTATTTACAAAGCGCGTTGCTAAAAGGGGGACGTTGGTGACGGAGAAGCTGAACCGTTTTCAGCCGGGCGATATCATTACGGTTTTGGTCCGGGAAGCAATCGATGCCCGGACTCGCTCAGAGACAAGTACCACGAAGGACAGCCAGGTGACGGCGACGGCTCCAACGGCGAGCAATCCTTTTCTGGTCGCTCCCCAGCCCAATGGCAATAATATTCTGAATGCGGGTGAGTTGCCCAACTGGAATATTAACGGAGTAAACGAAACGGAAAATGACGGCGAGACCCGCCGCCGAAACACGTTGACGACATCCATCACCTGTGTGGTCGTGGAGTCCTTTCCAAACGGCACCCATCGCATTGAGGGAGAGAAGCAAGTTACGGTGAATCGCGAGGATTCCACAGTGCTTCTCACCGGTGTCATTCGCTCAAAGGATGTCACGCAGGAAAATACGGTGCAGTCCACCCAGGTGGCCAATGTGAGCGTTCTTGTAAAGGGCAAGGGGCCACTGTGGAACAGTCAGCGCCGAGGTTTGGTAACCCGTTTTTTGGATTGGTTCTCACCGTTTTAAGGATGCAGATCGTGCATGGAAACCTCACACAGATTGGCACCTTGTTTTTCCAAAAGGCCCACAAAAAACAAGGAAATTGCGCGTCATTTCCACGAACGTGTGAATCCAGAACGCGGCGGGGGGGGACCGGGCGATCACTGGATCCCCGCGTTCGCGAGTATGACGGCCTCGGGTCTTGCTTCGTAGGCAGAGTTTACGGTGGAATTAAGGTAGTCGCGATAGCGTCGCTCATCCTTTTGAGCGCTTTCTCCGCCACTGCCGGGACCGCAATCCGAGATCTTTGTGATGTTCAGGGGGCGCGGGGGAACAGAATAACCGGTGTGGGGCTTGTGGTGGGCCTTATGGGAACCGGGGACGGATCTGCTGCCGCTGTCGAAGCGCAGAAAAATATTCTGGAGCGCTATGGCATCAATATTCTGGATTTGGGTTCCCTGAATTCCAAGAACGTTGCTATTTGTATGGTGGATGCAATATTGCCGCCCTTTGCCAAGGAAGGGACGACCATTGATGTCAATGTGGAATCAATCCTGGATGCGAAGTCCCTCGAAGGGGGACAACTGCTGGAGACCTTTCTCCGTGGTCCGGGCGGGGGTGATACGGTATATGCTATTGCCAGTGGGCCGGTTTCGCTGGGTGGCTTTAACGCGGATACATCGGGGGGCACTTCGGTGCGCTCCAACCATCCGACTGCGGGTCGTATTCCGGGTGGCGCGACCGTAGAACAGGAAGTTCCTGCGTCTATCACCGACGGCGAGCAACTTATGCTTCTGATCCGACAGCCCAGTTTTGAAGCAGCGAACGCGATCACCGTAGTCCTCAATGAAGCCTATGGAAAGGGCGCGGCGAGTGCGCTGTCAGGAGGCGCGATTCAGGTGCGAATACCGCAGGAGAAGCAGCGGGATATCATTGCCTTTATTGCCGGGTTGAATACGTTGCGGGTGGAAGTTAAACCACCAGCCGTGGTGGTTATCAATGAGCGAACGGGGACCATCGTGGTGGGGGCGGGCGTCATGGTTAAGCCGTGTCAGGTAGCCCACGGGAGCTTGACGGTAGAAATTTCGAGCACCGAAACGGCTGTCCCCGCGCTGCCCTTTACGGATGCGGATCCCATCGTAGTTGAAAACCAGGATGTGGAAGTTACGGAACCCGAAGTGTCGCTTATGCCCGTGGAGGGAACCTCTGCTGCGGAGGTGGCCCGCTCCCTGAATTTGTTGCGTCTCACACCGAGAGACATGATAGCCATATTTCAGGCCCTCCATGCGGCGGGTGCCCTTGATGCCGAAATCAGGAAAATTGGCTAGGCCAAATAATGGAAGAAGTTATAATTCATCACAGAGGCACAGAGAATTCGTTTCTCTGTGTCCTCTATGGTAAATAAATTTTTGCTAAGGATATTCGATGCTTTATGTAAATCCCCAGACATCTTCATCCTTTCTGAGCCAAGATCTTCGGCCCGGTTCCAAGGGCCGGGAAACCGAGGTCTTGCAGCAGTTTGAACAGCTTTTTGTTTTCCAGATGATCAAGGAAATGCGGAAGACAGTGCCGGACTATGGGCTGGACAATGGTTCCGAGCGTGCCTATTTTGATGAGATGATGGATGATTTTATGGCGGGTGAGATGGCGAAGTCGGGTCAGTTTGGTATTGCCAAGCAACTGGCGGAGCAAATTGCCGTACAAAAGGGCGCGGCAAATCTGGACGGTATGGCACGGGAGCCTTCGCCCGGTATCCTCCTGCGAAAAGCGACGAACGGCTTCACGCTGAAGATGGAGCCTGCGGCTGCTTTTCCCCTGCGAGAAACGGAAAATGGAATTTCCCTAAAAAAGGGTGCTGAAGCCGGTATCCTGTTGTCACCATCGCGCAGCGGAATAGCACGATATAAAGAATTTGCAAGCAAAGACGCTGACAGGTTCACAAGGGACTGACGCGGACCAAGCCCCTCAGATATACAGAAAGAACACTACTCCACACACTGAATCTCGCGAAAATAAGGGCCACTTCAAGGTCCGGTGTCCCGCCCGGAAACGTGTTTGCCATTGCGCCAAGAGAATACGTGATGTTTCGAGCCAACAATAATAATCCACGCTGTTCGGGGCGTGTCAGTCCCTGGACAGTCCCGAAAACGCTGACAGGGTGTATTCGGAGTGATAGGTTGAAGATTTCGGCGGCGATGCCGATAAAAACAATGGTCGTGTAGCATCAAGGGCACGGCCGCTTGGGAGTGTGAGATGAATGTACTATCTGGACTTGGAGCTGTGAATGGTTTGCTGCAAAGCACCGCCTCGTTTGTTCAGGCCCTGAAACAGCCGCGCCTTACCGATGAAGCCTTTTCGGAGATGTTCAAAGCAAAATTAGCGACAGCGGCAAGCCCCGAGGCGACGGCGGCCAAGGCGCTGGAGGCTAGCAAGAATTTCGTGGGGCTGCGCGATCTTAATGGTGACCAGACGTTGCGTCTGGATGAGAGTGGCCTGACGGCGACCCAGTTCGCGGCATTGGACCGTGATGCCGATGGCCAGCTTTCCGTAGCCGAGATTCAGGCCGACTTGCTCGGGCGAGAGGTGTAGTTGTGATCAAGACCGAAACGACCATAGGTGCTATTCTGGACGCATTGTGCGATTACTTCGACGATGAGTTAGAGCGTCAGCAGAACGTGCTGGTAGTCTGTCGCGCCATAGGTCGTGCGGCCCGCGCTCAGGACACCGAATATCTGGAAGCCAAGACCGAGGCGCTCCAGCTATTGCTGCGCGAGGCGGTGGCGGCGGAAAAGGTCCGCCTGGAATTGGTGGGCGACGTGGTCGACTGGTATCAATTGCCCGAAGATGAGCAAACGCTCAGCGGCCTGATTACGCAGGTTCCCATGCCATGGGAGCAACGGATGCGCGAATTCCAAGTGCTTATGCGCGCTACCTTGGAATCGACCCGTCGGCTGGTGCGCGAAAACAATCAAGTAATGAAGCGTTCAATGAGTGTTCTTAATCGGACCCTTTCGGCCATGGCCCTCTGCCAGCCCGAGTCCCACGGAAATTACAATGAACAAGGCGGTGACATTTCACGGATGAAAAGCACGCCGACCTTGATCGACCAGCGAGGATAGGGAACGTAATCTATGGGTGCAGTACGCACAACACAACGACTTCTTATCGACCGGGTGCTGAGCGACCTCTCCTTGCAGCAGCGGGAGATCTTGCGCCTTCAGGAGCAACTATCAACGGGACAGAAAGTAAATCGTCCAAGTGATGATTCTCTCGCGACACGTCGCGCAGTGAGTGCAAGGTCAGAGATTGCACGCAATGAACAATATATCACCAACATAAGTAGTGCGGGTCCCCTATCGCTGGAGACGGAATCGGCGCTGAGAACGACGATTGACGTTATTCAGCGCGTGCGGGAGCTTACCTTGCAGGGGGCATCGGGAACCAATGCCCAATTGCAACGCGATGAGATAGCCATTGAAATAGATCAGCTTCTCGAAGGCCTGTTGGTCGAGGGCAATAAAGTTAGTAATGGTCGCTTTGTTTTTGGCGGAACGGTGACACTGTCCGAGCCTTTTGAGGCAACGCGGGGCGGCGATGGGCGAATCAGCAGCGTGGATTATGTGGGCAATGACGAAATCTTCTCTATTGAGATTCAGGATGGGGTCCGGGTGGCGGCCAATGAACCCGGCAGCAGCGTGTTCATCGATGCGGGGGCTGGCGGCTCCGATATCTTTCAGGTCTTCATCGATATTCGAGACAATCTGGAGGCCGGTAATGTCGGTGCGCTGGAGACGCGGCTGGACGAGCTTTCGGATGCCCAGGACCAGATATTGGTTGCCACCGCGCGAATTGGCGCGACGCAAAACCGTCTGGAGCGGGTTCAGTCGAACCTTGAGGACATTAATCAGCAGCTTCTGGAGGTTATTGCGGACAATATCGATGCCGATTTCGGCGAAACCATCGTAGAACTGAACGCCCAGAATAATTCCCTCCAGGCATCGCTTAATGCCAGTGCACGGGTAATACAGCCCAGTCTGTTGGCCTTCCTTCAGTAATTCCACGCCCCATCACAAACAAAACAATCGCCCGGATTCCAAGTGGAATCCGGGCGATTTCTTGATCTTTTACAGAGGCTACGCGCCCGCTTCGATATTCAGCTTGATGACCACATTTTCGCGAATCAGGTCATCCACTTTTCCCGGATACTTCCCCAGCGATTAAGCCTACCGCCCATTCGGGATAGGGTGAACTGGAGTCCAATGCATAGATGAGTACATTCGTGTCGAGCAACGTCATGGTTCGCGGGTGATCGCACGAAGTCCTTCCCAGGACATGGTCAAGCGAATGGGAGAATTCTTAATCGCCGACAGGCACTTCTCACGGCTCATTCTCTTGTGAACTTTGGGCTGCTCAATACGTTCCAGAAGAAAACAGCCTTCACCCTGTGGACGAATCTCAAAGGTGTCCCCTGGTCCCCCCTGGGGCAATACAATTGTCGCTTGGCATCTAGTTCTTGTGTGCTTATGGGGGAATTATCTTACGAGCTTCCATCGCTGTCAACAGGCTTCCGCGTTGTACTAAACGCTTGGGTGTTGAAAGAGAGCTTACGAATCTCAGGCGTGCCGCACGATCCCCAAAAGGCGAGTCTCAACGAGTCCTGCCAGGTTCGTGCGCTGGCGCGAAGCAAAGCCGATTTAAGCCAGGAAATAAGACGGCACTGCCGCTCCAGGCGCACGAACCGGCTGAGACCGGATCGCACGGCACGTCCGACAGGGTTGATGCTTGATCGGTGAACGCACGCCTTTGGTGTGCTAAACTCGTCGCTATGAGATACTTGAAGGAGTACGACATGAATTCAAACCGATTCTTGACACGCTTGGCCATCGTCGCCGCCTCTTTTTCAACCTGCTTCGCTATGGCCCAGACGGGCAGCATCCAGGAGCCGGTGCGCTATGTGGGCGGTGTGTCGGTCGATTTGCAACACCACGAAGCGGGACTCCGGCCCGCCATCGGCACGCACAGCCACCAGGTTTTGCGGGTAAACCGCAGCCACCCGAAACAGGCGGAGGGCACGGGGTGGACCTATAACCATGCCTCCAATATTGCCTATTGGAACGACACCTTCTATGTGCAGTATCTCAGCAATCCCATGGACGAGCACATTGCGCCGGGGCACACCTTGATGGCGACATCGAAGGACGGGGTGACGTGGGAAAAACCCGAGGTCGTTTTTCCGCCCTACGAGCCGCCCCCCAACACGATGATGCCGGTGGGTTCCCATGGCTACATGATGCACCAGCGCATGGGATTTTATGTGGCACCCAATGGCCGATTGTTGGTGCTGGCCTTTTATGGGCACGCAGAAGACCCCTTCCTCAAGGGCGGCATCGGGCGCGTGGTGCGCGAGGCCTATAAAGACGGCACCTATGGCCCTATCTATTTTATCCGCTATACGAGCCATATGGATTGGAACGAGACCAACACGAGTTTTCCCTTTTATACGACCTCGGACGACGCGGGATTTCAGGAGGCCTGCAACGCGCTGTTGGCGGACAAGCTCGTGACGCGGCAGTGGTACGACGAGGACCATGGGCTGGATGGTTTTCACCAGCCCATGGGGGAGGAGGAGTACGAGGCATTCTCCTATTACACCAGGAAGGATGGGAAACTGGTCGGCCTGTGGAAGTGGTCCTACGCGGCGCTCTCAGACGATGGCGGCGCGACCTTTTCCAAACCGGCCAAGGTGAATACCTTTGTCATGGCCGGGGGGAAGCAGTTTGGCACAAAGACCGACGACGGGCGCTACGCCATTCTCTACAACCCCACGGTACACAACGAACACCGATACCCCCTGGCGGTGGTGTCCAGTGACGACGGCATCATCTACGACGACCTGCTGAACGTCCAAAGTGAAGTGCCGCCGCGACGTTTTTATGGACGGTGGAAAGATTTCGGACCCTGCTACGTGCGGGGGATTATCCCCGGCAACGGCAACCCGCCGGGCGACGATCTCTGGGGCTCCTACAGCATGAACAAAGAGGACATCTGGGTCAGCCGTGTTCCCGTTCCGATTCGCCATGCCGTGGCGGGGCCGATTGAGGATGACTTCGAAAGCCGTCCCTTGGGTGGCCGCGTCGAAGGCTGGAACCTCTACAGTCCCCAATGGGCGCCGGTGACCGTGGCCGAGGGCGGTGGGGGACAGGTGCTCCGCCTCGCCGACAAGGAGCCTCACGACTACGCCCGTGCCGTTCGGGTATTTCAGGAGGGCACGTCGGCCACCATAGCTTTTACGATGACGGCAAGCCAGGCCAACGCCCAGCTCGACATCGACATTCAGGACCGCTACGGCAACCGTCCCGTGCGACTGCGTTTCGACACCGATGGCCAGTTGAAGTACGTGGATGGCAGCGAGGCGAAGAACATCCTCGCCTATAGGCCCGGTACCACCTATGCCTTTGAACTGGTCATCGATGCCCAGCCCTTTGGCGGGTACTCATTGAAGGTGGACGGCAAGACCATCACGGAAAAGGCCCAGCTCGCCGAGGCGGTGCTTTCCGTGGAACGTATCTCTTTCCGAACGGGTGCCTTCCGCGACACGCCAACGCGCCAGACCGTGAACGAAACACCCCATCCGCCCCTCCCCGGCGCGGATGAGCCGGTGAAGGAGGCGGTGTTTGACGTAGATGACGTGGTGTTGGCGGGGGAGTGAGTTTTCGGAACTTGTGCTACACCATGACTGATGAGTTCTTTGGAAGATCGTCACGCTAACCGCAGGTATTGCTTTGTAAGGTGATTCGATATGAAATTGAAAGTGGTCGTCCACGAGGCGGATGAAGGGGGATACTGGGCCGAGGTGCCCGCGATAGCCGGTTGCGCAACCCAGGGAGATACGCTGGAAGCGTTGATGGAGAATATCAACGAAGCGATTGCCGGGTGTTTATCTGTGGATATTCAAGGGGTCGAAACGCAACATGGTGACGAAGCCTTGGAAATCTCCGATTGAAATCGGTTAGCGAATAGCGTTTTTTGATTGCTTGTGAAGAAATTATGACGTATGGAATCAATCTATCGGCAATCGTAATCTTCTCCCTCCTTCTGTTGGCTCTCGCCAGCATCCCGATGCTGCTTGTCCTGTTCGGGAACCGTAGTTTCACACGGACTCGATCTGTGACGGGCCTGATCATGACCGGAGCAGGTATCACTATAGGGGTGGCATACCTGTGGGCGATCACCGCGTTTATTTCCGCTGCTGGCCCCGAACACAGCGGAATTGTGGTGGAAGGCTTATCTCCAAGCGGGCAGGAGTATTGCGTAGTTCAAACCTACACGGGCATCTGGACCGAGCCATATCAGGTGAGTTTCTATATTCGGGATGGTGACGGGGTCTGGCGCTGGAATTACCTTGAGCACGAAGATCTTGCATGGCGTTCGGCACAGGTTGAGTTTGCGGACGATAAGGCCATTGTTTCGCGAAACGGAAAGCACTTTAGTGAGATACCCATGCCAGCGGACTCGGTAGATCTTGCAACTGTTCTCCCGGGATACCGCGATGAGTATTGTCCGGCGACTTTTACCGTGGCCGCTATCCTCGGGCATCACAACGAGAGATTCAAATAAAGTAAGCGTTCACGTCTCGCGGGGTTCTTGGTTCTTAGAAAACAGCCGACGGGTGCCACGGGTAGGTCTTTTGTTGACTATAAGGTGTCCGTGTCGTGAACGATTACCGAAAATTATGCTTCCCGCAAGCGGGCTGTTAGAGCACCCCGAATGCCGAGTGGTATTTTATGATACCGTGCTTTCCATCCAGCGTGTCCGGGTGAAGCTCCAGTATCATGAACACGTCATCGGGCACGTCGTACTCAGAGTCGATTCCAAATTTGGAGGCCGGGGAGAAGCCGAAGCGGGGGTAGTATTCGGGGTGCCCCAACACAACAACCGCCGCGAAGCCCAGTCGTCGACATCGCTGAAGGCCGGCCCGAACCAGTGCCGAGCCGATGCCCTTCCGCTGATGGGCTGGAAGGACGGCCATGGGGGCCAGTCCCATCACCATGAGGGCCGGGTGCTCGGAAAGGGAAACCGGTGAAAACAAGATGTGACCGACCACAGCGCCGTTTTTTTCCGCTACCAGCGAAATGATGGGCTTTGCCTGTTCTCGAAGGGCGTCGACAAGCCTGGCCTCGGCGCTTGTTTCAAAAGCCGATTCGTGGACGGCGTAGACAGCCTCCCGGTCATACTCTTTTTCGCTTCGAAGCAACATAGAACCCCACAGGTGCTCGTAAAGGACTTCAATGGCGTAGTGCCTTGCTCAGCGAGAGTGCCTATAAAAAACAAGAACGTGTCACGTCATTCCCACGCACGTGGGAATCCAGAACGCGGCAGCGTTGCACTAAGTCACCACTGGTTCCCCGCGTTCGCGGGGATGACGGTTTTGGGTTGTGGGCCAAAGCTCACCTTAGTATGGTTGTGATCGCCGAAAAATGCAAGCGGGGCGGCGTTCCGGGAAGAACACCGCCCCTGGGCAATGGGAGGGAGTGCGGTGAAGCACTCCCTTGGAGAGCGAGGGTGGGAACCCTCGCAAATACTAACCGATGGCGGCGGTACCGCTTTCACCGGTGCGAATGCGGATGCACTCTTCGAGGGCCGTGACGAATATCTTTCCGTCGCCAATGGTGCCTGTCTTGGCGCCCTTTACGATGGCATCCACCGTGGCTTTGGCGAAGTCTTCGTTTACGGCAACCTCCAGGCGAATCTTTTTGAGAAGGTTAACCTCGATATCGACACCACGGTAGGACTCGTGGTAACCGCCCTGCTGGCCGCAGCCGAGGGAGTTGGTAATGGACATCTTGGCAATACCGGCCTCGTAGAGGGCCTGCTTCACGTCGTTGAGTTTTTCAGGTTGTATATACGCAGTAATCAGTTTCATGGTTGTGCCTTTCTCTTGTTTCGGTTGCGGAACGTCGGCTTACTGGTTGTTGAAGATCTGGAAACCATAGTACGCTTCCATGCCGTGTTCGCCCACGTCGAGGCCGGCAATTTCTTCTTCTTTGCTCACGCGAAGACCGATGGTGTATTTAATGGCCAGGAAGAGGACCATACCAATGCCGAAGGCCCAGAGAAAGACCGCGCCAACGCCCACGGCTTGGACACCGAGTTGGTGGAAGCCACCGCCATAAAAGAGACCGGTATCCAGATTCCACAAACCGCAGGAGAGGGTGCCCCAGGCACCGCAGACACCGTGGACGCTGATGCAACCCACGGGGTCGTCAATCTTGAGGGTTTTGTCGATGAAGAGAATACTGAGGACCACGAGTATACCGCCGATGAGGCCAATCGCTATCGCCGCCATGGGGCTGACCGCGTCGCAGGGGGCCGTAATTGACACGAGGCCAGCCAGGGCACCGTTGAGACTCATGGAGCCTTCGGGCTTCTTCAGCAGAATCCAAGCGGTGAACATGGCGCCCACAGCACCCGCCGCTGCGGATAGGTTGGTGGTAACGGCGATGTAGCCGATGGTGCCGTCGCCCGTGGTGGTGCTGCCGGCATTGAAGCCAAACCAGCCGAACCAGAGGATGAAGACACCCAGCGCGCCCAGGGCCAGGTTGTGGCCGGGGATAGCCCGTGCCTTGCCGTCGGGGCCATACTTGCCAATACGGGGGCCAAGGACGAGGGCACCGGCCAGCGCCAGCCAGCCGCCGACGGAGTGGACCACGGTGGAACCGGCAAAATCGAGGAAGCCGATGTTCTCCAACCAGCCGGTGGAATCGGCATAGAGGCTGTTCCACGCCCAACTACCGGAGATCGGGTAGATGAAGGCGGAAATAAATACGCTGTAGACCAGGTAGGAGGTGAACTTGGTCCGTTCGGCCATGGCGCCGGAGACGATGGTCGCGGCGGTGGCGGCAAACACCGTCTGGAAAATCAGAAAGGTGTAGGGCCACTGGCCGTCGAAGTCATCCCCATAGGACATCCAATTCAGGAAAAAATCGGAGGTGCCGAAGAAGCCGGAGTTGTTCAGGCCAAACATGATGCCAAAACCAATCATGAAGAAGGCGAGAGAGCCGATGGAGAAATCCATCAGGTTCTTCATGATGATGTTGACCACGTTCTTCGCCCGGGTGAAACCGGTTTCGACCATGGCAAAGCCCGCCTGCATGAAGAAGACCAAAAAGGCCGCCATGCAGGTCCAGACAATGTTGAGATTGTTTTGCAGGTCCTCTACGGTTGGACCGACCACCGCAGCCGCTGCATCCACGGCGACGACCATCGCGCCATCCTCCTGGGCGATTGATTCCGGCATTGCACCCAAGAGTGCAAGGGCCAACAGCGAGAAGGCAAGTATTGGTCTCCATTTTCCCATACCCATTTTCTTTCCTTTCTTGACATTCTGTTACTTCGACTCAGCGTTACACCGCACGGTACGAGTCCGCGCTTGAGCTTCACTAAGTGCAATAGGTGTGCCAAGTCGCTTGTGTCAAGTGATTACCCCCTGTTTGCTGGTGTTTGGGGTGGAAGGCAGGAGAAGTGAGATTATGAAAAGACACTCAATTCTTACAAGTGCGTAGGAATGCCGGGTTGAGTCCTACAAGGGTGTGTTTTCATGTACGTCATGTCGCTGGGGGAAAGCCTCTAATTGTATGCGTTGAAGTCAGGGGATTCATCGCAGATTTTTACACAAAGTCCAATCGGGCCAGGCGCTCCTGCGTAATACGTGTTCGTGAACTTGGAGCAACAAGACCTAAAACACCGCCTGTGTGCGGGGAAGCCGATGGAGCTTACAATATAATTGTTGACAACTCTATGTAAAGTAAGGAGTGGTTTAAGCACCCACAGACTACCTACAGGTATGATTGGGCTGCTTGGATACCTTTGGGTAAGACATCATGACCGAGAAGGGCGGATCGCACGGGCATTTACATCACCAGCCCCTTTACGGCCTGCTTCTGTTGCCCTGCTTCAATTCCCATGATAAGTGATCCCACCATGAGGTAGGGTGCCTGTTTTCAGTGGTTTTGGGTGATAGGCCCATTAAGTTTATTTCTCAGCAGAAGCAGATTTCTCCAACGCATATGTCACCTAACAGATTGTAATGCAGCAACTTACAGATGTTGCTAGCCGACCCCTGCGAAATGCTTGACAAGAACGCCCCAAAGGGGTATACTTTAGCTGTACTTATTTTCAGTGCTTATATTTTCAGTTAGTCGGCAGCTTTGAGAAATAGGAAATCCCACACCGTGGAACGACGAATCGTACATATCGACATGGATGCTTTCTTCGCTTCCGTTGAGGTGGTCCGCGATCCGTCCCTGAAGGGCAAGCCCCTGATTATCGGTGGGAACAAGGAAGATATTCGCGGCGTGGTCTCGACGGCCTCCTACGAAGCCCGCAAGTTTGGTGTGCATTCGGCCATGCCGCTCGTCCAAGCCAAGAAGCTTTGCCCCCATGGCATCTTTATGCGTGGTCATATCAGCCACTACCGGGAGGCCTCGCGGAAGATTCGGGCGATTCTGGAGACGGTCACGCCCCACGTGCAGATGGCGTCCATTGACGAGGCCTATATGGATGTGTCGGGTTCCCAGCGTATTTTTGGCGGGGATGATGGCATTGCCACGTACATTAAAGGTGAAATTACGGCGCAGACGGGTCTGCCCTGTACGGTGGCGATCACCGCCAACAAGCTGGTGTCCAAGGTCGCGTCCGACGAGGGCAAGCCAGACGGCTACCTGCGGGTGGCGACCGGGGAGGAGCGGGCCTTCATGGCGCCACTGGCCGTCCGAAAGCTGCCGGGGGCGGGTCCACGAACCTGTGATGTGCTGGAAGGGCTTGGAATTGTGACGCTGGGCCAGTTGGCGCATTTTGACCTTGTGCCCTTGGAGTGTGCCTTTGGACACCAAACGGCCATCAGTCTGCAACGGCGGGCACAGGGCATTTCTACGTCCGAGGTGGAGGTGGAGCGCGCGGCCAAGTCTATCAGCCGAGAGACGACTTTCCCCGAAGATGTGTCCGGGTGGGAGCAGGTGGAGCAGACGCTGGCCTACCTGACCGAGCGCTGCATGTATACGTTGCGGGAAGAGGGGCTGGAAGCGAAGCGAGTGATATTAAAGGTTCGCTACAGCAACTTTGAGACCAAGACCTTTGCCCATACCTTCGCCGATGCTACTGCCATTGACTGTGTGGTCACGACGGCGCTCCAGGAACTGATTGAAAAGGGAAAGCGGCGTTGCGCGCGCATACGTCTCATCGGGGTGGGGCTGGACCAATTGCGCTATAACCAACACCAGATGCCCCTCTTTGGCGGGAAGAACAATGAAAAGTGGGAGCGCGTGCTGGAGAAAGCCGATGCCGTGCGGGAAAAGCACGGCTTCAAGTATCTCCGCAGCGGAAAATCCCTCGGACTCGGCCGTGAGGTCAAACTCGCGCCCCCATCCTTATCGCGATAACACGGAGGGCGCCGTGGCGGTCCCGGCTTTGACAGCGGGATACGGCGGCGCGGCCTCCGGCTAGGATAGATTGTGATGTGCAACGGGTGCAAAAAGCGCCCAACAAAAGGAGTTTCAGCCATGCGAAACGGTATTGCGTACATTCAGATTTTCAGGAACCGCGTCCGTTATTTTATTAGCACGCTGTAACCGGACGGGTACCATGGTGAACCCGTTGAGACCGCTGCAATTTCTTGGAAATACCCAGCGAGTCTTACGGCATCTTCCGAACCGGGTGCGAAACAAAATAGGCTACGCTCTCCATATTGTGCAGACCGGCGAGACACCATATAACACGAAAGTTCTTGTCGGTTTTTCGCAGCAGATCCGAGAGCTACGTGTAAGCCAAGACAAAGAGGCGTATAGGCAGCGATTCCGCCGTTAGGCTTTGATTGGGGTTCCAACGTGTTGGAATAGCTGAGGTTAGTGGGCGTTCTCTTTTTTTGGGCAAATTCGCATTCGTGAAAGGGGTTGATTTCTGGAGGCAATCTGATATATTATCGTATATCAGAAAGGGAATTGCCATGACCCCCAGAAAACGCTACGCCCCTAAAGAGCGCGCGGCACGCTCGCGCCTCTCCCAATTGCTTCACGACCACGAGGTGCTCTGCGGCAGCGTTGTGTCCATGGCACGACGCTGCGGCAAGGCGGGATGTCGCTGCGAGCAGGGAGAAAAGCATGTGTCCCTTTATCTGTCGGTAAAAATCAAGGGCAAACGGCGCATGGTCTATATTCCTGCGCAATTGGAATCGGAGGTAACTCGTCGCGTGGATGCCTACCGCGAGGTGCAACGTCTGACCCAGGAGGTGTCCGAGGCCTGCGTCGAGCGGGTGCTCGAGGAAAAGAAAAAAGCGAAGGAGAAGAAAAACGGCTAAGCGAAGGAACAAAGCGCGCGCGAAGAAGAAGCGCAAGTCTGTGCCCGAGTCGCCTCCGGCAACGAACACGCTGGGGCGCATCTTGAAGTATGGGGAAAAGGTATACGGCCTGTGCAGCGACCTGAGAGAGGTAAAGGACGGACGCCTCAAGCCGCGTATCCCAGCGGGACGTGCGGCTCTGGGGTATCTGATGCTGATGTTGGCGCGGCTGGGCAGCCTTAACGCCTTGGAGCAGCGCAAGGCACCCCCGCTATGGGCCAGGTGGCTGGGCGGCCCCTTGCCCAGCGCCGACGTGATGGGGAACGTGGCGACCACGTTGCAGTTGGGCCAACTACGGGCATTGACGCGCCAGCAGCACCGGCGACTCAAACGGAACAAGGGCTTTGGCCGAGGCAGGAATGGTTTTCGCTACCTGATTCTGGATGGCCACGAGGGGGTGTCCAGCTATCGCCGCACCTGGAAGGAATGCCTGGCACGGGTGGTGCATTTCGCCAAGGGGGACCGCACGCAATACTACTTCCGCTACGTGGGGGGCTATTTGACCAATGGGAAGCAGCGTCTAATGCTCGATGCCGAACGCCAGTTGGCGGGCGAGGACGAGATAGCCTGTGCGGTGCGCTTGCTCAACAGGCTCCTGAAAGAGTACCCACGCGCCTTCGATGTCGTATGCGGAGATGCTTTATACATGAATCCCAGCCTATGGAACCTGGTGCGCAAGCACAAAAAGCATCTCATCGCCGTGCTCAAGAACGAGAACCGAGATCTGCTTGTGGATTCGCGGGGCCTCTTCGAGAAGG
>JAJRPE010000215.1 GCA_024280935.1 Candidatus Hydrogenedentota bacterium
GCCAGCGCGAAACCCAGTTCGGTGGCCATGATGCCGCTGCCGCCGGCGGAGGGATGGCAGGTAATTCCAATTTTCATGCGTGTTCCTCCAGTTCAGGTGGAAGGTCCATGGCGATGGGTAGTGTGCCATAGAGGGCTTCGCCGTAGCGAACGCCAATCTTGTTGCCCCAGTACGCCGCCCGTGTGGTGATCGCTTCCCAGAATTGCGGGGATGCCACGTGGGTCTCGGGGCCATCGTAGTCGGGATTGTGAAACTGTGAGCGAAAGGCCCGCAGGGCTTCGATCTTGCGCTCGAAAACACCCGAAATGTCCACCACGTGGGTGGGTGTGCAATCGCCGTCCTGGTAGGCAGAATAGCCATACAATGCCTGGGCACGATGGGGAGCTTGCCCCGTATCGAGGCCATGTACACCCGAAAAAAAGTGTGCGTCTTTTATGAGATCGTGGGCGGCTTCGTGATCGGGATGCCGATCGGGCCGCATGGGGCCGAATACGACCGTGGGACGAAGCTCCCGGATAACTCGGATGATCGCCAATCGCTGTTCCGTGTTGTTGCTGAGGCCGCCATCCGGCAGTTGGGCATTCCGGCGTGTCGATACGCCAAGTAAGCGTGCTGCCTCGCCAGCTTCTTCATTGCGCTCCGCCACCGTGCCACGGGAACCAAGCTCGCCCTCGCTCAGGTCGAGGATTGCGGTGCGTTTGCCCGCGTCGCTCAGTTTGCACAGCAAACCGCCCACACCGAGATCTACATCGTCGGGATGGGCTCCAATGGCCAGGACATCTACATTCACAGTTCAACCTCCTGGAGGGCGTGCTCGCGGTGATCCAATTGCTCCACGAGGGTTGGGATGAGATCCCATCCATAGTGGAAGAGCCACGAAAAGAGGGTGTAGTAGCGCTCCTGTGGCTTTCGTTCGGGAGCCAATTCGGTCGTAAGGCGTGCAATCTGTCTACGTACGGTTTCGGTGCGTGTTTTGTCTGCCCGCAACAGGTTTTGCTCAAGGTGGACCATGGATTGCTGGACCTGTCCAGAAAATTGTGCAGCCAAGGCGGCCCCCCCCCGTCCTTTCTTGCCCAGCGCGTCAAAATCCGCCTGAAGGCCCTGAAGCACTTCGTTGAGCGCCGCCCGTCGTTTTTCGAGCAAGGCCAGGCTGGGATCTTGTTGTCCGCTTCGCAGCGCGGTTTCTTCCAACGCCGCCACGGGCAGGTTTAGATCTTCGGGCCGCAATCCATACTTTGCCAGGAGCTTGTTCGTCTTCAAGCTGGTCAACACTGCACGGATACGGGGATAAACAATGGGCATAGGCGTGTCGAAGTGTTCAAACACGCCTTTGAGCTGTCCCCAGTAGGCCAACTCGCCCGGACCAGCCACGTAAGCACGAACAGGGAAGAGGTGCTGCTGCACGACACAGCGCAAGGCCACGTTGGCCGTAAAGCATTCCGGCTCCCTGTGTAACCAGGCTAGCATTGCGTCAGGGCTGAATGTTTCGCCCGTATCGGGGAGAAGAAAATTGCCATCGACGTAGTACACACGGCACCGCGTGTTCTTGTGCTCCACAAAGAAGTTGCAGCTATCGCCGTCTTTGACAACCTGTGCGCCATAGCCCGCGTCTTCCAATCGCGCACCGCCTTCATTAAGGCGAGCCGTGCTGTCCAGGGGCGTATTAATTTCACGCTCAAAAACGGGAATGGCCGCCTTCCGTGCCGCCTGCAATTCGGGGGCAAAAATAAGCAACGACGTATCACGAAAGAGACGGGCCATCAGGCGTGCATGCCATTCGGACAGGTTGCTCGATGCGGCCAGGGATTCGTGGAGGAATTCCGCTATCGATGGGGCGAATTCTGAACCCGGTGCCTCTGCGGCCGCTTGGTCTACCAATGTGTGGAGTTCGTTTCGCACGGGAAGTCGAAAAATGGATACGGCGGGTTGACTCGATTCGCTGTCCAGTTTCAAGGGGACGGCGCTATGGTGTTTGCTCAACAGATGGACGCGGCTTATTTCATCGAAATCATGGTCGTCCCCGCCAACCCAATAGACGGGCGCGAAGGTCTCGTTCGTATCTTTTGTTGCCCGTTCTGAGAGCTGCAACGCGGTGATGGCCTTATAAATCGTGTAAAGCGGCCCGGTAAATATTCCGGGCTGTTGCCCCGTGATGAATACGCCCGCGTTTCCGTCGACATCTTTGGGAGCGCCGAGAAGTGTCTGGTAGCGGGTCATTTCGTCGGCAAGGGCACCATCCCAAGGGCGCGGGGGAATGGGGTGGCTGAGGATCGCCGCAGCGGGCGCGGCATAGTTCGCAAGGAGTTCTGCCGATTCATCGAGATAGTCTGTAAGCAACGCTGCCATACCTTATATCGTACTCCCTATAACTTCCACACAACCAATGGCAAGACAGCACGTGCTCATCGTAGCATAGGTGTCCCGCCTGTGTTTTATTTGCTTGGGAACTTCCGTAGCTTTTCGTGTGATTGCTTGAGCAGTGTTTCTCTTGCGTCGGGCAGGGATGCCCAACCTCCTTAGCCTCGACTTCCGACAATAATTTGCCGGGGATTTTCTGGGCATACCGGGGAGCCGTCATAGTCGCCAAACCGGGATTCGATCACAAGGCCTGCATCGGCCAGAAGGCGCTGGAGTGCGTCGGGAGCGTAGAGTTTAACCGACTCGGAAGACTGATTGACCAAGACCCCGTCACGGTGTACCTTCGTCGCCTTGTTCACCCGTTCGGTTGCTTCGTCGATCCAGCGGCGCTCCGTGATGACAAAGTCCCCGGCCTCACGTTCGCTTTCCGGTTCCAGATGCGCCCGCACATAATCAGGATTCAGGTAGTCCATAAAAAAGCGGCCTCCGGGCTTGAGTGCCCGAGCGATGCCAAGGGCAACCGCCTGATTCTCCGCCTCATCCTGAAAATACCCGAAGCTTGTGAAGAAATTGGCGACGGCGTCGAAGGCACCCTGAAAGGGAATAGTCCGCATGTCGCCCCGGAGTAGTTTGCCCTCCGCACCCAGTTGCGTTCGTGCGAAGCCGAGCAGGTCCCTGGAATAGTCCAGCCCCACAACATCGGGCGTATGGCGAAGCAGGTGGACCATGTGGCGGCCATTTCCGCAACAAAGGTCCAGCACGGTACTGGAGGGCCTGAGTCCAAGTCGCGCAATGGCAAAGGCAGCCTCTCCCGTGGCAGCTTCCACCGTGCGGTGGGCATAGATGATGGGATAGAGGGCATCGAAGGCGTTGGCGAACCAATCCTTTTCGACGGCCAATGAGGTGCTATCCTGTTCCGTGGTGCTCAATGTCCATCCTTTGGTCACACATTAGTTTTGTCGGATGTGCCGCACGATCCCGAGGCACGAGGGTTCGTGCGCTCGGAGGGACAACACCGTGATAGATCTAAAGTGAGCTTCCCCACAACCCGTTGGTACGAGTGCAAGCATTCTGTCGTAATTCGTTCAACCATGAATTCTATGTCAACACACGAACCATGCCCTTACGCGGGATCACCAATGGTATGCAACTTGAGCAGGTTGGTGCGGCCACCGGCTGCCAGAGGCGTACCTGCCACGATAATGATGGTGTCGCCAATCTTGGCCGCCTTATGGAGAAGAAGCTTTTCCTCTACTTCGGCAACCAGACCTTCGATTTCGTCAAAATCTTTGGTGAGCACAGCGGAAACGCCCCAGAGCAGGGCGCACTTGCGGCAGGTGGTCTCCTGGTTGGTAAAGGCCGTAATGCGCACCTTCGGGCGGTATCGTGCGATGGCACCCGCTGTGTACCCCGTCGTTGTAAAGCAGACGATCCGGCTGATATCCAAGCTGTTGGACATCCGAAAAACGGCTTGCCCGATAGCGTCTGCATAGGAGTTTAGATGGACACCGGCAAGGCCCTGACGGCGGATTTCGAGGTCTTTCTTGCGGAGTTGCGTGAGGCGGCGCTCAGAAACATGTTTGTGCAATTCCATGTCGGTGCGATAGGCGACGCGGTCCATCACGGTGCAGGCTTCGATGGGGTATTTTCCCGATGCGGTTTCACCGGAGAGCATGACCGCGTCCGTGCCGTCGTAGATGGCATTGGCCACATCCGTTACCTCGGCCCGGGTAGGCTGGTCCGCGAATACCATGGATTCCAACATCTGTGTGGCGGTGATGACGGGCACGCCGAACTCGTTACACCGATGAATCAGCCGCTTTTGTATGCTGGGAACCTCTTCAAAATCGACTTCCACACCCAGATCGCCCCGGGCAACCATGATGGCATCGCTCAATGATGCAATTTCGTCGAAACACTCCAGGGCCTCGGGCCGCTCAATCTTGGCCACAATGCCGATATCCGACCCGGCCTTCTGAAGTATTTCGCGTAGTTGGCTGATGTCTTCGGGGGCGCGCACAAAAGAAAGCGCCACAAAATCGGCCTTTTCCTTGATGATGAATTCTAAATCTATCCGGTCTTTTTTTGTCAGCGAAGGCTCGGCGATAGTTACGCCGGGAAGGTTAATTCCCTTGCTCTCCCCCAGAATGCCACCGCGGATAATGGTGCAGTGAATTTCGGGCGCTTGCACGTCGGTCACCCGCAATTCCAGGGTGCCGTCGGCCATCATGATGCGATCACCGGTCTTTACGTCGTTGGGGAGCTTGGCGTAGGTGGTCGAGACCCGGGTGGCATCGCCCAGAATCTTCTCCGTGGTGAGGATAAAAGGCGCACCAGGCAGCAGCGTCACGGTGGGTGGATCGCTTAGCTTGCCGGTTCGTATTTTGGGTCCCTGAAGGTCCATGAGGATTGCCACGTTCCGCTTCTTCCGCGCTGCCACCGCACGAATTATTTGCGCTTGCGCCCGGTGCGACTCGTGGGTGCCGTGAGAAAAATTCAGTCGGGCCACATTCATTCCCGCGTCAATGAGTTTTTCGACCATTTCGGCGCTTGCGGACACAGGGCCAATGGTGCAGACAATTTTCGTATGGCGTCTCATGGTCTTACTCCCAGGTTTCGAATGCGCGGTAGATTGCGGTGACTGCGCGTTCAAGTCCTTCTTCTTCCACGCCGACAATGATATTCATTTCCGACGAGCCTTGATCGATGACGCGAATATTTACTTTTGCCTCCGCCAAGGCGGCGAAGAGCCGCGCCGCCACACCAACATGGTGGTTCATGCCCTGACCAACGGTGGCTATCATTGCAAGGCCGGAAACCAAACTTATGCTATCGGGCTGGCACCGACGCTGAATGATATCGATGAGCTTTTCGCCTAAGCTGCCAAGTTCTTCATCACGAATGATGACGGACATGGTATCGATACCCGTGGGCATGTGTTCCCACCCGATATCGAGTTCTTCAATGGCTGTGAGCACCTTGCGACCAAAGCCACGCTCGCGGTTCATGAGCGTTTTTTCAATATTGAGCATGCTGAAACCCGTGTGGCCCGCGATACCACAAATCGGATGGGTGCTCTCCCTGCGGGGCACAATGCGCGTGCCGGGATTCTCCCGTTCGCGGGTGCTGCGTATCTGGATGGGAATCCCCGGTTCCCGCACCGGATAAATGGCCTCGTCGTGAAGCACGGTGGCCCCCATATACGAAAGCTCACGGAGTTCCTGGTAGGTTACCTCGTCAATGTGGCGCGGTGAATCTACGATACGGGGATCCGCCATAAGGAAGCCCGGCACATCGGTCCAGTTCTCGTAGACGCTAGCGTTTGTGGCCCGGGCGACGATGGCACCCGTTACGTCACTGCCGCCCCGGGAAAAGGTCTTGATCGTGCCATCGGGCAGGGCACCGTAAAAGCCGGGGATAACAAAGACACCATCACGGCTCAGCCGATCTCCGAGGGAGGGGTAGGTAGCCGGGTCCAGATCGCCGCCCACCGTAAACTTTATATGATCCGCCGGGTCTACGAATTCTGCGCCGAGAAGGGCCGCAATGAGTTGACCGTTGAGGTATTCACCGCGAGAGGCCATGTAGTCGACGGCACCCGCGTCGGCAAGATGGGCCTCGATCTCAGCAAGGTGAGGGGCAACATCGAAATCGACATCCAACTCCTTTGCGAGTTTCTCGAAGCGTTCCTGAATAATCCGTTTTGGTTCGGAGGCATCAAGCCCCTGGGTGGCGATACTGTGCCAGGCGTAAAGCAGGTCGGTTACTTTCTTGTCCGTGTCGAAGCGCTTTCCAGGCGCGGAGGGCACCACGAAACGCCGGGCGGGGTTCTCTTGGACGATAGACTGCATAATACGGATGTTCGCGGCATCTGCAAGGGATGTGCCGCCAAATTTACAGGTTATTTTCTGCACGGTAAGCTAACTCCATGGCAGGTGTAGTTTGTTGCATGTTTCGGAAGCCGATGGGCATTGGAACGCTATGGGTCGCATATGTCGTTCACTAAGCCCACTGCTTTAGGCCCTGTTATCGACAATAAATTATGAGTTTGCGATGTCGTTTTCGGCCTGAAAGGCCTCAACAGGTTAGCCCAGGGCAACGCCCTGGGAAAAAAGGAACTAGAAAATCAAAGCCCTGAAAGGGCGAAACACTATGTTCGTCGGATAATCAAGGGTGCTGCTCTCCCTCTACCGCTCTCCTGATCGTAAAACAACCTGTTTTATGTGCTATCGCCAGCAAAAGAATATCTCGGGCTTACAGCCCTGGCCCGTTTTGTTCCTTTTTTCCTGGGGCTGCGCCCCAGGCTGGTATATCTCGCGCCGTTGGCGCTATCAAGTTCTCCTGAATTTTACACGGATTGAATACAGGGCCAACGGCCCGAACCCATACCAGCATGGGGCAACGCCCCATGTTATTGCGTAAGAAAAAAGGATAAGGGCTGAAAGCCCGAGCCATCTTTTCACAGCCTGCTTGGAATCAAATTCAGCAACCCGATCATGTGAGATCGGTATTATGAGAGCAGCACCCATAATTAAAGTGTCGATAGCAAAATTCAGAGGTCCTATGAAACTTTCCATACACCCGACCTTAGGGCAGAACACTCTCCACCAAACGACCGACGTCGTTAAAGGTGACGAAAAGCATTAGTCCTATAATCAAAACCAAGCCCGCCATCTGGAATTTTTCGAGAAATACCTGGTTCAGGGGCTTTCTGCGAATACCCTCAATGGCATTGATGACCAACAGGCCGCCATCCAACACCGGCAGGGGGAGGAGGTTAAAGACCGCCAGATTGATGCTAATGAGTGCGGTGATGTCGATGAGCCAGCCGAAGCCACGCTTCGCTGAATGGGTAGTCATTTGATAAATCAACACCGGGCCACCGAGATCTTTTACACTGACATTGCTTGTTACCAGTGCCTTTAACGTCTGAACCGTTGTCGTGAGGGCATTCCAGCTAAGGCGAAAGGCCTCGGGAATAACCTGGCCCGCAGGCACGGTGTGCATCACCCGCTTCTGGGTCATGGCGATACCGATGGTGCGGATGGAATCGACGGTCAAGTCGAATTTCTCTTCGCTTGCTTTCTGGCCGAGGCCGAGAAAAATACTGGGCCGTTTGACCGTAAGAGAAAGGGTCTTTCCCGGACTTTTATGTATCAGGGCCGCAGCCGCCTCGTAGGAAATGGGATTGCCATCGATATGGGTGATGACATCCTTCCGATGAAGGCCGGTTTCTTCTTTGAAGTCGTCATCCACCTGCAGAACGAGTGCTTGCCCTTCTTCGTCGTTCTCCTTCTTTGCCGTGGACCCCAGCACAAAGGACCGGAAACGACCGGTAGTCTGGGGGGTTATGGTCAAGGGAAAGCGGCTCCCGTCGCGCTCAACGTCGATGGTAATCGATTCGCCTTCCGGGAGATCCTGGACCAGTGTCGTGAAGGCCGCTACGCTGGTAAGGGCACCATTGGTGCTGCGTATGACATCGCCCGGTTTCAGATCGGATTTTTCTGCGGGGCTGTCCGCCAGTATTTCGTCAATGAGCACGGTGGAAAAGGGAGCGATGCCAAAGCGCGGATGCTCTTCGCCCTCTTTAATGGTCGGGGCGAGCCGACATGCGTACCGTGTGACCGTGTCGTCCAGCCCCGTACGTTCAATCTCAATGTCGTGGGCTGTGCCATCACCACCCAGGACAGCCCGAACGATCAAATCCTGAAAGTTCTCAACGTTACTGCCATCCATGCTTGCGATCAAGTCGCCCGTCAGGAACCCAACGGCATCGGGTGTTCCCGTAAAATCGACTGCGGCACCAGCCTCGGGGATTTCAAAGAGTTGTGCGGAGGCAGCCGGGGAACTCTCTTCCACAAATCCGACCCGTGCCGCCAAATCCAATTCAGCGACTTCCTTGCCGACGATGGCCAGTAGGCCGTAAAGCAAAACGGCCAGTATGAGGTTGGCCACCGGCCCGGCCAGAATTACGATGATGCGTTGCCACACCGGTTTGTTGTTGAACCAACGGTCTGGCGGAACGCCCTTATACTCCTTTTCACGCTCTTCTTCGGTGAGGGGAGCGTCTTCCTGTCCCGCCATCTTCACAAAGCCGCCGATGGGCAGCGCGCCAATGCAATAGTCGGTTTCGCCCCACTTAAAGCCGATTACCCGGGGGGGCATCCCGATGCTGAAGCGGTCTACGTAAATATTGCACGCTTTCGCCGCGAGGAAGTGCCCCATTTCGTGAAAGAACACAAGAAAACTTAATACGGCCAAGAAAATGAGAATACCTGTCACGAGCGTAAAATCTCCTGTTTACCTGTTGTTGTAATGCCCAGCGTCTTCGAGTGCCGCGTCGGGATTCTCAATGGGAATTGATTCTTACAGGGCGTAGCGAGCGATGACACCTTGCGCCGCTTCCCGTGCCCGTTGGTCCACGGCCAGCACGGCTTCCAAATGATATCCACTGCTGCTTTCGATCATGCTGCACACCGCATCAACCACATCACTGATCTGAAGAAATCCCAAGCGATGGTCACAAAAAGCGGAGACCGCCTCTTCATTCGCAGCATTCAGGATGGCCGGGGCGGTTCCCCCCGTGATGGCTGCCTGCCGGGCAAGCGCGAGACACGGAAAGGCGCTGAAGTCCGGTACGTCAAAAGTGAGCGCCTTCATGGCTGTCAGATCCAAGCGCTTCATCGGTAATTCTACCCGTTCCGGGTAGGTGAGTGCGAATAGTATAGGAAACTTCATATCCGTGACACCCAGATGGGCGAGGATATTTCCGTCCCGGAACTCAACCAAACTATGAATAATGCTTTGCGGATGGATGACCACGTCGATTTGTTCGGCGGGCAGATCAAAAAGCCACATGGCCTCAATGATTTCCAGCCCCTTATTCATGAGCGTGGCGGAATCCACGCTAATCTTGGCCCCCATATCCCATGTCGGGTGTTTTGTGGCTTCTTCGGGGAGCACCTCTTCCAAGGCGCTCCGCTCCCGGCCATAGAAGGGGCCGCCCGATGCGGTCAGGTGAATGCACGCAACGTCACTTTGCTCATGGCCGTGGATACATTGAAAAATAGCATTGTGCTCGCTATCGACTGGCAGCACTTCAACACCCCGTTTCCGTGCCCGTTCCATAACCAGTCTGCCGGCCATGACGAAAGGCTCCTTGTTGGCCACAGCGACACGATTGCCTGCATCGATAGCAGCCAGCAGGGGCCTGAGTCCTACGGCACCCACGACCGCGCAAAGGACGGTATCCACGGGTATGGTGGCGAGGGACTCCAAGGGGCGATCATCATCCAGGACGGTAGTCGGCGGGTCGTGCTGGCGCAATGCTGCCAGGGCATTTGGATCCGAGACGGCCACGCAGGCGGGCTGGAACTCCGCAATCTGCTTCAGGAGCAGTGAGATATTCTGATGGGCGGCCAAACCCACCACCTCGAAGCGGTCGGGATAATGGCGGACAACATCGAGGGCACTCTTGCCGATGGAGCCGGTGGAACCCAAAATAGTGATACGTTGCTTCTCGAGCATTATTGCCTTATTCTCCAAGAGGAACCATAAAGAGCAAAAAAATATTCGTCATCCCCGCGAACGCGGGGATCCAGTGGTGCTGCGATGTGATCCTGCCGCGTTCTGGATTCCCACTTTCGCGGGAATGACGTGGGCTTATTCTATTTTTTATGGTGATTTTCGCAGAGTAAGGCACTAGTACTCCAGCGGACTCGGCGCATCCTTCTCACGTTGGACCGCGTGAGAAATGAAAGCCTCGGCGGAGCCGCGTTTCTCATAGCGCTCCTCGATGAGTGTCTTGATTTCCGCCGCTGTTCCCATTTGGAGCAAACGAGCAGCAAGTTCTTGTGCTTCGCCAAAGTTGATCTCAGCGATTTCGGCGCGAACCAAGGGTAAGGACACGGCTGACATGCTCAAGGATGTTACCCCCATGCCAATCAGAGTCTCAGTGTAAAGCGGGTTGCCCGCCATCTCGCCGCAAAGACTACAGGGAATGCCAGAAGCCCACGCAGCGTTGCAGGTCCACTTGATCATGCGGAGTACCGCAGGATGGGCCGGCTCATAGAGATGGGCAACTTTTTCATTGACCCGGTCCACAGCGAGAGAATATTGAATAAGGTCATTGGTGCCGATACTGAAGAAATCGCATTCCTGGGACAGCACGTCGGCCAGGGCGACGGCAGACGGAACTTCGATCATTGAACCCACCTTGATATCGGGGTCATAGGAAATACCTTCGCCGTCCAAATCCTTCTTGACTTCGGAAAGGACGGCCTTTACCTGACGCAACTCTTCAACACCGCTGATCATGGGGAACATGATTTGGATCTTGCCCTTGTTCGAAGCGCGAAGCATAGCACGCAGCTGGGGCTTGAATATGTCCTTTCGCTCCAGACAGAAACGCACCGCTCGCCACCCCAATTGCGGGTTTTCCTCCTTAGAAATCTGGAGATGGGAAACAAATTTATCACCGCCTATGTCCATGGTGCGCAGGGTGACGGGCAAGGGATCCATGGTTTCCGCAGCCTGCGCATAGGCTTGGTATTGTTCTTCCTCCGAAGGAAGGGTATCCCGGTTCAGGAAGAGGTATTCCGTGCGAAAAAGGCCCACACCCTCGGCGGTATCCCGAAGCTCCGGCACCAGCTCGAAGGGAAGCTCCACGTTGGCTTGCGTTGGAATGGAAACACCGTCGCGTGTCGCCGAGCTCCCATGGGACATAATACCGCGTAACGCAACCCGTGTTTCTTCAAGTTGCCGCTGCTTCTGCCGGTATGCGTCAAGGGTGTCGGCCGTTGGCTCGGCAATAAAAAGTCCTTCATTCCCGTCGATGATAATGGATGTGCCGTTGTTAATATGGCAGGCAGCGTGGCGCAAGCCCATGACAGCGGGAATTTCCAGTGCCCGCGCAAGAATCGCCGTATGGGAGGTGGGGCTTCCTGAATCCAGGGACATGCCCAGCACCATGGTTCGATCCAGCATGACCGTGTCTGATGGAGATAGATCGTGGGCCATCAGTATGCTGGGTTCGGCCATTTCGCGCACATGGGTCCGCTCCGCATCCAACAGATTACGCTGTAGACGGTTCATGACATCAAGCAAATCGGATGTGCGCGCCTGAAAAAGACTGTCCTCGACCGCGCCCAGCAAATCCGTATAACGCTGGCTCAACTCGTCAAGGATGAATTCTACATTGAGGCTTTCTGCACTGATTCGGCTCCGCACCTCTTCAAGAAGGGTGACATCTTCCAAGACGAGGAGATGCGCCGTAAAGATGTCCGCATGACCGATGCCCAGCCGCTCTACGGTCTTGGCATGAATTTTTTTCAGATAGTCACGCGTCTTCCGCAGCGCGCATTCGAAACGAGCCAACTCTTCCTCAACATCGGCGACCTTATATTTTGGAATGTCGAAACGGTCGCCGCCGAGCAATGCGGCTGGTCCAATGGCTATTCCTGGCGAGACGCCTATGCCGCGGAAGATTGATTCCACTCAGGATTCTCCAAAGCCCGACGCGAATACGTCCTTGATGGCCTTCATTGCGGCGTCGGCGTCGGTGCCTTTGCAAGAAACGGTCAGGCGGCTACCCTGGGTTGCCGCCAAGGTCAGCAGTCCCATGATACTCTTCGCATTAACGCGACTCCCATTAAAAAGAAGGAATACTTCCGAGTCAAATTTCAGTACGCATTGGACAAGAGCCGCAGCGGGCCGTGCGTGAATACCCAACTTGTTAACAACATATACTTCTTCAGAGAGTTCTTCCATAGTGACAATTCATTCCTCTATCGCTCAAGACTGATTGGCGTGTAAACGCCTCACATACCATGTCAATTCAAATCTTTTCGATGCCCCCGGGGCAAGCCGTAGCGGCCAGCACGGGAAAACAACGCTCCCCTGATGCACGCGCTCCTGTCCGCATTCGGACTGGCTGATCGTTTCCAACGGAAAAAAGTAAAATCCGATGGCGGTGTCCAAACGGAACCCAGTTTCCAAGCCCTGCCATTCGTCGCGAAGGGCAAAATGGCGCAGACTGGACTCCATCCCATGCGTATTTAACATAGGCCGCGCCAAGTCCCGGTCATCCGAAAGGTAATATCGGTCAGGTGCGCTTCCGGTAAGCAGGTTGATGCAAAACTCGGGGCAGAAGAGTCCCGAAACTTCTTCCGCGCAGTCACTGCTTATATCATACGTTATTTTGAGTTCGGATTCACCGGCAATGAGCGACAGGGTCTTTCGGACGCGTAACGAAGTGCCCGGATGATCGCGCAAATCGGCAACCGTTTCGAGGGTAACAGAGGTGTCTTGAGGTGTCGCATGGTAGCGGGCGTGGGGCAGGTCGGCCAATTCCAGCGCTTCATTGCGATACAGCGCTTCGATGGACGTATCTTCGGGCAGGAAGTGATCGCGCAGACTGGAGCGCCGCCAGGGATCCTGAAAAAGAAGCGCGCCCAAACCCGCTTCCTTGGCTTGGAAGGGGTCGTGAATGGAGTGCGTCGCCTCGGACTCCGACGGATCATGGCGATGCTCGTTCGCCAGGGCATCGTGATAGGGTTCTTCGCGCCGTGCGAGGCTATTCGTCAGATTGAAGGCACCCGCTTTGGAGTCCAACTCAAAGATAGTGCCGCCATCATGGGGCGAAATGTACACGCCCAATGCGCTGTTTTCCAGAATGCACTCCGCTTGCCCATCACCATCAAAATCCACCATCTCCAGAGTGACCGGTGCCGATGGCGGCTCCAGGGTGTCCAGTGCGTTCTCCGCACGAATAAGCTGCTCATAAATAGCCGTTCTGAGGTGGTTCAGATAAAGCCCACCAAATTGACCATGCCAGTAGGCGCAATTGCACTGCCCCCGGTGCAGGTGTTGCCGGGCTTGTTCATAGGCCTCGTGGCCCGCATGGTTCTTGAGGCGCTCAAGGCATTTGCTTACGCGAAGCATTCGTTTTTGCATCGTGTTTGCTTCAGGATACTTTGCCAGGAAGTTGCGCCAGAAGCCGCCACGCAGAAAAGGGGCGCACAGAGCCTTCAGTTCGGGCTGATGCTCCAGGGCTTCCCGCGCCGCCTTGAGTTCGCGTTGACGGGGGGTGGGCAAGGCCCATGCCATCATTTCCTGGTAGGAAGCGCAGGTGATATAGGTGCGCCCGATGGGGGGGTGGGAATCCATGTGCTCGCTGTACGTGACACTGTGTAGCCATTCCTGGTTGTCGGTGAGCGCCTGGAAAAATTCCTCCAGCCAACCTTCCTCGTACACGCTCTTGTGGGTGCCCGGCCAGATGCCGAATTTCTCTCCGTCATCGTGCAATACGGCGCACCGATCACCCTCCTCGGTTGCTAGTTCGCGAAGATAATCAATGGTTTCCTGGACCGGATGGAAGGGCACGAGATAGCGGAGCTTCTCCTGGATCGGAAATACCTTGACCGCCTCGCCTTCCTCTTCCGTCATGTAGTACCCATAAAGTTCATCGGGACGGTGGCCCGAACAGAGGAAGTGGGAATCGTCGAGGGCGGCATACTCCACGCCGGACTGCGACAGAATGCGGGCCATGTGGGGTTCCCACACCCGCTCGGTCAACCACATGCCCCGGGGCGTGACACCTAGGTTTTTCTCGCAAAATTTTTGCATATGGCGGATTTGAGCGCGGGCATCCCGCTCGGGAATCGCGCAGAGGAGGGGTTCGTAGTACCCCCCGCCCATAATCTCCACCTGACCACATTTTGCCAGCGTTGCCAAGCGCTCCACGTACTGGGACTCGTGCGCCAGGAACCAGTCCCACAGCGGCCCGGTGTAATGGAGGGTGCAACGAATAGCAGGAAAGCGTTCGAGTACATCGATGAAGGGCTTGTAGGACTTCGCGAAGGCTTCCTCGAACACAAAGTCAAAATTACCGACGGGCTGGTGCGAGTGGCAACCCAGTATCAGGTTGATTTGTTTCATAAATATTGGCCGCCTTTACGGTCTACGGTTGCAGTCTGTACCCGCCCGCTAATGTCGACTTACCCACAATCCAGTATTATCTACCACGGAAGGCTTAGGGAAGCCGTTGCCTGCAACCAAATGAACTTTTCAATACGAAGGGCGCGAATGTAGGACATCCGTCCCGGTTGTCGCAGGCCGTTTACGGCCTCCATCGAGAATCTGCGCACATTTGGACTATTGACAGACGTACCGTCTGTCGTGACAGCCGGGACGGCTATCCTACATTGTTTGGTCCTTTTCTCAAGGACCAATTAGTGTGTGGAGACCGTATTTTCTTGTTCAAAAAAACAAGAAAATTCTCAAGTGACGGATAACAAGGACCATAGATCTTGACTGTGGCCCGGCCACTAGTTATTGCGCTGGTTCATGATGCCGAGTATGCGGTTGTTAAACTGCTCGGCAGGATTGGTTCCCAGTTCCTTGAGGCGATGGTTCAGGGCAGCCACCTCGATGATAATGGCGATATTGCGGCCAGGGCGTACTGGTATGCGAAGGTGGGGGACACGAACCCCCAGGATATGCAAGTATTCTTCTTCCAGGCCCGTTCTGTCATATATGGCTTTTTGGTCCCACTCTTCCAGTTCAACGATGAGCCCAATGCGCTTGGTATTGCGCACGCACCCGACACCGAACACGGCCTTGACGTCAATAATTCCCACACCACGGATTTCCATGTGGTGCTCGATAATCGGATTAGTTTCCGCGTAGAGGTTGTCTTCACGAAGTTTCTTGAGTGCAACGGTATCGTCCGCCACGAGCCGGTGACCACGCTCTACCAGTTCGAGGGCCGTTTCGCTCTTGCCAACACCAGGTGTCCCAACGATAAGACAACCGACACCATAGCAATCGACCGCAGTACCGTGAACCACCGTCTCTGGCGAGAATTCCTCGGCAAGAAAAAGAATAATCCGGCTGATTACCTCGTCTGTCGAACGGGAGGTACGCAAAACCGGCACGCCCCGCTGATTGCACAGATCAAGAAAAACATTCTGGGGCGAAAGATTTCGAGAGAGAACGAAAATCGGAATCTCGAAGGAAAACATCGCCGTCAGGCGCCGTTCCAGCAGGGCGGGCGGCAGCTTCTCCATATAGTGGATTTCGGTATTGCCAAGGAGTTGGACCCGGTCGTTCGCGAAGTACTCCAGATACCCACTAATAGCCAAACCAGGGCGATTGATGTCGGCCGTAAAAACCGGCCGACCAATGCCTTGGAATCCCGCGATGACCTCGATGTCCAGGTCATCGACCATGCGATCCAGCAGACGCGCTACTGGAATGCTGCGCTTCCGGTTAATCGGGAGATCCTTGGTGTCCATGCGTGCCCTCGTTCGGAGAGAAAAATAAGGCGGGAATGGTGCGAAGCAAAACGGCGGGTTGACGGCTGATGCCGCAACCCGCCGAAAGGGTAATGCTAGAACTTCGGCTCAATAAGGCCGAAGGTGCCGTCTTCCCGCGCATAAAGCACGTTGACTTCCGATGTGTCGGCATTTGAGAAAACGAGAAAGGTCTGATCTTCCACGAGTTCTAACTGCAGTGTGGCTTCGTCCACACTCATGGGTTTCATGGAAAGTTTCTCGCGGTGGACCACACGGTGTTCAACAGCGACCGCCGTGTCTGCGGAATCCTGTCCATTCGCGCCTTCCATAGCGACGATGGTGTGATGGTAATCACGCGCTTCGCGGGCACTGCGGGGCTGGTGGCGATTAATGCGATCCTTGTACTTGCGGATTTGCTTTTCCAGCTTTGCAAGGGCCGCATCCACCGAGGCGTACATGTCGGACGAGGCTTCCTTGCTGTGAATCCGCATTCCGTTGGCATGCACGTTTACTTCGGCAATGTGCCGGTGCTTTTCCACATCCAGCACCACGTCCGCCGAGAAAGCGTTGTCGAAGTGGGCCTCAACTTTTTCCATCCCTGTCTGTATATATGCCTTGAGAGCATCCGTCATCTCCATATGACGACCGGTTACCGTAACATTCATAGTTTTTTACCTCCATTGTCCTAATTCCAATGATAGCACGATCATAGCACCGACCACGAAAGCGTGTCAAAGTACACCATTGACGGCAGGGGCTGGCTGTTGCATGGACGGACACCGAAAAGCAGGCACCCTTTCCGTGCGTTGTGGTGTCAAAACGCGATGAATTGCGCCCACAGCGCGACTTCTGGCGGGCTGCTTCGTCGGGGAAGAGAAGGAATCGCGATAAATGGGGGCAAACTCAAAATGAAAATTCTTGCATATTAGTCAACAATTTACTATACTGACACTTGAGTAAACGCCGGGTGCTACCCCCCTTGCGGGGGAGAGAGGAGCCGGGGCATGGTAAAGCAGGCACAGCAAAAGCAGGAACGGGTTATCGAGGCGGTGCGATGCAATCTCGAAGGGGATGATGCCGTGGATTTCATCCGCCAGAGTGGCTTCGCCATGACGACCGCCGGTATTGCACGGCATCTGCGCAAATTGGGAGGACGAGGGAATATCGTGGCATTAATTGAAGCGGGACACAGCAACCTGGAAATACTGCATACCATCTATGCGGATGTGGACGCGGAACTGGAAGCGGCGCACAAGCCGAGTCAGCAAGATCTCTTCAGCGAGAATCCGGCCGCGCCCAAAGTCCCGGACAACCTGCTGATGCACCAGGATCTTTTCCAGAGCACCAAGATCACGCTCAAGATTCCCAACGATCTCCACGAGGCTTTGCGCGTTGCCGCAAAAGTCGAGAACACCACCCAATCACAACTCATCGTCGACATCCTTACCCGCGCCTTGTCACGCATGACCATGGAGATGCCCTCGGAAGGGGAGTAGGGGCAAGTCCGAAAACAGGAGGTCGGACACCCATTATCATTCCTGTCCGACACAAACCGCTCGGCACGCAATGGAACGCACGTGGGTCTGTGTGTTCACCCAAGACGCACGGACTCTTCTACGGCGAGTCTTCGACCCTCCTGTCTCCAGACTCCCTGATCCCGGTGGAATTGGTTTTGGCTCTTTTTTATGAAGATCCACATCGGGTGCCACGGATAGGCCTCTCAGGGCTTACCCGTGTAAATTCCACCAGAAAACTATCCAGTTCCAAGGGCCGGGTCCAGGCGGTTCTACACGGGTAAACCCTGGCGGGCCTACCCGTGGCACCTGTGGATAGTCTTTTAACCCCGTGCTTTTCTATGCTTGCGGCAGGTCCGCCGTGCTTCCTGTGCGGTAGCCCGCGAGGTCGAGGGTGACATAGCGATATCCCGCGTGCGTGATGCCATCAAGCACCGCCTGTCGCGTTTTTTCGTCGAGCATCTTCGGGATGTCTTGAACGTCGATTTCCACCCGGCAGAGCGTGCCATGGTGGCGTGCGCGGTACTGGCGGAAGCCCAGGCCTTTGAGGATTTCTTCGGCGGCTTCCACTTTTTTCATTTCTTCCGGCACAACACGGGTTCCCGTGGGAAAACGGGACGAAAGACAGGCGAAGGAGGCCTTGTTCCATGTGGGAAGCTCGCGGACCCGGCTGAGTCGTCGAATCTCTTCCTTTTCCAGGCCAACCTCGGCCAGGGGGGCGACTATCGCGTGTTCCAAGGCCGCTTTCACGCCGAGACGGGTGGGATCGAGGCGATCTTCGGCGAGTTCGCCGTAGGCCAGTACTTTGATCCCATTTACCTTCGCGTAGGCATCCATCTGGTTGAACAACTCATCTTTGCAGTAGTAGCAGCGTGTCCCGTCGTTCTTCAGGAATTCCTCCTTCTCAAACTCCGTCGTCGCCACCACGGTAAGATTCCAGCCCCGTGCTTCCGCCAAGGCCCGCGCATCACGCACCTCGGTACGGGGGATGCTGGGGGAATCGGCGAGAATGAGGCGGGCGTTGTCGCACAGCACCTCATGGGCGATACACGAAAGGTAGGCAGAATCCACGCCGCCGGAATAGGCAATGGCCAGCGCGGCATAGTTTTTGAGAAGGGCCTTAAGCTCTTCTTCTTTGGCCTGCACTGCAGCGGGAATGATCTGGGTTGGCATGGGTAATACCTAGGTTTATATGGAGATTTTTGGAGCAACGCCTATCTGTCCGTCAAGGTCCATTGTAACATGTTGAGCGCGGTTAGTAAGGAAAGCAAGAAGTGGGTTCAGAATCTACCTATGCAAGAAGGCTCGAAGTTTTTGTGCGTTCTCCGATTCACCCCTACCGCCCGCGCCCGCAGCACTTCTTGTATTTACGGCTGCTGCCACACACGCACGGGTCGTTGGGTCCGGGGCCATTTTGTCCCTTTTCGGCGTAATCTTTTTGCCGGGCATAGGCCATGACGGCGCTGGCGGGACGCTGGGCACGGAGTTCGCGGGCCATGAATTTCATGCAGGGGTCGATGTGCTGGAAGAGTTGCTTGTAGCCCGTGCAGAGGTAGCTGAGGCCAGGGTCGCCGTCGGGCGTTGTCGTGAAACGGTGCTTGGGACAGTCCCCGTTGCAGATGAAACGCACATCGCAGTCGAGGCAATATTGGGGCAGCGTTGCGGCCTTGTCTCTCCCAAATTGTTGCTGCTGGTCGGAGGCCACCATGTCGGCGATGGTATTCTCCATGATATTGCCGAGTTCGTGTTCAGGGTAGACATAGTGGTCGCAGGAATAGAGGTCGCCGGTATGCTCCAGGGCGAGGCCCAAGCCGCATTCCTTTTGGAAAATGCAGAGGTTGGGTTCCATGCCCATCCATGCCATGAGGGCCACCTCGAAAGTCTGCACAAAGACCTTGCCCACATCGTTGCGAACCCATTCGTCAAAGATAGTACACATGAACTGACCAAAGTCATCGGGACGGACGGACCAGGGCGTGACCCGGGCATCCATGGGGGTTCCGGGGAGCACCAGTTCGAGATCGTCGCTGCCGCAATCCTGCCCGCGCCGCTCCACGATGGGGATAAACTGCATGTGGCCGCTGCCTTCTTTGCGCAGGAAGCGGTAGACCTCCAGGGCCTTGGTGGCATTCTTGCGGTTCACGCAAGTAAGGGTGTTGAACTCAACGTGGTGCCGCTTGAGCAGCTCAAGTCCGCGCTTTACTTTGTGGAAGGTCGGCTTGCCCTGCTTGTCTACGCGGTAGCTGTCGTGGATGGACTCGGGGCCGTCGATGGACAGGCCCACGAGAAAATGGTTGCAGTGAAAAAACTCGCACCACTTGTCATTGAGGAGCGTGCCGTTGGTCTGAAAGGCGTTGGCGATGGATTTGCCGTTGGCATATTTTTCCTGGAGCGCGACGACCTGCTCGAAGTAGTCCACGCCAAGCACCGTAGGCTCCCCGCCCTGCCAGGCAAACTGTATTTCCTGCGTATCCTGGGCCTCAATATACTGGCGGATGTAGCTTTCCAGCACCTCATCGGCCATGCGCCAGTGTTTATTGTCGGGAAAGAGCTTTGATTTTTCCAGGTAAAAGCAGTACTTGCAATCAATATTGCACAGCGGCCCAGAGGGCTTGGTCATGATGTGGAACGCCGTGGGGCGTGTCGATGGGCTGCTGCTCATGGCTGGAAGTCTTTCATGTTAGTATCTGCCACTCTCTTGTTTTACTACCACGGACGACTTAGGGCAGCCGTTGGCCGCAAGCAAAACATTTACCACGAATAGAAGAAGCTAGGATCCCTTGGGGTTGGCATCGTCCACCACGTCCACGAAGCCGACGGGGCCTTGCCAATCCACTAGGGTACTTGTGTCGGGCAATAATCCCCCCCCCCCAGAAACAGCATACTCCTGTTTTTCGAGATGGCTCCTACGCGATCAACTCCTCGACCACCTCGCCAAAGACATCCGTCAGGCGAAAATCGCGGCCTTTGTAGTTGAAGGTCAGGCGCTCGTGGTCCATGCCCATGAGGTGCAGTATCGTGGCTTGCATGTCGTGGACGTGGACGGGCCGTTCGGCGACGTGGAAGCCGAGTTCGTCGGTGGCGCCGAGGGTTTGGCCCGCTTTCACGCCGCCGCCCGCGAGCCACATGGTGAAGGCCTGGGGATGGTGGTCGCGGCCCATGCTGCGGCCCAGGGCCGCGATGGATTCGACCATGGGGGTGCGGCCAAATTCACCGCCCCAGACGACGAGGGTGTCGTCGAGGAGGCCCCGGCGTTTCAGGTCGGTGATGAGGGCGGCACAGGCTTGGTCCGTCTCTTTGCACTTGGCCTTGAGTCCACCGGCCACGTCGCTGTGGTGGTCCCAGCTTCCGTGGTAACAATTGATGAAGCGCACGCCTCGCTCGACCATCCGCCGTGCGAGGAGGCAGTTGTTGGCGAAGGAGGGCTTGGCCGGGTCCGCGCCGTAAAGATCGAGGGTCTCCTGGCTTTCCTGGCCCAGGTCGATGAGATCCGGGGCGCTGCTTTGCATCTTGTAGGCCATTTCGTAGGCGTTGATGCGTGCGCTGATTTCGGGGTCGTGGAAGGTGTCCAGGCGGTGCTGGTTTAACCGATTGATGAGGTCGATGTTATTCCGCTGCAACGTGGGGTCGATGCCCGCCGGGCTGTTCACGTTGAGGATGGGACTGCCCTGGCTGCGGAAGGGGACGCCCTGGTATTCCGTGGGCAGAAAGCCACAACCCCAATTGTGGGCACCCGCGCTCAGACCCGCGCCCGAGTTGAGCACCACGAAACCCGGCAGGTCGTCCGCCAAGCTGCCGAGGCCATAGGTTGCCCAGGAGCCGATACAGGGGCGCCCCTGTAGGGGTGAACCCGTGTTGATAAACAACTGGGCTGGGGCATGGTTGAATTGGTCGGTGTGTACCGAGCGCACAATGGCCAATTCATCGGCCACACCGGACAGATGAGGCATCAATTCGGAAAGCTCCGCACCGGATTGGCCATGTCGGGCAAATTTGAAGCGCGAGGACATAAGATTGGCGTCGGGCTGGATAAAGGCATAGCGTTGATCTTTGACGATTTCCGCTGGTATGGGCTGGCCATCAAACTTTGTCAGCACGGGTTTGTTGTCGAAAAGATCCAGTTGGCTGGGCGCGCCCGCCATGAATAGATAGATGACGTGCTTGGCCTTCGCTTCAAAGTGAGAGGCCCGGGGCGCGAGTGGATTGGACGGCACCGCAGCGTTGGCCGCACGGTTGCACAGGAGCGATGCCAGTGCGATTTTACCCACGCCCACGCCACATTCCTTGAAGAAATGGCGACGGGTCGTCCCTTGAAGGGGGCTGGTTGGTTTTTCGTTTCTATCCATAATTTATGCTCTCTTCAGGGTGGCACAGCCATCTCGGCTGTGTTGTCACGCTGTCAAGCGCGACCATTGTGTGCTTGCCCAAGTTTTTGCTTGTCATAACCCAGAGGCTTTCCAGGCAGAATACTCAAACAAATGGGTTGCGATGTCGAGTCGATGTTTCGATTCATAAGGCGTTCAGGATCCGCTACGGGTGCCACGAACAAGAGGCGATAGTCCTTGCCTGTGAGCGGATGTTCCTAACGCCATGTTCCTTATTTCTATGATTATTGCACGGGCAAGCCCTGCGGGGCTTGACCGTGGCACCCGTAGCCGTATTTTGTAGTGTTGAGGCGCGAAAGTGCCTGAACGGGTTAACCCAAAGTGTTGGGCTAACCTGTTGTGCCCCGGAGGGGCAACGGAACTTAGCCCAGGGTGCAGCGAGGTACGAGCGAAACCCTGGGAATTTGTTTCGCAACTCCCGCTCAGACCCGCGTAGCGGGTGACGGAAGGTCTGTTGAGTGCTTGTGTTTTCAGGCAATCCCATGCAGAATGACGGAAAACGACAAGTCCGAAACAGAACAGGAGGCATATATGCCACAGTCATATTGCAATCTTCTTTATCATATGGTTTTCTCCACGAAACACCGCGAACCGTTGATTACCCCTGACATTCGCGAGCGAGTCTATTCCTATCTCGGCGGCGGAATCAAGGGCGAAAAGGGAATTCCCATACTCATCAACGGCATGGAGGATCATGTCCATATTCTTGCGGCCTTGCATCAGGATTGTTCCGTGTCGACCGTGTTGAGGAACATCAAAGCCAACTCCTCCAAATGGATCCATCGTGATTTTTCCGGTCATGATAATTTCGCTTGGCAATCGGGGTATGGTGCCTTCACGGTCAGTGCTAGTCAGAAGAACTCGGTATCCAAGTACATTGAAAATCAAGAAGAGCACCATAAAACGATGACCTTCAAGGAGGAATTTATTGGCCTGTTGAAGAAACACGGAATCGAGTACGACGAACGGTATATCTGGGATTGAAAGTTTTCTGCGTACTTTTCCGTCGACCGCTTCGCGGGCTATTGTTGTGGGTTATATCGTGTACCCAGGGTTTCGCTCGTGCCTCGCTGCACCCTGGGCTAAGTTCCGTTGCCCCTCCGGGGCATTTTGGTGTGACGTTGTGGGCTTGGCCTATCATTCGTTGCGCCGCCGGTCATTTTGGTGTGACCTTGTGGGCTTGGCCTACCATTCGTTGCGCCGCCGGTCATTTTGGTGTGACCTTGTGGGCTTGGCCTACCATTCGTTGCGCCGCCGGTCATTTTGGTGTGACGTTGTGGGCTTGGCCTATCCTCCGTTGCGCCGCCGGGGCATTTTGGTGCGATGTTAGGTGTCTCCATTGTGTGAAATGTACATGGTCACATTCACAGCATCGGACTTGGGGCTTGCGAAAGTCAGTTTGGCACCGACAGCAATGACCGAGAGATTAATCAGCAGGTCGAAGACAAACCACCAAGTAACCCCAAAATTAAAGCCATCCAATTCAAAAAAGGATAAATGCCTTCTGAAATCGAGCGGGCTGTCCATCCATACGTTTGTAATGGCGGACATGCCAATCATGGCCGTGGCAACAAACGTAAGGAGCACAAAGCTAACACCCTTACGGGACTTGCCGTATATCTGATTGTGGGCAGCGGCAAATAGTGGAAACGCCCACAAAATTCTCCATAGGGAGAACGCTACCAGCAAGGGCAACATGCATAAAACCATCAGAGCCAACTCCAGCGACATGAGCTTCTTTTGTTGCATGATCTCCTCCAGTCTTTGTGTGTTCTCAGTGTAGCATGGCCTTATTCTGTTCGGGAGATGCGTCTACATTGTGTATTTAATTGCGAAAGCTCGTTCCACAATATCTCGCATGTTGGATTGTCCATCGGACCCTTTGCGTCGGGCAGGGATGCCCAAGCTCCTGCTAACCGCGTGTAATTGTTTCATCCAGGTTCAAGACGGCCCGGCAGAGGAGCGTCCACGCCGCACGCTCAACCAGGATTTCGTTGGCTTCGTCTTCGCCGCCCTTCAGGAGCGCGTGAAGTGTCTCCGGGGATTGCGCCGCCAACAGCGCCCGCTGCTCGTCGAGATAGGCCAAGAGCGCTTCTTGCTCCATCCCATCCGGTTTCCGCGAGAGGCACCGCATGAAAAGGGCGTGAAGCCGACTCGCCGAATCAGGCTGCGTTTCGGCAAGCAGGGCTCCGGCCATACTCCGCGCCGCCTCCATAAAAACCTCGTCATTCAGCAGCGTCAGCGCCTGCATGGGCGTATTGGTCCGTATCCGGCGGACGCAGACCATGTCGCGGGCGGGTGCGTCAAAGACCGATGCCGCAGGGTAGGGGAGCATGCGCTTCCAGTAGGTGTACATGCCGCGACGGTAGCGATTTTTCCCCGTATCGGTGTTCCACTTGAAGCCGCCGTAGACAAACTGCATCAGGCCATCGGGAATGGGCGGAAATACGCTGGGTCCACCCACCGTCATATCGAGGGAGCCGCTGGAAGCCAAGGCGATGTCGCGGACCATCTCCGCATCGACGCGAAAGCGGGGTGCCCGCGCAAGGTAAACATTGGTCGGGTCGATGGCTTGCTGTTCAGGGGTGATGCGGGCGGATTGGCGGTAGGTCGCTGACGTGACCATAAGCCGGACCATGTCCTTCATGCCCCAGCCCCGACGCATGAACTCCACCGCCAGCCAGTCGAGGAGTTCGGGGTGGGTAGGGGCTTCGCCCATTATCCCGAAGTCTTCCGTGGTGGCGACAATGCCACGGCCAAATAGCTGCTGCCAGAGGCGGTTCATGGTAACCCGAGCCGTGAGCGGATTTTCTTCACTCACCAGCCATTTGGCGAGGGTCAGGCGGTTACGCGGCGCAAATTCCGGCAGAGGCGGCAACACTTCCAAGACATCCGGCTGGACGGCCGCACGGGTGGAGAGGAATTCACCCCGATGATGGACGTGGGCCGTGCGCACCGCTTCCCGCTCTTCCAGGGCTAGGGTCGTGGGGAGCTTGGGGCGCGATTTCTCCAGCGCCGCAATTTCCTCGTGGGATTTCGCGAGTAGCGGTGTGTACGCCAGGAAGTAGTCTTCCAGCGCGGCTTGCACGGAGGGTGTTTGGGAATCGGCCAGCAGCATGGCTTCAATATCCGCAGGCACCCCCGAAGCTTCAGGCGCGGCACCATCCGTGACCGAAAGTCGAAAGCGCCCCAGCGTATGCTGGTGAATGTATTTTTGCTCCAAGGTCACAGAGAATATCGTGCCCCCGGCGAACCCAGTCGGCTCCTCGAAGCTGAACACTGCGCTGTGGGACTTGCCCTCACCTCCATGAATCGACCAGCCCGTGTCGGCCTTGCCGTCCAGGGCTTGCGCGGCCGTCTTGTTCCCATTTGCAAAGCTCTCCGTCGCATGCTTGATAGCGACGGGCAGCCGGGCCTCGGGATTGTCCCAAGGCGCGGCGCTTACCCTAATTCCAGTAAGGAGGAAGTCGCCTTCGGCGAGGATAACGCCGCGACCCGGCCCACCCCCCGGAAGGCTCTCGTGGGGCAGCACTTCCAAGCGTATTCCGGTAATCTCCTGTGCATCCGTGCGAAGGGTCAGGTCATAGATGTCATTGTTGGGGAGGTTGCCTTTCGCGAGAATAGAATTGTCTGGCAAGCGCACCAGAGTAGTGAGTTTTTTTGCGCTCATCTCCAGCGGGGTAAGGGGGTGCCAAGACTGACATTTAGTCTTGGTCTCGGCGGCCCACGCCGTGTATTGCTCCGCGAAAAACTGCTTGCGACGCTCCGCCTCGGGCACATCGGAATCGGGCACGGCCAGTGTCAAGGCCTCCAGACGAAAATTGTCCAGAGTGAGGTGGCTGCCATGTTGCTGTTCCAGCCGCACTTCGATATTTTGGGATTCAGTCAGTTCGAGGGGCTTGTCGAAATAGAACACCGACCGCCGGTCACGCTTGAGGCCCTTGGGGTCGCCCGCAATGGCCCAGCCCGTATTCATCTTGCCGTCAATAGCGTTCCCGATGGGAAAGTTGGCCTGTGAAAATTCGGTTTCGGCCTTATTAAATATCAGACTCGTTCGGGCATCCCCATCCAGGCGGTAGCCGACGAACTCACTCAGCACGAAGTTTCCACCGGGCGCACGACCAGGCCCCTTTTTACCATTGGGCATGTGTAGCACCAGGCCATCAACACGGCCAGCGGGTAGCGTCAGCTTCGTGATGTAGGTGTTCTTCTCGGAATCGGTGGGGGAGACATCCACAATCCCGTCGGGCGCGACGGAAAGAACGCCACCCTGTGTTGCCCGCGCTTCGGTGGGGGCCAGGGGCTGGGTCGTTGGCGTGGGGTCATCGGCAGGAAATTTCTCGCGCAAGGTCGCACGCAACGCGTCGATTCGTGCTTGGTGCTCCACTTGACGCTGCACAATACCGGCATCAGGGACTTCCAGTGTTACGTCGTCCGTGTTGTTAAAGAAGGCGAAGAACTGGTAGTACTCCCGCTGGGTGATGGGGTCGTATTTGTGGGTGTGGCACTGGGCGCAACTGAAGGTAAGGCCCAAGAGCGCCGTGGCAGTCGTGTTCGTTCGGTCAACCACGTTTTTGTAGCGGAATTCCTCGACATCGATGCCGCCTTCTTCGTTAAGCATGACGTTGCGATGGAAGCCCGTGGCGATACGTTGTTCCAGCGTGGGAGAGGGCAACAGGTCGCCCGCGATCTGCTCAATGACAAAGCGGTCAAACGGCATATCGGCGTTGAAGGCGTTGATGATCCAATCTCGGTAGGGCCAGATGCTGCGGGGACGGTCTTTCTCATAACCATTGGTGTCGGCATAGCGGGCCACGTCCAGCCAGGAGACTGCCTGCCGCTCGCCATAGTGGGGAGAAGCCAGGAATTGCTCCACCAAGGCCTCGTAGGCATCTGGGCGGGTGTCGGCGAGAAAAGCGCTTACTTCGTCGGGCGTGGGGGGGAGTCCCCGCAGATCGAGGCTAAGCCGACGAATCAGGGTGTTGCGGTCCGCCACCGGTGAGGGGGCTAGGCCCTGCTCTTTCATTGCCCTGAGAACGAATGCATCGATAGCGTTGTTGCCCAAATCAACGTCCTTCACGTTGGGTGGTGTTCGATGCTTCGGGGCCTTGAAGGACCAGAACGGCTCTTTTTCGGCATTCGTTTTGTTTGCTGTGCTCGCGCTCCACGAGGCACCAGCCCCAATCCACGCCCGTAGGGTGTCAATGTCTTCTTGAGGGACACGCGGGCCCTTGGGGGGCATCTGGAAGTCTTCATCGTCCGACATGATGCGCTGAAGCAGGGGGATGAGACCGTCCCCATTTGCGACGAAGGGCGAGTGCCCGTCGTCGCCGCCCAGGCGTGCGTCCTTCTCGTTGCTCAGGCGGAGGCCGCCCTTCCGCTTCTCCGGGCCATGGCATTGGTAACAGTGGGTTTCTAGAATGGGCGCTATCTGCCGTGTGAAATCCGGGGACTCGGCGCGGGCTTGGCACAAGGGCACTACCAAGGCCAGGGACAGGGACAGGACTCCAGGAATTAAGAATTGAATTATTCGTCGTCTGCTGCGTTGCAATGCACTACCTCCAGCGCTGCGCCCGCTAAGCCTGTTCACGGGAGCTGCCTCTCGTCAGGATAACAAATCAGCGTGGAGGAGTCCTAATTCCAGACTTCCTGAGTTCGGCGGAATTGGGTTTGGCGCTTTTTTGACTCCAGCGTGGCAATCTTCAGGCTGGGAAAAAAATTCGGGGTGCCACGGACAAGGGGTGACAGCCCTTGCCCGTGTCTGGAAAGCATGGCCAACAGGCAATAGCCCCAAATGGGTATCCGTTTCCCTGTTTTGCACGGGCAAGCCCTACCGGGCTTGTCCGTGGCACCCATCGTTACTATTTACAAGGGGAGCTATCTTTTCAAGCACCAAAGGTGCCATCCCCATTTCCTGAAAGTTGCCCATAATCCCTATCGGGATCAGGATCGCTGAATTCACTGTGTATTCATAAAACCGTTACGGGTGCCACGCGGGTTCGTGCGGCTAAGGTCGTAGCAGCCCAAGCACCCCAAAGTGTTCAGCCAACGAGAATTTTTAACAACCACATTCACAAAAAAGCACCCGCCGCTATCTGCAAAGCGACGGGTGCAATAAGCTCATTGGGGCATCAGGCTATATCGCGATGCCGAAAAAGCCCAAGAGCACAAAAAGTGCATTCAAGAGATCGATGAAGGGATTGATTTCGGCGATTAAAGCCAGCAATTGATCAATGATCGACATGGGGATGTGAACTCCTTTGTTTTTTGCTTCGTTGGATAATATTTTTCGCCGTAGGCGGACAGAGAATGTCGCTGACCTGCAATTGCGCCAGACGAGACCCTATGGTAGCAGCATGGTGCCTGCCTTGTCACCATCCCAATATAGAATATCCGTAATAGATACAAGCAAAGAAAAACCGCGACATGACGATTCATGTCGCGGTCCGTAACTTTACGGTATTAGACGGAAACTAGAGGGAACTGAATGCCCGCTGAAATCCCGATCCGTCTTCCATGGCAAGCTGGCGCTCGGCCAGTGCCTGTATTTTTTCCTCGAAGCCTTCAACGCGGCTGGCGATGATCTTGTTTTCGATTTCTTTCCTGGTGACGGGGATGAGGCCTTCCATGAAGCCCCAAGCGGGATTTTCGCCCGTGCCCTGATTGCTGAAGACACCGATATTCTTGCCATCGAAGGTACGATAGCTCACGCCCTGGTTGCCGTTCATTACACACTCGGCCCACTTGAGCACGCGGGAGCCGTAGGAATCGATGACGGGAATCTTGCTGTAGAAATATTCCTGGGACTGGGCGATGGACAATTCTTTGAGGTACAGGCTGGTGTAGGCCTCTTGAAGTGCCGGCGTGACCCACTTGGAACCCGAGAGCTGTTCGCGAAGCGACTCAACCGCAGCAATCCGGGCATTGCGAGCATACTTCTCGGGGGTCAAAGGAAGGCCTTCCTTGACTTGGATATAGAGACGATCCACGGCATGTTCCAAGGAAGACTTCGTGGCCGAGCGACGGGCATCCGCCACTTCCAACGCGCCCACCTGGCTGGTCAGGCGGTCAACTTCGGATACCAGACCACGCTGCCGGGCCTGCGTAATAGAGAACTCGCTTTTCAGGGTGTCGTACTTGTCCTCAATCGTCAGATACTCATCATTCTTCGTATCAAGCTCTGTTTTCCGGGCTGCAAGCTGCTTCGTCTTATCGGTAAGTTCGGCTTCGGCCAGCTTAAGCTTTTCGTTTAAGCCCAAAACAGCTTCAGTAAGACGTTTTTCTTCTTCTGGAGAAACAGTAACCCCATCCTCGCCGCCCGCCTTCTTGAGCCGGTCGATTTCACGCTGCTTTGCGCTGACATCTGCTTGCAGGGTGGACACTTGGCTACTCGCCGTCTGCAACTCTTCCTTCATGGGATTCGGCAGAACGGACGACACACCCGGAATATAGGGCGCAGCAATACCGATAACCAGCGCAACAACCGCCGCAATTACGAGGGCCATTTTGCTTCCGCCCTTGCCGCCAGCGCCGGGTTCCGATGCGGAAGGCATGCCGCCACCTACGGGCGCACGCATGTCGGTATCGGGGGAGAAGTCCGGGGCTGGAGTTCCCGCAGCAAAATCGGGCGCGCCACCGCCAGCACCAAAAGCACCCGCGTCAAAGCCGGGCTGGTCGCCCGCAGGTGCCTGGCCAAACATGGGTGTTTCCATGGCCTGGGTCGGGGCACCCGTGCCGCTGCCAAACCCAGACCCGCTGCCACCGCCAAAGGCGCTGTCAAACATGGGCGTGTCTACGTTGGAGTCGGGGCCGGGGCCAATTTCGGGGGTCTCGGGAGAAAAGTCACTGTCCGCAGCCAAGTCCTGGAATCCAGAACCGACGGGACTCAAGCCTTCGCTAGGCGTCTGACCAGCGGGGGTATCGATGCCGGGCGTGCCACTGGAGAAGGTGTCGGTCACCGCGCTGTCGAATCCCGGCGGGGCGGGCTTGACGTTGCCGCCCGTGGGCTGGGGTGTTTCTACTTGAATGTCGCTGATCGGAGGCAGACCGGCGGAGTCGACGGGTGTCCCGCCCGAATCAAAGCCGCCCAGAGGAGGCAGACCACCATCGGAGTCCATGCCACCAGAATCGAAATCGCTCAAGGGAGGAAGATTGCCCAGACCAGAATCACCCGGTGTATCCAGATTGTCTTGGTTCTCTTCGGGGTTATTTGTGTCGTCAGCCATGGAAACCAATCTCCGTCACTTGTTTGGTGTCTTGCTTCCCCAAAAGATTCGGAAAAACAAGAAAACTTTCTTGCCAAGGGTGGCCAAGACCATACGTGCTGATTGTGGTCCTGCCACGTTAGACATAACTGTACTACGCCGGTGCGTAATCAACTGAGGCATTCTAGCATGGGTTGGGCAAGGTGTCAAGAAATCTCCCACCCAAATTTCGTTTTTTTTTATCGGGCCTAGCCGGACTAACCATAAGCCCGGTTTGGAGTTAGATTTATTGGCCCTCGCAGCCGTTCCAAGCCGGCCTAAGTTCTAATACTGCGATATATGAGGCAATTATCCGAGCCGTACCCCGATGGTGAGCAGCAGATTGGCGTAAATACGTTGTTCACCGGTGATTATGGTCAGGCACGTGTCCGCACTACCCGCCTCGGCGTAAAACTCGAAGCGACCGCAGGGGCTAAGCTCCACTCCGGCGAGGCGCGTGCGAAATTCGGAAAAAACAGGCGGTTCCGGCCCCTCGTCGGGTACCATGACGGAAGCAGCTTCCACCGGAGTCGCTGTGAGGAGCGCGTCGAGCACCTCGGTTACGGTTGGGGAACCCGGTGTCAGGTTCAGATAAACCAACGCACTGTTGTCACCGCACTTGGTGCTTGCCGGATAGTTGCCATCGGCAACAAGTATGCGGGCACCATGGCCCGCCGCGCCGATAGCCTCCAGGATTTCCGGGTGGATGAGGGTATGCTTGAGCATGTTTTTTTCTTTCGCTACCGGTTGTCGGGCAAGGGGGCACCGCGCAGAAGACCCACGCCGCGTTGTCTCAACCCCGGTTCCAGAGAAATGGCGCGCTGGATTGCTCGTGAAGCCTGCCCGTAATTGCCCAATGCCAGAAGGCACTGGCCCATACCCAATGTCGCCTGGGCTGCCTCCGGTTTGTACGCGTCATTTTGCGCGAGGGGCACGAGGCGCCCGAAGTGTTGCAGCGCCTCTTGATACGCGCCCTGTCGCAACAAGACTTCGGCCAGCGACAATCGAATGGGGATCTCGTTGGGGAGAATGCCGCCCGAGACCGTTGCGTCAGCCGCATAGCGTGCCAGGACCGCCTCATAGTGTCGGCGGGCACCGGGCAGGTTCCCCTCCAGATAGTCGTAGGTGGTCGCAAGGTTTGTGTGGACGCGAATCGTATCCGGGTTTTCCGCGAGGGTGGCGCGGAAAAGGGCCTCATTGCTTCGCCAATCCCGGTTGCGATGGACCGTGCCGTAAAGGAAAAGCAAGGCAAGAACCGTGGCCAGTCCTGGGATAAGAAGGCGCATACCAATGCGCTTGGAGAACAGAAGCGCCAGTTCCAGCGTGGCCCACCAGAATCCGGCCATGGGCACATACATCCAGTGCTCCGCCATGGGCGCGTTCAGGGGATACAGCCCGGAGATGGGGAGCCAGGCGGCCAGGAACCAGGCGAAGCCGAGGGCAATGCGGCGGTGCCCGATGCGGAAGGCCCAAACCAAGAGCGCGACGATGACCGAAAGGCAAAGTAGTCCCAGAGCCGCCGTCCAGACCGGTGTTCCGGCCAGCGTCTGCTCCATGTGCAGGCCGGTAGGCACAAAGAGGGTCTTGATGTAGAAGGCGAAGGCCTGGCAGGTTTCTATGAGACGTTGAGATAAGCCCGAATCCCCGCTTCCTCCGCCAGCTCCCAGAGTGACCATGAATGACTTCCATGCAAAATAGCCGACAAGGACGACCGGGGCGACAAGCAGGGGCAAGCTGCGCGCTTTCCAAATGGCTTTGTTCGGGGCGGTGCCATCCGACTGCGGGCGCAATACGATGAGCAAGGCCAGCAGCACCGGGTAAATCAAGGTGGATTCCTTGCTGCACAAGCCCAGAGCAAAGAGCAGCCCGCTTCCGACGGCGGCGACGATGCGCTTGGCACCGCTGGCATCGACGCTGGCGCAGAGCAGCGCGCCAAAAATGAACGTGGCGGACATCATATCGGCGCGCCCGCTTATATAAGCGACGGCTTCCGTATGCATGGGGTGAAGCACGAAGAGCATCGGTACGACCGCTTGAATTATTCGGGGGGCCTGGAGCCGCGCAAGCAGGAATAAGAGCAGTATGGCCGCTCCGATGTGCCAGAGGATGTTGGTCAGGTGAAAGAAGAAGGGCTTTACATCCGGGTAGCCCTTCAACTCCGCACCGTCAAGTGTCGGGCTGTAGGACAGCCAGAAATCGAGCATGAAACTTGCCGATACCAGCGGGCGAAAGAAACGGCCTTCGCCCCGGCCAAAGGCGTGTTGATCTTCGCGAAATAACTGAAAGAGCTTGCCGGGCTGCTGGACGTTCTCATGCAGTAGCACCGAAGATACATCGTCCCATACCCAGTCGCCCGAGAAGGTGTTGGCGTAGGCCAGGAAACCCAGAAAAACCGTGGCGCTCACAACGACGGCGATAAATTGTTTTTTGCTCATCTTAGCGCCCTGGTATCGACAATAAATTATGAGTTTGCGATGTCGTTTTCGGCCTGAAAGGCCTCAACAGGTTAGCCCAGGGCAGCGTCCTGGGAAAAAAGGAACTAGAAAACCAATGCCCTGAAAGGGCGGAATAGAAGCACATCACGGCCACGGTTTCGCCCTTTCAGGGCTGTTAATTGTTTCTACATTCTGACCCAGGGCGTTGCCTTGGGCTAACCTGTTGGACCCCTTCGGGGCGGTCGCTCATGCCACATGGCTGTAACGACTGTATGCGAATTCGCTCGCTGCACCGCAGGTGCCACTTCTTCCAGGCAAGGTCCCGTACGAAGCGTAGCGCCTTAGTCCGTAAGAACCGCTACCAATAACAAGGGGTTTCCTGGACGAGGGAGGGACGGAACCATAAGTCTCGGTTGTGGTCCGACCACCTTAGTTGTTCTTGGGACCAGGAATTATCCAGGTTTCACCAGGCAAGACCAAATACTCCATCTCGATGGCGGACTGGGCGCCGATGACCTTGATGAGCTTGAGCAGACTCTTGCCTTCGGCATCGGGATAAAACTCTTCACCCTCATGGACGCGAAACGTATCCGTAATCTTGGTCTTGGGGTCGGTTATTTCCAGAAAGGACAGCAAATCTTCCTGGCCTATCGTTGCAAATCCGGTGCATTTTACCCAGGGCCGGGCCAGCATGAGATCAGTGCGCCTGCGGATGGCGGTGTGTACCTGGCTGTCGGGGCGCAGCATTTTGTGTACATCCAGAAGCCCATCCAATGCATACCACTGCTCCGCCCGTTTGGCGGCTTTAATGCTATTCGATACATCCTTTTCGATCTTGGCCTTTGCCTCCGGCTCGTTGATCTCATAGGGGTCCGAATATTGACCTCGCACGGTTCTGAACGCGCTGATAATCGCAGCCTTATCGCCATCACCAAAGGGGGTATTTTGGGCGGCGGCGCTGAAGAGCGGCTGCAGGGCCTTCTTGTATTCTCCGTGGATTTGCCCTGCGGTCTTCGGCGGCGGTTTTTCGACGACGGGTTCCGCAGGCTCTGGATCTTTGCAGCCAGCAAGGCATGTCAGCACAACAATAACGGTCAAACCGTAAAAATATCGCATCATCAAGGGACTCCTGTATCGATTTACCTACTGTCAGATACTACCACAGGATTCCGATGGCTTACAATCATCTTTCCGTAAAAAAGTCATAGGCCGTGCTCTTGGCTGACAGACCCAACAGCGACTCCGCAAAATTTGCGTATAATTCGCCATTCCCGTGATCTTTTTGTATAATGAATCTGGGAGCGCAGTGCTTGCGGGGCAGGGTAACCTACAGGATACGATGAATGAGCAGAATTCTATTGGTAGACGACGATGTCGATCTCTCCGAGCTTATCAAGACCAAACTGACCGCTGAGGGCCACGAAACCCACGTTATTAACACGGGGGAGGGGGCCTTCGAGTTTGCCAAAAAGGTGAAACCGGATATCTCCATACTGGATATCATGCTGCCTGGAGTTACGGGCTATCAAATCTGTCGTCGCATGAGAAAGGACCCGGAGCTTTATAAGCACGCCATTCTTGTGCTTACCGCCTTGGGGGAAGAGCCTGAAATCCTGCATGGACTGGAGCAAGGGGCCGATGATTATCTGGTGAAGCCCTTTAAGCTGGAGCGGCTCATGGATAAGATTGCGTCGCTCAATGCGCTCACGGAGTCCCTCGCCAACCGGAATCGGGTCACCAAATTACTTGGCACCGACGCGGTAAAACGGGAGATTAATCATCTTCTCGCCCGCGATACGGCAATCGCGGTGGTTTACGTCGATATGATCGGCTACAAGGCCTTTTGTGCCAATCGTGGTGCGGATGGACAGCAGCAGGCTCTCGAATTTATGTCGAAGCTGCTGGTGGGATTGACGCGCAACATGGGCTTTTATGAGAGTTTCGTTGCCCACATGGGGGGCGAACACTTCGTGATATCGCTGAAAATGGAAGACCACGAGCGTTTTACTTCCAATCTGTGTGAACAGTTTGATAGTAAAGTCGAGTCCCTTTATACACCCGAAGAGTTGAAGAAAGGCTACATTAAGGCCATTGATCGTCACAAGAAGGAAGTTCGCTGCAAGATTATGGCGCTTTCTGTTGGTGTGGCCCACACCCAGTTTCGTGGATTCAAGAGCGCTAAGAAAGTTTTCGAGGTGCTGGCGCAGGTTCGCCAAATGGCCCACCCGAAGGAAGCGCGAAGCGTCGTCTTTGTAGACCGGCGCCGCAGTGATCGGTAGTGTCTGGAAATCGATTTTGGCGCTTCGCGCTGACGTTGACCGGGGTGCTTTTCCTCTTCCTTGTCGCCGCCTTCACGCTGCTTAATAGCAGGGAACTCGCTTCCGATGAACTGGCCCGACGATGTGCGGCGAGCCGCCCCGCCTGGAACGGCTATCAAGAGGATGTTAAAGAAATTGGCACGCGGCCTGTTGCCCAGTGGCGCGGTCATCCAACCGCACTGACCCTGTCGGGAGGGACGGTGCATCTGGTTTTTGAACTGGGCGCGCCTTGGGATGCCTGGGATGCCGTGTTGCCTGTGTTGCTGAAAACGCCCGAGGGGCAGGTTTTACAGAACGTCCGCCACGAGCGTAATGGCAGTTCCCGTACTTATGTGTTTTTCCTGTATTCGGACTCGGAAACACCCGTTCCTCCCTGGCTCGAAATACAGTACCCCCACACCCGGCAGCGACTTTACCTGAATGCACACGGTGCGTGGCA